>NZ_CP024201.1:0-319318 GCF_002749615.1 Caulobacter mirabilis
GATGTCGTTGTATTCCGGCGCCTGGGGCTCGACGCCGAAGGGCGTGCTCGGCGGTCGTTCAAAGAAGCGAGCATAGACAGGGTCGAAGCGCCGGAGCCCAGCCGTGAAGCGGTCCGACACTTCCTCGACACTGGACGCCTTCCAACGGGCGCCAGTCAGCAGTTCGGCATGAAACGCCTCGGCCGACCCCTGGAAGCCGATCTCTCGACGCAGCGCCGCCAGGTCCCGATCGGCCTCCGCCACGGTTTCCAGCGTCCGAGCGTGGACATCGGAGGGGTCGAGATCCAGCGTGACGTTGGAGCGGAGCAGGAACCGGTAGTAGTCCGCCCCTTCGGGAAGCCGCCACAGCCCGACCGCATCGTTCGTCCGGGGCAGGTAGTCGCTTCTGAGATAATCGGCCAGGCGGCGAAGCGCAGGGACGACGCGGCCTTCGGTCAGCGCCCTCGCCGTGGCCTGGAATCGCGCCGCCGCCGCGGCCGGGATCTTTGAAAGACGCCCCGTCGCGGGAACGAAGGCGTCGGCGGGCGCCGCCAAGATGCGATCGAGGTGACCGACCTCCGCTATGACGGTCTCCCGATGCGAGAGCACGCGTCTGCTCTCCTGCCCCCGAACCTTGGTTTCCACCTGTCCGACGTAGGCGGGAAAGGCCTCCAGCCGGGCGAGATACTGGTCAAGATCGGCCGTCGTCTGGAGCGGGGCCGTCGCAAGACGTCCTATCCCTATCTCGATCGCCGATCCGTCGGCGCTGAGCGGCGAGTCCAGCCAGTAGTAGCGATGGTGTCCGAGACTGGTTTCAAGCTCCCAGAGCAGGACGCCGAGCGTGTCGCGGGCGTCGTCGTCCAGCGGCGCGCTCTTCAACGGCGAGAGACGGGCGATCCAGCGCCTGGCCTGCGCCGCGGCCCGCTCCGACCCTTCGTAGGAAAGATCCGGAAACTCCTCGTCGGCCTTGCGATAGAGGATCGCGTTCGACCGGAGCCCCGGCGGGGTGCTCATGAACTCCGTGACGACCCCATCGAGCGTGTCGTCGGCGCGCGCCGCGACCGGCGTCCCGAGTCCTATGAGCCCAGCCGCACCCGCACACTGAATGAAACGACGACGCACGATCCGCATGACACCCCTCCAACCCATACGCTCCATTCGGACTGGAGGACGGTTGCGTGAACCTTGCGCGGAACAGCCTGCGCGAACAAGGTTCATCAGGCGGAGTCGGCGCCTAGCCCAGCGCGGTCGTTCCCGCCGCCGGCAGGACGTCGACCAGCTCGATCTTGAAGATCAGCACGCTGTTGGGCGGAATCGGGCCGCCGCCCTGTGCGCCATAGCCCTGTTCAGGCGGCACATAGAGGATCCACTGATCGCCCGGCTTCATCTGCTGCAGGGCCTCGACCCAGGCCGGGATCAGGCCGCGCAACTGCATCACCGCCGGCGCGCCGCGCTGGTAGGAGCTGTCGAAGACCTCGCCAGAGATCAGCTTGCCTTCGTAATGGACCTTGATGTCGTCGGCGGGCTTCGGCGAGACGCCGGTTCCCGGCCCCTTGGCGATGATCTGGTAGAGCACGCCGGACGGCAGTTTCTGAACGCCCGGCTCCTTGGCCGTCTTCTCCATGAAGGCGGCGGCGGTCGCCGCATTGGCCTGGATCAAGGCCGGGTCGATCTCGGCCGGTCCGCGATTACAGGCGACCAGCGTCAGCCCGGCGAGGGCGACGATAAGCGAGCGACGAAGCATCGATACTCTCCTAGACCGCCCGAGGCGGATATCCGCTGGCGCGCAGGGCGTCCATGATCTCCTGGGTGTGCTGGGCGTCGCGGGTCTCGATCATGATGTCGAACTCCGCGCCCTTGGCCGGCACGTCCAGGGCCAAGCGGTTGTGGGCCACCTCGATAATGTTGCCGCCATGCTCGCCGATGACGTGGCTGACCGTGGCCAACAGGCCCGGACGGTCGTCGCCGATGATGCGCAACGAGACCAGCCGTTGGGCGCGAACCAGCTCACGGGTCAGGACGCTGGCCAGCAGGCGGGTGTCGATGTTGCCGCCGGTGACGATCAGGCCGACCTTCTTGCCGCGGAACCGCTCGGGATAGGCCAGCAGCGCCGCCAGCGAAGCCGCGCCGGCCCCCTCGACCACGGTCTTCTCGACATTGCAGTAGAGGCTGAGAGCCCGCTCGAAATAGGGCTCCTCGAGCAGCAGCACGTCCTCGATCAGCGGCCGGACGACGCCGTAGGTGACCTGGCCGACCTGTTTGACGGCGATGCCCTCGGCGATGGTCTGGCCGCCCGCCTGGGCGTTCATGCCGCGCATGCGGGCGGTGAAGGACGGATACATCGCCGGCTCGCAGCCGAAGATGCGGATATCCGGACGGATCGCCTTGGCCGCTACGGCGACGCCGCTGATCAGGCCGCCGCCGCCGATCGGCACCGGCAGGACTTCCAGGTCGGGCGCGTCTTCGAGCATCTCCAGGGCGATGGTGCCCTGGCCGGCCATGACGTCCAGGTCGTCGAACGGGTGGACAAAGGTCAGCTGCTGCTCCTCACGCAACTTCTGTGCGTGGGCGGCGGCGTCGTCATAGGTGTCGCCGTGGATGACCACATTGGCCCCGTGGGCCTGGGTGTGCTGCACCTTCACGAACGGCGTGCCCCGCGGCATCACGATCGTGACCGGCACGCCGAGGCGGGCGCCGTGATAGGCCAGCCCCTGGGCGTGGTTGCCGGCGCTGGCGGCGATGACGCCGCGGCGCCGCTCTTCCTCGGAAAGCAGCAGCAGCTTGTTCAGCGCGCCACGCTCCTTGTAGGCGGCGGTGAACTGCAGGTTCTCGAACTTGACCCATACCTCCGCGCCGGTGATTTCCGACAGCGTCCGCGAGTGGCGGCAGGGCGTGCGTTCGATGTGGCCAGCCAGCCGGCCGGCGGCGGCCTTGATGTCGTCGAGGGTCAGGGTCATCGCAGGTTGCGGTTAAAGGGCCCGGCCCCTCACCGCAAGCCCCGCAACAGGTCCAGTCGGCGCATCGCCTTCCCTGGCAGCTCCGAAACCCGGCCCAGAGGCAGCGCTTCGGCCGCCTGGCGCACGCCGTAGGCGGCCTGGCGGATCAGCGCCGAGGCCGACGGGTTGCCGACGAAGCCGTGCGAAACGCCGACCGTCTGGTTCGCCAGCTCGCGCTTGAATCGATAGTCCCCGGCGCCCAGGTCCAGACGATCGTAGGGGACGTCGTCCATCCAGCGCAGGATCGACTGGAACAGGATCATGCCCGGCGAATAGCGCTCGAACGCCGCCTCGTGGCCGATGATCCAGCTGTGCACCGTACGGCCGCCGTGGATGTCCAGTTGGGCGGCGGCCAGCTGGTCGCCGAAATGCAGGGTGAACAGCACTCCGCCGAAGTCGGGATCTCGGCTGGCGAACAGCCCCCGCACCAACCGCTGCGGCCAATCGGCGGAGAAGACGTCCGTCTGGCCCGTCGCCTTCCAGGCGGCGCGCTTCCACTCGACCAACCTGTCGAAATCGGCCTTGGATCGCGAGAAGGCGGTGAAGGTGACCGGGCCGACCTCGCGTTCGACCTTGCGCCGCTTCTTGTCGGTGTCCTTGAGGGCGGAGACGCCCGCCTCCCGCCGCTCGGCCTCATAGGCCGCGTAGCCGCAGGACACGTCGATGACACGGGACACGTCCGAACCGCGGACATGCGGGGCGAAAACCTGCTGATCCTGCAGCATCTCGCTGAAATCGAGACGGCCGACGCCGAGCGCCGAGACCAGGGCGCGCGGATCGACCTCCAGGCCCGGTTCCGCGACCAGACCCTGGTAGTCGCACATCGGCGCGCCCGCCGGCATCGCCGAGAAGGCGCTGACGCGGGCGGCCAGAAAGCCCTTGGGGTCGTCCAGTCCGCCGATCACGGCCACGCGGACGCCGCGGTTGTCGGTCGGCGCGCCCTGCGCCTTGGCGACGGCGCGCGGCCAATGCGGCGAAAGGAACGGGCTCTCGAGCACCCGGTCAGCCGACTGCAGAGCCGTCCAACGCGCGACGGCGTCGGCGGTCAGCTCCCACGGCCTGACGACCTCGATCTTCACGGACAAGCGCTCCCCGACGGCTGAGCCCAGCGAATCCTATGACACAAGCGTTGCGGGAGCGTTTAGGCAAGTGCTCGCAATCGACAGGCGTATCGGTACAGTCGCCGGATCATCTCGGGGGAACCATCATGCGCCTGGTCGCCGTCGCCGCCTTCGCTGTCGCCATCGCCGCGGGAGGCGCCGCTGGGGCCCAGCCCGCGCCGCCCGCCCCCAAGAAGACCGTGGTCGTCACCGCCGCCCGGCTGCTCGACGTCTCGACCGGCCGCTATGTCGAGAACCCCGCCGTAGTCATCGTGGATGGCCGGATCACCGCGATCGGCTCCCTGGCCGCGATGACCCTGCAGCCGGGGTACGAGCACGTCGACCTGCCCGGCCAGACCCTGCTGCCAGGCCTGATCGACATGCACGTCCATCTCGACGCCAGCCCGCTGTACGGCGGCTACACGGGTCTGCGCTTCACCGACAGCTTCTGGGCCGTCGTCGGCGTCGCCCATGCGGCCCGCACCCTGGACGCCGGCTTCACCACCGTCCGCAACGTCGGCGCCGACCGCTACAACGACGTGGCCCTGAAACAGGGGATCGAGGAAGGCTTCATCAAGGGCCCCCGGATCGTGCCGGCCGGCTACGCCATCGGCGCGACGGGCGGCCACTGCGACCAGACCTATTTCCCACCTTCGGTCGAAGCGGTCAGCCCGGCGGTCGCCGACGGCCCGGAAGAGGCGCGCCGCATGGTCCGCCAGATGCACAAGTACGGAGCCAAGGCGATCAAGATCTGCGCCACGGGCGGGGTCTTCTCCAACGACGGCGTCGGGGTGCAGCAGATGACCGTCGAGGAGATCAAGGCGATCACCGCCGAGGCCCATATGCAGGGTCTCAAGGTCGCCGCCCACGCCCACGGACCCGAGGGCATCCGCGCCGCCATCGCCGGCGGCGTCGACACCATCGAACACGTCTCCCTGGTCGACGATCAGGGGATCAAGGACGCCCTGAAGGCCGGGACCTGGTTCTCGATGGACATCTACAACACCGACTACACCCAGGCCGAGGGCCGCAAGAACGGCGTCCGCGAGAGCGAAATCGAGAAGGATCGCGCCATCGGCGAGGCCCAGCGCCAGAACTTCTGCAAGGCGGTCAAGGCCGGGGTGAAGCAGGTCTACGGCACCGACGCCGGCGTGTATCCGCACGGCGACAACGCCAGGCAGTTCGCCGTGATGGTCCGCTATTGCGCCACCCCGCTTCAGGCGATCCAGGCCGCGACGGTCAACGCGGCCGCGGCGCTGGGCCAGGTCGGCGACGTGGGCCAGGTCTCGGTCGGCCGCTACGGCGACCTGATCGCGGTGAAAGGCGATCCGCTGGCCGACGTCAGCGAACTGGAGCGGGTGACCTTCGTGATGAAGGGCGGCGAGGTGGTGCGGAAGTAGGCGTAGTGCGTCCTTCGAGACGCTCGCTTGAGGCTCGCTCCTCAGGATGACGAATTCAGCAGATCGCCACCCACGTTCGTCATGGTGAGGAGCCGGGCCTCAGCCCGGCGTCTCGAACCACGCAAGGCCTAGACCTCGCAGGCGGCCTTCACCTCGGCGCGCAGATCCGGGATGCCGACGCCCTTCTCGGACGAGGTCGCCAGCACCCGCGGGAAGGAGGCGGGGCGCTTGCGGATCGCCTCGACCGTCTTGGCGACGACCTTCTCGATCTCGGCGGCCTTCAGCTTGTCGGCCTTGGTCAGGACGATCTGGTAGCTGACAGCGGCGAGATCCAGCGCGTCCAGCGCCTCCTTGTCGACGTCCTTGAGGCCGTGGCGCGCGTCGATCAGCAGATAGACCCGCTTCAGGTTCGGCCGACCGCGCAGATAGGCCCGGCCCAGGTCCTGGAACTTGTTCGCCACCCCGCGCGACACCCGGGCGAAGCCGTAGCCGGGCAGGTCGACCAGCCGCAGCTTGTCGTCGAGATTGAAGAAGTTGATCTCGCGGGTCCGCCCCGGCTCGTTCGAGGCCCGGGCCAGGTACTTCTGCCCGACCAGGGCGTTGATCAGGCTGGACTTGCCCACGTTCGAGCGGCCGGCGAAGGCCACCTCCGGCAGGTCCGGCGCGGGCAGCCCGTCCATCCGGACCGCCCCCATCATAAAGGCGACCGGATGGGCGAAGAGGACGCGCGCGGCCTCGATCTCGTCCTGGTCGAAGACCTCGGTCAACCGATCGCCTTCCCCTCGCCGCGGATCTTGGCGAGGAAGTCGTCGATCGGGTTATCGACCTTCAGACGGTGCATGATGATGTACTGCTGGAAGATCGAGAACACGTTCGAGAACGTCCAGTACAGCAGCAGGCCCGCCGGGAAGCCGGCCATGATGAAGGTGAACAGGATCGGCATCAGCTGGAAGATACGCTGCTGCATGGGATCGGGCGCCGGCGGGTTCATCGCCGTCGTCAGCCACATGGTGAAGCCGTAGAGCAGCGGCAGCGGGCCCAGGTGCACCAGGGCGTCGACGCCGCCGATGAACGGCGTCGCGGCGACGTTCCACGGGATCAGGCCGAACAGGTTCAGGATGGTGTGCGGATCCGGCGCCGACAGGTCCTGGATGTAGGCGATGAACGGCGCGTGCCGCATCTCGATGGTGACCGACAGCACCTTGTAGAAGGCCAGGAAGATCGGGATCTGCAGCAGGATCGGCAGACAGCCCGCGACCGGGTTGACCTTCTCGCGCTGGTACAGGGCCAGCGTCTCCTGCTGCATCTTGGCCGGGTCGTCCTTGTAGCGGGCCTTGAGCTCTTCCATCGGCTTCTGGAGCTTCTTCATCCGCGACATGGACTCGTAGCTCTTGTGCGCCAGCGGGAAGAGCAGCAGGCGCACCAGCAGGGTCACCGCCAGGATGGCGACGCCGAAGTTGCCGACCAGGCCGAAGATGTACTCCAGCGCCATGAAGAACGGCCGGGTGAAGAACCACAGCATCCCCCAGTCGACGGCCTTGTCGAAGTCGGGAATCCCGAGCGCCTTCTCGTAGCCCTGCAGGTCCTGGACGACCTTGGCGCCCGCGAACAGGCGGGTGGTCTCCGTGACGGTGGCGCCGGCCGCGATGGTGCGCGGCGCGCCAACGTAGTTGACGTCGTAGATGTCGACGTCCTGGCTCGGCGTGACGCGATAGGACGCGTTGATCTTCTCGGACTGGTTCGGGACCAGGGCCGCCAGCCAGTATTTGTCGGTGACGCCCAGCCAGCCGCCCGTCGAGGCGAAAGTCTGGGAGGCCTTCTTCTTCCAGTCCTTGTATTTGCTGAGGCGCAGTTCGCGACCCTTGTCGCCGTCCGACAGGATGCCGACCGCGCCCTCATGGACGTTCTGGCCCTTGCCATGGTGCGGGGCCAGGCCCTGCCGCTGGACGGAGGCATAGGGCGCCAGGGTGATCGGAACGCCGCCGGCGTTGGTCACGGCGTCGTCGATCGTGAACATGAACTTGTCGTCGACCGAAACCTTGCGGGTGAAGGTCAGGCCGTTCGGCGCGGCGTAGGTCAGGGTGACCGGCTTGCCGGGAGCCAGCACGTCGCCGGCGGTCTTGGTCCACACGGTCTGCGCGCCCGGCAGGCCGGGGATGTTCTGACCGGTCCAGCCGAACTCGGCGAACCAGGCGTGCTCGGCGCCCTCGGGACGGAACAGCTCCACCGGCGGCGAATTCTTGGCCAGGGTCTCGCGGTAACCCTTCAGGTACAGGTCGTCGATCCGCGCGCCCTGCAGGCGCAGCGAGCCGGACAGCGCCGGGGTGTCGACCGCCACGCGCGGGCTGGCCGCCTTGGCGACCTCACGCGTGACCACCTTGGGGACCATCGGCCCGGTCGGCGCCTGGGCCTGGGCGGCCGCGGCCTTCGCCCGGCTCTCCGCCGCCTTCTGGGCCTTCTGCGGCTCGAAGACGAAGAACTGGTAGCCGATCAGGATCAGCACGGCGATAGCGAAGAACGCGATCGTGTTGCGGGAGTCGTTCTGCTGCATGGAGCGGACTAACCGGGGCGCGAGAGGTCGGACGGGGCGTCGGCGGACGCCGGGGCGGGGCCGGGATCGGCGGCGAGCCTTATCAGCGCGCTTTTCACATCGTCAAGGAGACGGTCCCACCCCCGCGTCGTCGTGCCGCCGCGGGCGATGAAGACGTAGTCGGAGCCAGGACGACCGATCTGGGGGAGCAGGAGGCGCGCGGCCTCGCGCAGGCGGCGTTTGGCGCGGTTGCGATCGACGGCGCCGCCGATCTTCTTGGTCGCCGTGAAGCCGGCGCGGATAGCGGGATTGTCATCGGCGCGGTCGCGCCGTTGCACCACGACCGCGCCGCGGGCGCAGGAAGGCGCTTTGGCGGCCAGGAGAAACTCCGGCCGCCGCTTCAGTCGCTGGATGTCAGGCGTTGGCTGCAAGTCGTCCCGCCCCTTCGTCGTGAGACGCAGATGGGGACGCGCGCGTCAGACGCTAGGCCGAGAGGCGCTTGCGGCCCTTGGCGCGACGACGCGCGATGATCTTGGCGCCGTTCTTGGTCGACATCCGCAGCCGGAAGCCGTGACGGCGCTTGCGCACGAGACGCGAGGGCTGAAAGGTCCGCTTGCTCACGGGAAAGCTCCAAGTTCAAAAATCGAGACGCGCCAGGCCCAGGCCCGTCGCGATGAGCGGGCGGAAATACGGGAAGGGACTTCGCGAGTCAAGCCAAGGCCTTACAGGTCGGGGCGAATGATCGCCTTGCCCACCACCTTGCGATCGGCGAGCAGGTCGAAGGCCTCGCGCCACTGCTCCAGCGGCAGCTCGGCGTGGACGCGCGGTCGGATCACGCCCTCGTCGGCCATCCGCCAGATGGCGTCCTGGTTCTCCTTGCCCTTGGCTGGGAACTGACGGCCGTACTCGCCGGCCCGCACCCCGATCACCGAGAACCCCTTGATCAGCGGCATGTTGACCGAAACCGTCGGGATCCGCCCCGAGGTGAAGCCGATCACCAGCAGCCGGCCGTCGAAGGCGATGCAGCGCACGCTCTCGTCGAAGACGTCGCCGCCGACCGGATCGTAGATCACATCCGCCCCGGCCCCGCCGGTGATCGCCTTGACCTGGTCCTTGAACCCGCCGGTGATGTTGACGACGGCGTCGGGCTGATACTCGTCCGCGACGATCTTCAGCTTCTCGTCGGAGGCCGAGGCCGCGATCACCCTGGCGCCGAGGGCCTTGGCCATGTCGACGGCCGCCAGCCCGACCCCGCCGGCGGCGCCGTGGACCAACACCCACTCCCCCGGCTGGACCCGCGCCCGCCGCACCAGAGCGACGTAGGCGGTCAGGTACGCCGCCCCGTAGGCCGCCGCCTGGGCGAAGCTCAACCGCTGCGGCTTGGGCTTCAACGTGGAGGCCGACAGGACAGCGTATTCCGCGAAGCCGCCCAGCCGGGCTCCGCCGACGACCGCATCGCCGATCTTCCAGCCGGTCACGCCGTCGCCGACCGCGACGATCTCCCCCGCCAGATCCAGACCCGGCGTGAACGGCAGGGGCGGCTTGAACTGGTACTCGCCCTTGGTCATCAGCAGGTCGGGGAAGTTGACGCTGGCCGCGCGGACCTTGACCAGCACATCGCCGGGGCCGGGCGCGGGCGTCTCGACCTCGCGCACCGAGGTTCCGGCGTAGAACTCGCCCAGACTGTCGACGACCAGCGCGCGCATGCTTCCGCTCCCTTGCTCGGAGCCGTGTTAGAGGCTGTTCCGCTGGGGGAGTCACCCCCGTCGGACGGCCGCCTACTTCAGCATCCCGTCATAGGCCTGGCGCACGAACCCCGCGATCTCGCGGCAGGCCACGTCGGCGCACGGAATGGCCCCCGTGAAGGCCGTGAAGCCGTGCGCCATGCCGTCGTAGCAGCGGTAGATCACCGGCACCCCGGCGTCCTTGAGCCGCTTGGCGTAGCACTCCCCCTGGTCGACCAGCGGATCGAAGCCCGCGGTGATGATCACGGCCGGCGCCAAGCCGGCCAGGTCCGCGGTCTTGATCGGCGACAGGCGCGGATCGGCGGGATCGGCGTCGGGACCCATGTAGTGGCCCATGAACCAGTTCATGGTGTCGCGGGACAACGGGTAGCTGTCGCCGTAGGTGGTCATGGACTGGGTCTCGCTGGCCACATCCACCGCGGGATAGATCAGCAGCTGCAGAGCCGGCTGAGCCTCGCCGAGGCGTTTCAACTCCTGGGCCACGATGGCCGAGAAGTTGCCGCCCATGGAGTCGCCGCCGATGGCCGCGACGCCAGGCGCGGCGCCGAACCGCGCGGCGTTGTCGCGTCCCCAGCGATACGCGGCGAGCACATCCTCGAGGCCGGCGGGGAATCGATGCTCCGGCGCCAGGCGATAGTCGACCGACAGCACCGCCGTACGCGCGATCCGGGCCAGGATCTGACAGAAGACGTCGCTGGTCTCCAGGTCGCCGATCACGCCGCCGCCGAAGTGGGCGTAGACGATCAGGGGCGCTGCGCTGTCCTGCTCCGCCGGTCGATAGGCGCGCAGCCTCACCAACCCGCCAGGGCCGTCGAAGCTGAGGTTCTCCATCCGGACGCCGGGCTCGGGCTTGCCGGCCATCAGGACCAGCCCGCCCGCGCTGGCGGCCCGCGCTTCCTCCGGCGACAGCGACGACATCGCGGGCATCCGCTTGGCGCCGGCGGCCAGGAACTGGAAGCGGGGGTCCAGCGTGCGCCCGCCCTGATAGACCACGCCGCCGCCGGACAGGGCCCGCAGCACCGGGGTCGGGAGGGACAGAAGGACGCTCAGGATCGTCTTCTGGACTGCGGGGTCAGCCACCGGTCGCCTCCGTCACGGCGCCAGGCGCGGAAGCGCCGGTATGCCGCCGAGGATCAGCTTGACCGCGAAGTCGGTGGCGCCGACCGTATCGATGGGACGGCGTTCCATCATCTTGTCCCCGACCTCGCGCGCGACGGCGATGCAGGCGGCGGACAGGTAGTCGGCGTCGACCCGAGGGGCGCCGCCGGCCTCCATCACCTGGGCGAAGGCCCCGCGGACCTCCAGGAACACCCGTTCTATCTCCGGCGTCTTGACGCGCACATGCGGATGCCGCTCGCCGGGCGGGCGGCCCGCCAGCCAGTTCTCATGCTCGTCGGCCATGAAGTCGAAATAGGCCTGGATCGCCGCGCGCAGGTAGCCCTCGAAGGTGTTCGAGGCCTCCCAGCAAGCCCGCAGGATCGGCCGGAAGCGGGCCGCGCCGTCGTCGGCCAACGCCTCGAACACTTCCTCGCGTGAGCGGAAGTAGTTGTAGAAGGTGCCCGACGCGAGGCCGGTCCGACGGATGATGTCGCGAACGGTCGCGGCTTCGTATCCGAGCTCGGCGAAAACCTCGCGAGCGGCGTCAAGAATGGCCCGTCGGTTCGCGACCTTGGTCTGCTCGCGCTTGCCGGGTGCTAGGAGGGCGGCGTCACTCATCGGCGGTACGCTAACAGGTCTCGCGCACCGCCGAAAAGAGCGACGTTATGTCCGACCGCTAGCGGTCGCGCCCTTCGTAGCGCAGGGACGAGATCGCCTGGCCCAGTCCCATGCGATCCAAGTCGCGGACATCGCGATCCACCGAGATGCATTGGCCGCGATAGTTCGCATCCTGACAGATCAGCCAGCTGCCCTGGACCCGGAGGCTGAGCGCCCGGTCGTTATATTCGCGCGGCAGGTTGGTGTAGTCCTGATCGATGGTGATCGAACGGCCGGAGAAGTTGGGTCCCTCGTAGAGGGTGATGGTCGGCTGGCGCCAGCCGCCGCCCGGCGGGCGCCCTCCGCCGCCGCCGTTCCAGCCGCCGCCGCCACCGCCACCGCCACCGTAGGAGTCGGTGTTGCGGGCCGAGCTGATCGTGCGATCCATGCCCCACGAGCGCAGATCCGAGACGTCGCGATCGATGTCGACGCAGCGGCCGCCGTAATCGCTGTTTTCGCAGAGCCTCCAGCTGCCGCGGATCCGCACGCTCATGGCGCGGTCGTTGTACTCGCGCGGCAGGTTCGAGATGTTCTGGTCGGAATAGTAGGACCGGCCGGTGAAGTTCGGGCCTTCGTAGAAGGTGATGCTGGGCTGGCGCGAACCGCCGCCCCAGCCGCCGCCCGGCGGACGACCGCCGCCGCCGTTCCAGCCGCCGCCGCCACCGCCGTAGGAGTCGGTGTTGCGCATGGAGCTGATCGTACGATCCATGCCCCAGGACCGCAGATCCGAGACGTCGCGGTCGATGTCGACGCAGCGGCCGCCGTAGTTGCTGTTCTCGCAGATCTTCCAGCTGCCGACGATCCGCACGCTCATCGCGCGGTCGTTGTACTCGCGCGGCAGGTTCGAAATGTCCTGGTCGGCCGTGAACGAGCGGCCCGTGAAATTGGGGCCTTCATAGAGGGTGATCCGCTCCCGGCCGCTCGGTTGGGCCTCCGCGGCGCCGGCGACCGCCAGGGCGATGGCGGCCGCTCCCAGGATGATTCGATGGTTGCTCATGGCCTAGACCTCATTCCTGTGCGCCGAGATAGCGCCGTTCTGCGACGTTTTCGCCGCTGCCCGGGCGCAGATCAACCTAGTGCGCCTGAATGGCTTCTGAACGGCGCTTCGACACCCCGCGTTGCTCGAGACGCCAGCGCAGCACGTCCAAACGATCCTGTCCAAAGAACGGTTCCCCGTCGAAGACCATGGTCGGAACCCCCCAGTGACCCGCGCTCTCCAGCGCCTGCTGATTGGCGGCGATCTGGGCGTCCAGCCGGTCGGCTTCGGACGCCGCCGCCCGCTCCAACGCCCCCGGGTCCAGGCCCGCCCGCTCGGCCGCCCTGGCGAGGTGATCGCCCAGATGCCAGTCGTCGACGGCGCCCGACCAGATCACCGCTCCAACCTCGGCGACGTACTCCAGTCCGCGCCCCGCCTCCGCCGCCGCCTGGCCAAGGCGCGTCAGGCGATGGATGTAGGGCTGATCGGCCGGCACCTCGCCGCTGGCGATGTCCATGACGATCGGATCGGGACGAGGCCAGCGGATCGGCACGCCCTGCATCTGGCCCAGCCGATAGATGTCCCGCGCCAGGTAAGGCGGCCAGAGCGGGTTCACCCGCTTGAAGAAGCCGTCGATCCGCACGGCGATCGGCAGCACCGGCCGCACCACGATCTGCAGGTCGAAATCCTCGCGCAGCCGGACCAGCTGCGGCGTCGCCAGGTAGGAATAGGGGCTGCGGAACGACCAGAAGACATCGACGCTCGGAGTCACGGCATTTCCTCTCGTTGGTTACCCGTGAGTATATAGCTACGCTCGCCGACGCGAAGCAGGAGATTGCGTACCGTGACCGCAGCGCAGACCAGACCAACCACTCGTGGCGAACGCGCCCGAGCCCGCCCGCGCGAGATTCTGGCCGCCGCGCGCGAGCTGTTCGCCCGCAAAGGTTTCGAGACCGCGCGCATGGACGAGGTCGCGGCGGCGGTAGGCGTCACCAAGCCGGCCGTCTATCGCTACTTCCCCAGCAAGGACCGGCTGATCGAGGCGCTTCTGGAGGAGGACCTGGCCGAACCCGCACGGGCGGTGGTGCGCTGGGTCGACGAGCATCCGGGGCCCATCTCGGACATGGTCGCCGGCTTCTCCGAACGGGTCGAGCAGCTTCAGTCCACCGGCCTGACGCGCCGCTACCTGATGCTGGCGATGGACGAGGCCGGCCGCCGGCCGGAGATCGCCGGCTTCATCCGGCGCGAGGTGCTGGCGCCCGGACTGGTCGCCCTGGCGCGGGCGTTCGAGCGGGCGATGACGCGTGGCGAACTGGCGGCCGGCAACGATCCCCTGCTGATGGCCCGGCTGTTCTACGCCCCGTTCCTGCAGACCTCGCTGGGCGCGGTCGGCTACGCCCTGCCCATGGATGACGCGGTGGAGCGCGGCCATTATCGCGCCTTCCACGTTGCGGCCTTCCTGCGCGCGTTCGCGCCCTAGGCCTTCACCGTCTCCGCACGCGCCGGCACGGGCAGGCGGTTTCCCGCCGCCGCAGCGCGCCGTCCGCCGCGCTCGATCTCCCTGAGCAGGTCGTGGACGTAGACCCCGAAGTCGACCTGGATCGTGTGGCGCTTGGCCTTGTAGTAGTGCGCCATATGCGTCTCCTCGTCCTTGGCGATGATCCGCTCCATCTCCGCGTCCGGCGGCGGCATGTAACGGCCGGTGAGGTAGGCGGCGACCAGCTTGCTCTGCTGCTCGGCGAAGTTCACCAGCGTCGGCAGCGGCTGGGCCAGGGCCATGTAGAACAGGTTCGGCGCCCCCGGCTTCATCATCCGCTTGAAGAGCGGCAGCCGATGATCGGCGTCCGGCAGCAGGTTCGGGTCGTCGAAGAACGGGAAGCGCATGTCGTAGCCGGTGGCGAAGACGATAGCGTCGACATCCTCGACGCTGTCGTCGGCGAAGCGGACCTTTCGCCCCTCCAGAGCCTTGATCGCCGGCTTGAACTTCACGTCGCCGCAGCCGGCCCGGGTCAGGAATTCTCCGCTGACCGAGGGGTGGGCTTCCAGCGGCTCGTGGTCCGGCTTGGGAAGCCCGTAGTCCTCCATGGCCCCCAACGTCCGCTTGATCATCTTCCGGGCCAGACTCAGGCCCAGCTTGCGCGGCATCCAGTGCGGCATAGCGGTTTTATCGGCCGGCTTGCCGTTGATGTACTTGGGCAGCACCCAGACCCCGCGGCGCGCTGAGACCCAGAGGGTCTTGGCGATCGGCCGCTGTGACAGCTCGCTGGCGATGTCCATCGCCGAGTTGCCCATGCCGACGACCACGACGTTCTTGCCTCGCATGTCGATGGGATCGAAGGGGTCGCAGTAGGCGTGGCTATGGAACGCCGGCCCGTCGAACTCGCCCGGATACTCGGGAATTCGCGGGCTCCAGTGATGGCCGTTGCAGACGAACAGCACGTCGTACAGCCGGGTCTCCCCCGTCGACAGCGTCACCTCCCACAGCCCGTCGACCTTGCGCCGGGCGCTCTTCACGGCGGTGTTGAAGGTGATGGTCTCGCGCAGCCCGAAATGCGCGACGTAGTCCTTGAAGTACTGCAGCAGCTGAGCGTGGTGGGGAAAGTCGGGCCAGTCCGCCGGAACCGGGAAGTCCTCGAAAGCCAGCCGCCATTTGCTGGTGTCGATGTGCAGGCTCTCGTAGCAGGCCGAGAGGCCGTTGGGGTTCTTGTAGTACCAGTTGCCCCCGATATCGTCGGACATGTCGAAGCAGTCGTACGGGATTCCGTGCTCCTTCAACCGCTTGGCGGTCGTGAACCCGCTGCATCCCGCCCCGATGATGCAGGCCTTCGGCAGACGCTCGGCCACTGCGGACCCTCCCTGTCGGCGTCGTGACGTATCGCCTTTCAGAGAGGGTGTTCGTGGTTTCCGCGGGCGTCAACGGTGACGCCGGGTCAGCCGCCGCAGCGGGCCTGGCACTTCACCCAGATCGGCGAACAGGTCGCCTCGTCCTCGGCCGAGAGGCAGAAGTAGTAATCGCGGGCGCAGGTCTTGCGGCACTGCCCGCCCTCGGCCGGAAGCGGGCTGGAGGCCGGACGCACCGGCGGCGGCGCCGGGACCAGGGCGGACAGGTCGCCGCGGGGTCGAGGCGCGTCCTGCGACGCCCCGCCCGCGACGCCCCGCAGACCGGCCGGGGCGGCTTCAGGCTTCACGATCTGGATCTTGCCGCGCAGCTGAGCCGAAGCCGGCGTCGCCAGCGCGCCGGCAAGGATCAGGACAAGGGCCGCGGTCCGCATGGCCCGACCATCTCGCTTGCAGGTTAACGCCCCATTAACCATAGATTGCATCCAGGGTATTGCGAGATGAGGAATATATTCCCATTTTCGCATCTAGCCGCTTTGGAGGATGCGATGAATGAGATGAAGATGTCCCGCGAGGGCGCCCTGGAGCTGATCGGCCACGAGGCCGTCGTCCTGACCCGCTATCTGGACAGCAAGGGAATCTGGACCATCGGCGTCGGCCATACCGCCGCCGCGGGCAAGCCGGACCCGAAGACCTATCCCGGCGCAATGGCGTTGGAGGAAGCGATCGAGCTGTTCCGGCGAGATCTGGTCCGTTACGAGGACGGCGTGAACACGGCGGTCACGGCCAAGGTCTCGCAGACCGAGTTCGACGCCCTTGTCTCGTTCCATTTCAATACCGGCGCGATCGCCAGAGCCGCCCTGACCGTCTCGATCAATCGGGGCGACAAGACCACCGCGGCCGAGCAGTTCATGAGCTGGCGCCGGCCGCCGGAGATCGTCGGCCGCCGGGCCAAGGAGCAGAAGCTGTTCCGCGATGGGATCTATTCCAACGGCGGCAAGGCCCGACTTCTGCCGGCCTCGGCCGACGGCAAGGTCCAGTGGGGCGCCGGGCGAACGGTTTCGCTGGAGCTCTAGGGTAGAGCGGAGCCGCCGGCCCGGATCCCGTCCGCCATCCGTCAGACCGTCCGCTGGGCGCGATCCTTGTCGTTGGTCGCCCGGATCATGTCCTTGACAGCCTGCCATTGGTCGTCGCCCCATTCGGCCAGGCGGGCGAAGTTGCCTCCGCCGGCGTTGTACGACGCGCCGTCGATGGCGATCGTCTGGCCGTTCACATAGGTCGAAAGCGGATGGAGAAGGTAGACGGCCAGGTTGGCCAGTTCGCGCATCTCGCCGACCCGGCCCAGCGGATTGCCGCGCATGTCGGAATAGGCGTCCTGCTGCTGACCGGGATTGAGGCGCGCGCTCATCCCCTCGGTCGGGAAGGGGCCCGGCGCGATGGCGTTGAAGCGGATGCCCTTGTGGCCCCATTCGACGGCCAGCGACTGGGTCATCACGTTCAGACCCGCCTTGGACATCGCGCTGGGTACGGTGAACGGGCCGCCGTTCCAGACCCAGGTGGTCAGGATCGAGATCACCGAGCCCTTCCGCTTCTCCTCGATCCAGCGCTTGCCGATCTCCAACGTCACGAAGAACGAACCGCGGAAGACGATGTTGGCGATGGCGTCGAAGCCGCGCGGCGACAGGTCCTCGGTGCGGCTGATGAAATTGCCCGCGGCGTTGTTGACCAGACCGGTCAGCGCCCCGCCGTCGGCCCAGATCGTGTCGACCATCTCCTTGATGGCCTCGGGGACACGGATGTCGCAGGCGATGCCGACGACCTTGCCCCCAGCGTCGGGATGGGCCGCCATCAGCTCCTGAGCGGCCTCGTCGAGCACGCCGCCGCGCCGGCCGCAGATGTAGACCTCCGCGCCCAGCATATAGCAGGCCTCGGCCATGACCTTGCCCAGGCCGGTGCCGCCGCCGGTGATCAGAATCCGCTCGCCCTTCATCAGGCCGGGGCGGAACATCAGGTCGTCAGGCTGGAAGGTCATCGGGCGGCTCCTCTGGCGTCTGTCTTGACGCCAGAGGGACGGGCATCACCCTAGGGACGTCAACCCGCGATCAGCGCTTCAGCAGGCCGCCGAGCATGTCGCCCAGACCGCCGGCGAGACCGCCGCCGACAAGGTTGCCGAGCGCGCCGCCCAGGCCGCCCGCGCCCGCCGCCGGAGCCTGGCCGTCCGGCGTCAGCTGGTCGATCACCTGGGGCAGGATCGCCGACAGCTGCGTCGCGGCGGTCGCTGGGTCGATGCCGAGCTTCTCGGCGAATTGGCCGACCACGCCGGAGCCCAGCACGGCCTGAATCTGTTCCGGGCTGATCGGAAGGTTGTCGCCCTTGCCGATCCAGGACTGGACGACATCGCCCATGCCCAGTTCCTGCGCCTTGCCGATCAGGCCGCCCAGGCCGCCGCTTTCGCCGCCAAGCGAGCCGAGCACCGCGCTCAATCCATCCTGTCCCTGGCCGCCGAGGGCGCCGGTGATCTGGTCCAACAAAGCCATGATCCTGTCTCCGTTCAAAGAGCCCCCGACGCACCATGGCACAGCCCGTGCGACACGGCGATGTCAGACTCGCTGGCGCGCGAGCGGTGCTAGGTTGGCGGAAAAGCACGAGTACGGACTGATGAGCGTCGCCTTCACCAAGGAAGAGGACTACGAGGCCACCGCGGCGGACCTGCCGGATCGGCCGATCTCGCCGCACCCGAACCTGGTCACGCCGGAGGGGCTGGCGGCCATCGAAGCCGAGTTGGCGGCCGCGCGCGCCGCCTATGCCGCGGCCCAGACCGGCGACGTGAAAGACGACCGGACCGCCATGGCCCGGGCGACCCGGGATCTGCGCTACTGGTCGGCTCGCCGCGGCAGCGCCCAGCTGGTCGAGCCGGTTTCCGCCGACGGCGCCGTCCGCTTCGGCGGCCAGGTGACGGTCGAGCGCGAGGACGGCCGCCGCCAGACCTGGCGCATCGTCGGAGAGGACGAGGCCGATCCCGCCCGGGGCAGCGTCAGCTACGTCTCGCCCCTGGCCCAGGCCGTGCTCGGCAGGAGCGTCGGCGATCTGGCGACGGTGGCCGGCAATGAGCTGGAGATCGTCGAGATCGGGTGATCCTCCCCTCCCGGGAGAGGATCGACTATAGGGGGCCCGTGACCGAACCTTCCGAACAACACGGCGTCTATGGCGCCCCGCCGCGCGAGGTGGCGGAGACGCCGGCCGGCGCGATCCGTTTCTCGCCGCTCGTCCCCGGCGCTGCCGACCTCGAGGCCGTCGCGCCAGGGTCGATGACCAGCATGACCCTGCTCGCGCCTCCAGGGACGATCGAGCGGCGCTACGCCCTGGCCCTGGCCCTGCGCGCGCTGGCGCCGAACGGCCGGCTGACCGCCGCCGCGCCCAAGGACAAGGGCGGCTCGCGGCTGCGCAAGGATCTGGAAGCCTTTGGCTGCGTGGTGAACGAGGACGGTCGCCGCCACCACCGCATCTGCATCACGCGCAGGCCCGACGCACCGACCGGCCTCGATGAGGCTCTGGCCGAAGGCGCGCCGCGCCTGTCGCCGACGCTGGGCCTCTGGACGCAGCCGGGCGTGTTCAGCTGGGATCGCGTCGACCCCGGAAGCGCTCTGCTGCTGAAGACTCTGCCGCCCCTGGCCGGCGCTGGAGCGGATCTGGGCGCCGGCGTCGGCGTCCTGGCCCATGCCGTCCTGGCCTCGCTGAAGGTCGAACGGCTGACCCTGATCGACATAGACCGCCGCGCTGTCGAGGCCGCCCGGCGCAACGTCGCCGACCCGCGCGTCGACATCCGCTGGGCCGATGCTCGCCAGAGCGGCCTGGAGCCCGGCAGCCTGGACTTCGTCGTGATGAACCCGCCGTTCCACGACGGCGGCGCGGAGGACAAGAGCCTGGGACAGGCCTTCATCCGCCAGGCGGCGTCGCTCCTGCGCAAGGGCGGCGTGCTGTGGCTCGTCGCCAACCGCCACCTGCCGTACGAGGCCGTTCTGGCCGACGCCTTCCGAACCGCGACGCCGCGAGCCGACGCGGGCGGGTTCAAGGTCATCGAGGCCGTGAAGTGAGCAAGACGCCCACCATCCGACTGGACCGCCTGCTGGCCAACATGGGCTACGGCTCGCGCAAGGAGATGCAGGCCCTGGCCCGGCACGGCCATGTCCTGATCGACGGTGAACACGTCCGCGACGCCGAGCAGCGCATCGCCCTGACGCCCGACCTCCAGCAGCGCCTGCAGATCGACCGCAAGCCGATCGATCCGCTGCCGGGTTTCTGCCTGATGCTGCACAAGCCGCTGGGCGTGACCTGTTCGCACAAGGAATCGGGGCCGCTGGTCTACGACCTGCTGCCGACCCGTTGGCGCGCGCGGGATCCGGCGATCTCGACCATCGGACGACTGGACAAGGAGACCTCCGGCCTGCTGCTGATGACCGACGATGGCGCCCTGCTGCACAAGGTCATCTCGCCCAAGCACCATGTCGCCAAGCGCTACCGCGTCACCCTCGACCGTCCCCTGCGCGGCGACGAGGCGGCGACCTTCGAGGCCGGCGGCCTGATGCTGGAGGGCGAGACCAAGCCCCTGCTGCCCGCGACGATGGAGATACTGTCGCCGACCGAGACCTTCCTGACGCTCACCGAAGGCCGCTACCATCAAGTGCGCCGGATGTTCGCGGCCATGGGCAACCACGTCGTCGCCCTGCATCGCGACCGGATGGGCGGCCTCGTCCTGCCGGACGACCTGCCGGCGGGCGACTTCCGCATCCTGGGCGACGAGGATCTGAAGGCGATCTTCGCCGCCTAGGGCGGATCAGCTCTCGCCGCGTCGCCAGGCCGCGTGGCGCTCGTCCATCTCCCGCCGCCAGCGCGCGCGCAGAACGCCCGGGCGCTCCGGAAAACGATCGTCCAGGAACCAGGCCTCGGCTACGCGATCGGTGCGGAAACTACGGAAATCCTTGCGCAGCTCGCACCAGCCGATCAGCAGCCGCTTGGTCTCCATATAGCCGACGGTGATCGGCCAGATGACCCGGTCGCTGGGCCGGCCCTGTTCGTCGTTGTAGGCCAGCTTGATCTTGCGGCCTCCGTGGATCGCCGAGCGCACCTGGACCATGTCGATATTATCGGGCGCGTTCTGCCAGGCGGGCGGCGCCCGGCCCGCGGGCTCGAGCACCATCGGGCGCAGGTTGTCGGGCACGGCCTCGGCGATCTTGGCGATCAGGTCGTTGGCGGCGCGAGCCAGAGCGGGGTCGCCGCGGCCGGCGACCCACTGGGCCCCCAGCACGGCGGCCTCGATCTCGTCAGGCGTAAGCATCAGCGGCGGCATGTCGTAGCCGTCCTCCAGGATGTAGCCCACGCCCGCCTCGCCCCGGATGGGGGCGCGCTGGCCGACGAGGGCGGCGATGTCGCGGTAGATCGACCGTTTCGACGTCTCCAGCTCCTGGGCCAGGGCGTCCGCCGTGACCGGCGCACGTCCGCGACGCAGGATCTGGATGATCTGGAACAGTCTCTCAGCGCGTCTCATCGCACCCTCGCAGCCTCATGCTGACAGCATGCTGTCAGTAGTGTGGCGGTAGCAATAGGCTGTCTAAGTGAGGAGAGACAGCCATGATCGTTCTCTACAGCGCCGGCGAAGGCTTCGGCCTTCCGGAAGTCAGTCCCTATGTGACCAAGACCGAGGTCCAGCTGCGCATGGCCGGCCTGCCCTACCTCAAGGAGCCGGGCATGCCGCACCTGTCGCCGAAGGGCCAACTGCCTTGGATCGACGACCACGGAACCCTCGTCGCCGATTCGACCTTCATCCGCGCCCACCTCGAGAAGACCTACGGCTTCGACCTCGACCACGGCCTGACTCCGGCCGAGCGCGGCCAGGCCTGGGCGATCGAGCGGATGGTCGAGAATCACCTGGGATGGACCGGCGCCTGGGCGCGCTTCTTCATCCCCGAGAACTTCGACAAGGGCCCGGCCCATTGGTTCGACTGGGCGCCCGAGTCCCAGCGCGACAGCCTCTGCCATGACCTGCTCGAACAGGTGCAGGCCAACCTGAAGGCCGTCGGCGTCGGCCGTCATTCGAACGCCGAGATCATCGAGCTGGGCGTGACCTCGCTGCAGGCCCTGTCGTCGATGCTGGGCGACAAGCCCTACCTGTTCGGCATGCGGCCGGTCGGGGTCGACGCGATCGTCTTCGCCACCCTCGCCCAGTTCGTGAACCCCTTCTTCGACAGCGAGCTACGCCGTCGGGCCGAGGGCTTCGGCAATCTGGTCAGCTACGTCGACCGGATGATGGCGCGCTACTACCCCGACTTCGCCTGGAAGCCGGAACTGAAGCGGGCGGCCTAGACCTCCAGTCTTCCCGGCCGAAGCGAAGCGGAGAGCCGGGACCCAGCGCCGCCATGCCGAAACTGGGTCCCGGATCGCCCTGCGGGCGTCCGGGATGACCGCTATTGATCCGCCAGTTTCTGCAGCGCCTCCGCACCATGGGGCGCGCGCACCTTCCCCTCGTGGATGATGTAGGCGAACACGTCTCGCGGGGCCTTCGCCGGCGCATGACCAGGATCAACCCGCGGCAGGTCGTCCGGGTCCCCGCCCCCGGCCCAGGTCTGCAGCCGATCGGCCCAGGCCTTCAGCTCCGCCGGCGCATAGGCCGTCTCCACATCGTCCGAGCCGGTCTGCAGCCGGGCGTAGACGAAGTCGGCCGTGACGTCGGCGATCTCCGGATAGGTCTGGTGCTTGGCGTAGATGTTGGCGACGCCGTGCTCGCGCAGCAGCGCCGGAAAGGCGGGCGTACAGAAGCTGTCGTGCCGCACCTCGACCGCGTGGCGGATCTTCACCCCGTCGACGGTCCTGGGCAGCAGGGCCAGGAAGGCGCCGAAGTCGTCCGGGTCGAACTTCTTGGTCGGGGCGAACTGCCAGAACACCGGCCCCAGCTTGGCGCCGAGCTCGGTCATGCCCTGGGTCATGAACTTCTCGATGCTCTCGCCCGCCTCGGCCAGCACCCGACGGTTGGTCGTGAACCGGCTGCCCTTCACCGCGAAGACGAAGCCGTCCGGCGTCTCGTCCCGCCATTTGCGCCAGCTGTCCGGCTTGAAACTGGAATAGTAGGTGCCGTTGATCTCGATGCTGCGCAGCCGGCGGCTCATGTAGTTGAGCTCGTCCTTCTGCTTCAGCGTGTCGGGATAGAACACCCCGCGCCAGGGCTCGAACGTCCAGCCGCCGCAGCCGGTGCGGATCTGGCCTGATGCGCTCATGACGGTTCCTCCCTGGTGTCGCGAGACCTCCTATCTATGGTGTCCACACCGGAGGCCACAATGATCCGCCGCCATCTTCTCGCGCTGGTCGTCGTCGCGGTCGCATCGATCGCCCCGACGGCCGCTCTCGCCGCGCCCGCCAAGCCGACCGCGACCGCCGTGTTCGCCGGCGGCTGCTTCTGGTGCATGGAGCATGACATGGCCGGCGTTCCCGGCGTGCTGAAGGTCGAGAGCGGCTACACCGGCGGCAAGCTGCGCAACCCGACCTATCAGGACGTCCTGACCGAGACGACCGGCCACTACGAGGCCGTGCGGGTGACCTACGACCCGAGCAAGCTCAGCTACGCCTTCCTGCTCTACAAATACTGGAAGCTGGTCGATCCGACCGACGACAGCGGCCAGTTCTGCGACCGGGGTCCATCCTATCGCACGGCGGTGTTCGTGAAGACGCCGGAGGAACGGGCCGCGGCCGAGAAGTCCCGCGCCGACGCCGCGAAGAAGCTGAAGCGCGGCAAGATGACGACGCCGATCCTCGACCTGGGCCCGTTCTGGCCGGCCGAGGCCTATCACCGCGACTACGCCAAGCGGAACGCCCTCAAGTACAACATCTACCGCACCGGCTGCGGCCGCGACGCCCGGCTGAAGGCGGTGTGGGGCGGGTAGGCGCCGTCCTCCTCTCTTGGGGGAGGGGATCAGCCGATCAGCACTCCACCATGTTCACCGCCAGGCCGCCGAGCGAGGTCTCCTTGTAGATCTCGTTCATGTCCTCGCCGGTGCGCTTCATGGTGGCGATGACCTTGTCCAGGCTCACCGAGTGCTCGCCGTCGCCCAGCAGGGCCAGGCGGGCGGCGTCGATGGCCTTGATGGCGCCCATGGCGTTACGCTCGATGCAGGGAATCTGGACCAGGCCCCCGATCGGGTCGCAGGTGAGGCCCAGGTTGTGCTCCATGCCGATCTCGGCGGCGTTCTCGATCTGGGCGTTGGTCCCGCCCAGCGCGGCGCAAAGGCCCGCGGCGGCCATCGAGCAGGCCACCCCGACCTCGCCCTGGCAGCCGACCTCGGCCCCGCTGATCGAGGCGTTCTTCTTGTACAGGGCGCCGATCGCGGCCGCGGTCAGCAGGAAGGTCCGGCGCCCCTGCGGCGTACCCTGGTAGAAGCGGTCGTAGAAGCGCAGCACCGCCGGCACCAAGCCCGCGGCGCCGTTGGTCGGGGCGGTCACCACCCGGCCGCCGCCGGCGTTCTCCTCGTTCACGGCCAGGGCCCAGAGGTTCACGAAGTCCATCGCCGCCAGCGGATCGCTGATCTGCTTCTCGACCTTGGCCATGATCGCCTGGTGCACCTGGCGAGCGCGGCGCTTGACCTTCAGCCCGCCGGGCAGGATCCCGTCCATCCGCATGCCGCGGTCGATACAGGCCTCCATGGCGGTGTGGATGGCGTCCAGGCCGGCGATCACCTCGGCTTCGGGGCGGCGGGCCAGCTCGTTGGCCATCATCGCCTCGGCGATGGTGACCCCGCCCTCGGCGGCCATGACCAGCAGCTCGGCGGCGTTTTCGAAGGGATAGGGAACATCCGGCCCCGGCTCGTCGGCGCTGTTGCGCTGGATGTCGTCCTCGTCGCGAACGAAGCCGCCGCCGACCGAGAACCAGGTCCGCTGCAGCAGGATCTCGTCCTCCTCGCGCCCAAAGGCGGTGAAGGTGAGGGCGTTGGGATGCTGCGGCAACCGCTCGCGGCCGGCCCAGACGATGTCGCGGGTCTCGTCGAAGGCGATCTCCGGTCCGCCCTCGCCGCCCAGGACCATCCGACCGCCCTCGCGCAACAGCGCCAGCGCGGCTTCGCCTGCGTCGGGGTCCAGCGTCGCCGGCTCGTGCCCCATCAGGCCGAGCATGGTCGCCGTGTCGGTGGCATGGCCCTTCCCGGTCAGGGCCAGCGAGGCGTAGAGCTTGGCCTCCACTCGCGTCACAGCGGGCAGCAGACCGCCCTCGCGCAGCAGCGCGACGAACCGCGCCCCGGCGGTCATCGGCCCCATGGTGTGGGAGCTCGACGGGCCGACGCCCGGCTTGAACAGGTCGAATACGCTGACGGTCATGATCACCCCCGACCGTGTCCGCTCCCCGGTCGAGGAGCGGACACGCCGGCTAGCCTATTTCCGCTGAGCCGCGGTGGCGTCGCGGGCGGCCTTGAACTCGGACCCCGCCGCCCATTCCGGCCAGGCGCCGGAGTTGGCCAGGGTGCGGCCCAGGCCGTAGATCAGCTCGATGTCGGCGACGATGCCGTCCATCTTCCAGCTGTCGGACCATTCGTCGGCCGGCTGGTGGTAGGCGTCGGCGCGATACTTGTCGCTGGCCGCCTTGCCGGCTGCGACGCCGCCGTCGATCAGGTCCTCGCCCGAGCCGAACGAGATCGCCGGCACGCCGCGCTTGGCGAACGGGAAGTGGTCCGAGCGGAAGAAGTAGCCGGCCTCCGGCGCGGGATCCGGCGAATAGACCCGGCCGCGCTTGGTCCCTTCGGCGATCAGCATGTCCAGCAGGTCCAGCTTGGCGTTGCCGGAGATGGTGAAGTCCTTGGCCGCGCCCGACGGGTCGAGCGCGTCGGTGTTCAGCACGCCCACGGTCTTGGCCAGCGGGAAGATCGGGTTGTTGGCGTAGTACTCCGAGCCCAGCAGCCCCTTCTCCTCGGCCGTCACCCACAGGAAGGCGACCGAGCGGTCGGTCGGCGGGTTGGACTTGTACAGCCGGGCCAGCTCGAGCAGGGCGGCGGTGCCGGTCGCGTTGTCGACGGCGCCGTTGTAGATCGCGTCGCCCTTGGCGTCCGGCAGGCCGACGCCCAGGTGGTCCCAGTGGGCGGTGTAGAGCACGGTCTCGTTCGGCCGCGTCGCGCCCGGGACCAGGCCGATCACGTTCTTGCTGACGATGACCTCGTGCTTGACCTTGTAGTCGCCCGACAGGGTCACGCCCTTCAGCGCCACCGGCTTGAAGTCGCGCGTCTGGGCCTGCTTCTTCAAGGTCTCGTAGTCGAAGCCGGCGGCCTTCAGCCAGGCGGCGGCGACATCGCGCTGCACCCAGCCCTCGACCGGGGCGTGCGCTTCGGACGGCGTCTTGCGGACGATGTCGAACATCGCGTTGGTATTGGAGTTCTTGACCGTCGCCCAGCCGTAGGAGGCCGGCGCGGTCTCATGGACCACGATGAAGCCCAGCGCGCCCTGGCGCGCGGCCTCCTCGTACTTGTAGGTCCAGCGGCCGTAGTAGGTCATGGCCTTGCCGCCGAAGTCGCCCTGGCCGGTCTCGAAGTCGGCGTCGTTGATCAGGACCAGGACGATCTTGCCCTTCAGGTCCATGCCCTTGAAGTCGTCCCAGTTCCGCTCCGGCGCCTTGATGCCATAGCCGGCGAAGACCACGGGGGCGTTGGCGAAGGTCACCTTGTCGACATTGGTCTGGGCGGCGCGGATGGCCACTTCCTCGCCCTGGGTCAAGGGCGCCGACTTGCCGTTGATGCTGACGCTGAGGGTCGGCTTGCCGACGATCTCGAAGCGGGCCAGCGGCACGTCCTGGGTGTAGAGGCGCTTGCCGTCCTTGGTCTCGCCGCCCGGCTGGACGCCGATCTTCTCGAGCTGCTGAACCAGATAGTCGATGGTCTTGGTCTCGCCCGCGGTCGCGGGACCGCGCCCCTCGAACTCGTCGGACGACAGGACCTTGATATCGGTCGTCAGCCGCGTGGCGTCGGGCATCGGCGCCGGCGGCGACACGGCCAACGCCGACATCGGCGCGAAACAGATCGCGGCGGCCGCGACGAGCAGAGACTTTTTCATGGAACGGCGCTCTTCCCAGCAATGTTTTTTGCGGGCGGAACCTATCCCCGGGGAAGCCCTTTCGCCAAGGCTGTTTCCAGGGGCCGTTTCAGAGGGTCAGGCCGCCGTCCACGATCAGGGTCTGGCCGGTGACATAGGACGCCAGCGGCGAGGCCAGGAACAGCACCGCGCCGGCCATGTCCTCCGGCTGCCCGAGCCGCCCGAGCGGGATGCCGCGCAAGGCGCCGGCCAGGCGTTCGGGGTTCTCGGTGGTGACCTTGGTCAGCTTGGTGTCGACCAGCCCCGGCGCCACGCCGTTCACGCGGACGCCGTCCGTGGCCCAGGCCTGGCCCAGCGTCTTGGTCAGGGCGACCGCGCCGGCCTTGGAGGCGTTGTAGGCCGGATTGCCGCGCGTGGCGTGATAGGCCGCCGTCGAGCTGATGGTGACAATGGCGCCACCCGACGCTTTCAGCGCCTCATGGAACTTGAGCGCGCAGGCCATCAGGCTGTCCAGGTTGACTCCGACCACCTTGCGGAAGCCGTCCATCTGGAACTCGCCTTTCTTGTAGAGCACCGTCCCCTGGGCCAGGACGAGGACGTCCAGCCCGTCGAACGGCGCGGGCGCGGCCTCGACCTGGGCGTTGTCGGAAGCATCCACCTGGAAGAAGGACAGACCGGAAAGGTCCGAGCCGTCCTCGGCGCGATAGTCGGCCTGAGGTCGAGTACCCCAGACGGCGACCTGGGCTCCGCGCTTGCGGAACCCGTGCGCAACGCCGTTGCCGATGCCGCTGGTGCCGCCCACGATCAGCACGCGCTTGCCGGTGAAATCCAGGTCGTTCATCGCTTCCTCTCTTCCGTCCCGGCCGTGGACCGCGCAGAGTACCCGCCGGTAACCAGCGGGGAGGCTCGGAAATGTACCGTCTGCACGGCGGCCTTGGTTCGCCCTATTCGATGAAGATGCGGGCGCTGATGCGCTATCGGCGCCTGCCTCACGTCTGGCTTAGCATGGGTGACCCGGCGACAGCGCAAGCCCTGTTTTCCAAGGTGAAGGCCCCGGTGATCCCGGTTCTGGAACTCCCCGACGGCGTGGTGATGAACGACTCCACGCCGCTGGTCTTCGAGCTGGAACGCCGCCACCCCGGCGAGCGGTCGGTGATCCCTGGCGATCCGGCCATGGCCTTCCTGGCCTATCTGCTCGAGGACATGGCCGACGAGTGGGGCACCAAGCTGATGTTCCACTACCGCTGGTTCCGCGAGCGCGACCAGAAGCAGCTGAGCGAATGGCTGGCCTTCGATCGTCTGCATGGCCGAGGGCGCGGCAAGGTCGAGGGCGCCGCGGCGATGTTCCGCGAACGCCAGGTCGGCCGTATGGCGCTGGTCGGCTGCACGCCGCAGAACGCGTCGATCATCGAGGCGACGGCCGAGCGGATCTTCGCCCTGCTCGACGCCCACGCTCTCGATGGCCAATACCTGTTCGGGTCCCGACCGTCGTTCGCCGACTTCGCCTGGATGGGCCAGCTGTCGCAGTTGGCGGTCGATCCGACGCCGCATGATCTCATGCGGGAGACCGCGCCCTATCTGATGCGGTGGCTGGCGATCCTGGACGACGCCTCGGGGCTGGAGGGCGAGTGGGCCGATCCCGCGGCGCCCCTGCCCGCCGCGACGACCGGCCTGCTGACCCTGGCCGGCGAGGTCTATTTCCCGTTCCTGCTGGCCAACGCCGCTGCGGCGGCGCGGGGCGACGAGACCTTCGAGGTCGAGCTGCTCGGTCGACCGTATGCTCAGGGGACCTTCAAGTACCAGGTCAAATGCCTGGTCGAGCTCCGGGCCGCCTGGGGCGCGCTGCCAGAGGACGCCAAGGCGCAGGCGCGGCCGGTCCTGGACGCGGCGGGGTGTCTGGAAGCGTTGGGCGGGTGACACGGGGACATGCTCCGCGCAGCGGTGCGTGTCCCATGCCTCGATGCTTGAACGGGGACACGCACCCTGCGGGAGCATGTCCCCCGGCCTCAGCTCACCCGCCGCGCGTCGATCGGCCAGCGTTCCCAGGAGCCATCCTCGGCCACGACGTGCAGGGCGTCATAGAGGTTGATGGTCGGGTCACAATGGCCGATCTGCAGCCAGACTAGGTCCCCCGCCTTCGGCGCCTCGGCCGGCCAGGGCGCGCCCACGTCGGCGTCCAGATTGTCCACGGCCTCGACGAAGCTCCCGCCCTTGAGCATCGGGATCGCCGAGGGATCCAGGATCATGCCGTGCTCGTCGCCCATCGGCCGCCACAGCGCGCCCTTGGCCGCCCCGGCGACCACCCGGGCCGGAGGACCGTCCACGGCCATCGCCTTGAAGCCGGCGTCTATGGTGACGTGGCTCTTGTGGTTGGCGGAGATCGCGCTCGCCACGACGAACAGCGAGGCTTCGAACGGCCAGCCGCCCTCAGGCGCGCCGCAGTCCTCGTACTCGACGTCCATGAAGGCGTAGGAGCCGGCCTGGAGCTCGGTGAAGACGCCCGACGCCAGGTCCCAGGCGTGGGTGCCGGTGCCGCCGCCGGTGACGACGCCCGGCGCCAGGTCGGCGGCGCGCAGGTCCGCGACCAGCCCCGCCAGCATCCGGAACACGCCTTCGTCGGCCGCCTTGCGCGCCGGCACGTCCGAGAGATGTTGCAGGTGCCCCGCGTAGGCCTGGATGCCCGCATAGTTCAGGCCCTCGGTGTCCGCCGCGAGCCGGGCGAGCTCCAGAATTCGGGAGGGATGGGCGCCGGTCCGGTGCGTGCCGGGGTCGACATCTATGACGCAGTCCAGGACGGCGCCGGCGGTGCGGGCGGCCTCGCCCAGCCGTTCGATCTGCTCGGCGCTGTCGACCGTCGCCCCGATCCGGGCGCCGCCGACGGCCAGGGCGGCCAGGCGGTGCGCGCCCCAGGGCGCGTGCGGCGCGGTGACCAGGATGTCGGAGATCCCGCCTCGGGCGAAGGCCTCCGCCTCGCCGACCGTCTGGGCGCAAAGGCCCACGGCGCCGGTCTCGACCTGCTGTCGGCCGAGCGTCGAGCATTTGTGCGTCTTGCCGTGCGCCCGCAACCGCACGCCGGCCAGATCGCAGAGGCGCTGCATGGCGTCCAGGTTCCGGTCCAGCGCCGAGCGCCGGACCACGAGGAGGGGCGTCTGCGGAGGAACGAAACCCGGGATCATCAGATCTCTCCGGCCAGGATGCGGGCGAACAGCCCAGGATCGATGTTGCCGCCCGACAGCACGACGCCGACGGTGGCCGTCTCCGCGTCGACCGCGCCCGACAGCAGGGCCGCCAAACCGACCGCGCCGCCGGGCTCGATGACCAGCTTCAGGGTCGTGTAGGCATAGCGGATGGCCTCGGCGACCTCGGCGTCGGTGACGGTCGCCACGCCGTCGAGGTTGCCTTGGTTGATCGGGAAGGTGATCGCCCCGGGCGAGGGCGACTGCAGCGCGTCGCAGATGCCGCGGGCGTCCGGCGAAATGATCTCGCGCCGGCCGCTTTCCAGCGAGCGGCGGGTGTCGTCGAAGTCCGCCGGCTCCACGCCCAGCACACCGGTGTGCTTGGACAGCGCCTTCACCGCGGTGGAGACGCCGGCGATCAGGCCGCCGCCGCCGACCGGCGCCAGCACCACGTCCAGCCGCGCGCCGACGGCCTCGGCCTGGCGGACCAGTTCCAGGCCGACGGTGCCCTGGCCGGCGATGATATCGACGTCGTCGAACGGCCAGACGATGGTCATGCCGCGTTCCTGCGCGATCCCCTGGGTGATCGCCTCGCGGTCCTCGGTGTAGCGGTCGTAGTGGATGACCTCCGCGCCGTAGGCCCGCGTGTTGGCCACCTTCATCGCAGGAGCGTCCTGCGGCATCACGATCACCGCCGGCGCGCCCAGCATCCGCGCGGCCAGGGCGACGCCCTGGGCATGGTTGCCTGACGAGCAGGCGACGACCCCCCGCGCGCGCTGTTCGTCGGTGAGCTGAGCGATCTTGTTCATCGCCCCGCGGAACTTGAACGCCCCGCCGCGCTGCAGCGTCTCGGGTTTCAGAAGGACCCGAGCCCCCAGCTGATCATTGAGCGCCGGGCTCTCGATCAGCGGCGTCTTGACGGCCAGGCCGTCCAGGCGGGCGGCGGCGGCTTCGATATCGGCGAATGCGACGGTGCTCATGGCTCCTCTCCTAGACCCGCGCCGCGAAAAGCGCGACGGTGGCCGCGCTGATTTCCGGAGTCTTTCATGAACGCCCTGACCATCGACCGCGAAGGCTGGACCGCCGCCGGCGACGCCCAACTCCACGACGCCATCGAGCTGCGTCGCTCGATCCATATGGAGCCGGAGTTGGGGCTGCACCTGCCGAAGACGACCGAGAAGGTGCTCAAGGCGCTCGAAGGCCTGCCGCTGGAAATCCGTCAGGGACCGTCGACCACCGGGGTGCTGGCCATCCTGCGCGGCTCGCCGAACGGCCGGACAGTCCTGCTGCGCGGCGACATGGACGCCCTGCCGCTGACCGAGGACACCGGTCTGGACTTCTCGTCCAAGGTCCAGGGCGCGATGCACGCCTGCGGCCACGACACCCATGTCGCCATGCTGGCGGGCGCCGCCAAAGCCCTGTGCGCAAAACGCGACCAGCTGAACGGCACGGTGATGTTCATGTTCCAGCCGGGCGAGGAAGGGCATCACGGCGCCCGCTTCATGCTGGAGGACGGTCTGATCGACCCCCTCCCCGACGCCGCCTTCGCGCTGCACATCTCGCCGAACATGCCGACCGGCGTGTTCGCGGGCCGGGCCGGCGCGCTGCTGGCTTCGTCCGACGTGATCGATATCCGGGTGGTCGGCGCCGGCGGCCATGCCTCCACGCCCCAGGACGCCAACGACCCGATCCCGGTCGCCTGCGAGATCGTCCAGGCGCTGCAGACCTTCGTCACCCGCAAGATCTCGGTGTTCGACCCGGCGGTGATCACCATCGCCCAGATCGTCGCCGGCACGACCAACAACATCATCCCCGAGGACGCCCATATGAAGGGCACCCTGCGGACGCTGTCGGAGGCCACCCGCGAGAAGGCGCATGAAGGCATCCGCCGCGTCGCCGCCCATGTCGCCGCCGCCCACGGCTGCACCGCCGAGGTTCATATCGAGCGCGGCTTCCCGGTGACCGTCTGCACGCCCAAGGAGGTCGAGCTGGCCGAGCGCACCGCCAAGGCGCTCTACGGCGATGGCGCCTGGATGACCATGCCGGCGCCGTTCATGGGGGCGGAGGACTTTTCCTATGTCCTGCAGAAGGCGCCGGGCGCGATGGCCTTCCTGGGGGCGGCCCCGGTCGGCGCGGGCGGCGACTGGCGCGCCTGCTGCGCCCTGCACTCCAACCGCATGACCCTGGACGAGCAGGTGATGGCGCGCGGAATCGCGATGCACTGCGCCTTCGCCGAGGCCGTTCTGGCGGGAGCCCTGTCGGACTAGGCCGGCGCGCTAGCGCGAGAGGGTGTCCTGGACCTTGATGATCGCCGGGCCCAGGATCACCATGAACAGGACCGGCAGGAAGAACAGGATCATCGGCACGGTCAGCTTGGCCGGCAGCGCCGCGGCCTTCTTCTCGGCCGCGGCGAGACGCAGTTCGCGGTTCTCCTTGGCCATCACCCGCAGAGCCGCGCCCAGCGGCGTGCCGTAGCGCTCCGCCTGGATCATCGCCGTGGCCACCGCCTTCACGCCCGGATGGTTCGTCCGCTTGGCCAGGCCCTCGTAGGCCTGGCGACGGTCCGGCAGATAGCTGAGCTCGGCGGTCAGCAGGGTCAGCTCCTCGGCCAGCTCGATCGAGGCCCCGCCGACTTCGCCGGAGACCTTCTGGATCGCGGCCTCGATCGACATGCCGCTCTCGACGCAGATCAGCAGCAGATCAAGCGCGTCGGGGAAGGCCGAGACGATCGACTCTCGCCGCTTCTGAGCGATGTTCGAGACGTAGAGGTTGGGCGCGTAGTAGCCGAGCACCATGGCGCCGACGCAGAACGTCACCTTGCTCATCGTCGGCAGGCCGAAGCCGTTGATCAGGAACAGGTAGAAGGCCGTCAGGGCGAAGAACACGAACGGCGCCAGAAACCGGAAGAAGTAGAAGGCGCTGATCGGCTTGGGACCGCGGAAGCCGGCCTGGGCGAGCTTTTCCGCGACCTTGGGATCCTCCAACAGCCGCGACAGCTGGAGGCGCTCGTTGACCTTCTTGTAGAGGCCGGAATCGACCTGCCGGATGCTCGATCCGCCGGTCTTCTGGGCGATGGCCTCGCGGGAGCGGCGGCGCAGCTCCTCGCGGCGATTGGCGACCGACTTGAGACGCCCCTCCAGACCCTGAGTCCGCATCATCGGCGAGGCCAGGGTCAGGATGGTGGCGAAGACCACGATGGCGACGAAGGCCGCCAGCAGGTTGTCCGGGTCGACGATCGCTTCGACGAGATTCATCGCCCCCGCCCTAGAACTTGAAGTTGATCATCTTGCGCATCACGAAGATGCCCAGCCCCATCCAGAACGCCGCCGCCAGCAGCATCAGCTGTCCGCGCGGGTCGCTGTACATCGGAGCCATGTAGGTCGGCGTCGTCAGGGTGATCATCACCACCACGCCCGGCGGCAGCGAACCGATGATGAAGGCCGATGCAACCGCCTCGGACGACAGCGCCTTGATCTTCTCGCGCATCATCTTCCGGGCGCGCAGCACCGTCGAAAGGTTGTTCAGCGCCTCGGCGAGGTTGCCCCCGGCCTTCTGCTGGATGGCCAACACGATGGCGAAGAAGCGCAGCTCGCTGGTCGGCATGCGCTCGTACATCTTGTCCAGCGCTTGCTCGACGGTCAGGCCCATGCTGACGTTCTCGACCATGGTGCGGAACTCGCCGCCCAGAGGCTCGGGACTCTCGCGCCCGATGATCTTGAAACAGTCGTGGACCGGCAGACCCGACTTGATGCCGCGGACGATGATGTCGATGGCGTCGGAAAAGGCTTCCGTGAACTTCTTGATCCGGCGCTTGGCCAGGAAGCTGACCGCCCAGCGCGGCAAGCCCAGGCCGGCGGCGAAGGCGGCGCCCAGCGCGATCAGCGGCTTCTGGGTGACCAGCAGCAGCAGCATCCCGACGATCAGCCCGAAGACCAGGCTGACGATCCAGAACCCCCTCACCGAGAGTTTCAGGTCCGCCTGCTGCAGGCGAGCGGCGATCGCCAGGGTGGCCTTCTTCTGCTGCTTGTCCTGGTCGCGCAGCGTCCTCAGGATCTGCTTTCGCCGGGTCTCCTGGCTGCTGGCCGCCTGAGCGGCGACCCGACCGCGGCCCCGCTCGACCGAAGGCGCGGCGACAATGGCCTGGGCGCGCTTGATCGCCTTGGCGTCGGCCGAGCCGCCGCCGGCGAAGGCGAATCCAAGGCCCGCCACGGTAATGAAGGCCAGGACGGCGACGAGGATGGTCAGCATCGCCTACTCCGCCGCGTCCAGAGCCTCGGCCAGTTCCCGCTCCAGGCCGTAGTAGCGAGCGCGGTCCCAGAAGCGCGGCCGGGCGATGCCGGTCGACCGGAACTTGCCCGACACCCGGCCCTGCTCGTCCTCGCCGTTCATCTCGTAGACGAACAGATCCTGGGTCACGATGACGTCGCCTTCCAGGCCGACCACCTCGGTGACATGGGTGATCCGGCGCGAGCCGTCGCGCAGACGGGCGGCCTGAATGATCACGTCGACCGAGCCGACGATCATCTCGCGGATGGTCTTCGAGGGCAGGCCGTAGCCGCCCATGGTGATCATGCTCTCGACCCGGCTGATCGCCTCGCGCGGGCTGTTGGCGTGCAGCGTGCCCATCGAACCGTCATGGCCGGTGTTCATGGCCTGCAGCAGGTCGAACGCCTCCGGTCCGCGCACCTCCCCGACGATGATCCGCTCGGGACGCATCCGCAGGCAGTTCTTGACCAGGTCGCGCATGGTGATCTGGCCCTGGCCTTCCAGGTTCGGCGGGCGGGTTTCCAAGCGCACCACATGGGGCTGCTGAAGTTGCAGTTCGGCCGCGTCCTCGCAGGTGATCACCCGCTCGGTGGGGTCGATGAAGGCGGTCATGGTGTTGAGCAGGGTGGTCTTGCCCGAACCGGTGCCGCCGCTGATCAGCACGTTGCAGCGACAGGCGCCGATGACGCCCAGCACCCGTGCGCCTTCGGGACTGATGGACGTGAAGTCCACCAGATCCTTCATGGTCAGCTTGTCCTTCTTGAACTTCCGGATGGTCAGCGTCGGGCCGTCCAGCGCCAGCGGCGGCGCGATGACGTTGACCCGGCTGCCGTCGGGAAGGCGAGCGTCACAGATCGGGCTCGACTCGTCCACGCGACGGCCGACCTGCGACACGATCCGCTGGCAGATGTTCATCAGCTGAGCGTTGTCGCGGAAACGGACATTGGTCAGCTGGACCTTGCCGGCGACTTCGATGAACACACGGTTGGCGCCGTTGACCATCACGTCGGCGATGTCGTCCCGCGCCAGCAGCGGCTCGAGCGGGCCATAGCCAAGGACGTCGTTGATGATGTCCTGGACCAGGTGATCGGTCTCGGCGACCGACATCTGGACGTTCTTGATCGCCACCAGCTCGGCGACGATGTCGCGGATCTCTTCGGCCGCCGACTTCTGATCGAGCTGAGCCAGCTGGCTCAGATCGATGGTGTTCAGCAGGGCGTTGAAGATCGTCGTCTTGGTGGCGTGATAGTAGTCGCTCTGCTCACGGACGATCTGGGCTGTCGGGCTCTGAGCGGCTCGCAGCTGGTCGAGACCGCGGGCGGGACGCGTCGCCGCCGGCCGCGTCGCCGGCGGAGCGCCCCCCGCGGCCCCCGGAGACGGCGCCGCGGGCGGCGGCGTCGGCGCGGGCTGTGGACGGGTCGCGATGGGCGCGCCGGCAGCGGCGGCCGGCGGCGGCCGCCGGACCTCGGTCGTCTCTCCCTCAGAGCGTTTTCCGAACACGTCGCGCTACTTCTTCTTGAACAGGCCGCCGAGGAGCGAGGTCTTTTGCGGCGCCGGCGGCTCGCGGCGCGCAATCAGCTGCGCCAGATGAGCGACGCCTTCCGCAGCCTTCGACTTCGGCGCGACCTCGCTGATCATCTGGCCGTGGTTGGCGGCCTGCCCGTAGGCCTTCGGCTCGAACGGCAGGACCAGCGAGGTCTGCAGACCAAGCGCCTCCGCGAAGTCCTTGGCCGGGATCTCCGGCCGGCCCGGCACGCCGACCTGATTGAGCACCAGCCGCGGCGGCGCGTCGTTCGGCCGGGCCTGGCGCACCAGATCGATCATGTTCTTGGCGTTGCGCAGCGAAGCGAGGTCGGGCGTGGCGACGATCACCAGATCGTCCGATCCGACCAGCATCCGCCGCTTCCAGGCGCTCCAGGCGTGCGGCAGGTCGAGGACCGCGAACGGCGCCGCGCCGCGGATCTTCTGCGCGACCTCCTCGAAGGCGTCCGGCTGGATATCGAAGTCCTGCTCCAGGGTCGCCGGGGCGGCGAACAGCGACAGGCGATCGGTGACCCGCACCATCATCCGGTCCATCAGCACCGGGTCGAGGCGATCCGGTTGGCCGAGCGCGTCAGCCACGCCCTGCAGCGGATCCTGGTTGAAGTTCAGGCCCGCCGTCCCGAACGGCAGGTCGAAATCGGCCAGCACGGTGCCGGACTGCATGTGCTCCGCCAGAGCCCAGGCCAGATTGTGGGCCAGGGTCGAAGCGCCGACCCCGCCCTTGGCCCCCACGACGGCGATCTGACGACCCGCGAACGGCGCCGAGGGATCGGCGTAGAGGCCGGAAATCGCCCGGATCAGCAGCAGAGGGCTGAGCGGCGGAACCAGATATTCGCTGACCCCGCGACGCATCAGCTCGCGATACAGCGCGATGTCGTTGGCCGCGCCCACGACGATGACCTTGGTGCCTGGATCGCAGACCTCGGCCAGCTGGTCGAGCCGCGCCAGCAGCTCCGGCGCCGGGTCGAGGCTTTCGACCACCACCAGCGAAGGCGTCGGCTGGTTCTGATAGTGCTCGACCGCGGCCTGGACGCCGCCGGGACGCACCACGGTCGCCGCTCGGCCCATCCGGCGATCCGACGCCGCCTGCTCGGCCAGTTCCGCCGTCGTGGCCTGGGCGCAGAAGACGTGGATGGTGATGCGCGGCACGCCGATGTCGCCCAGAGCGGCTTCAGCGCCCGCGATCATCTCGCCGACGGGGTTTCCCGCATGCCGCGACGGCGGCGCGGGCGAAGCGGCGATCGGCGACGCGGCGTCCCCCGGATCAAACGGGTCGTCCTCCGCGAGGCCGCGCGCCGGAGGGAAGTCCGCGAACGGGTCAGGCCCGGCGACGCCCGGGTCACGGCCGGCGTCGATATCGCGCCACGGATCGCTCGGGCTCGGCGCGAACTCGTCATCGGCGTCGAAGCCGAGATCGAAGGGGTCATGATCGGCGGGGCGAGTGGTCATGGCCTACTGGATCGCCTGCGAGATCGTGCCGGTCCCCTGAGGATCGCGCGCCGAGCCGGTGGTCTGGCCCTTGCGGTACTTTTCCAGCACCGTGGCGCGGCGGTTCGGATCGGCGGGATCCATGTTCCGGCCGCGGACCAGATCCTCCGGATTGGCGACCTGCGCCGCCGTGTTCGCGGCGATGGCGCAGCCGAAGCCGGCGTGGGGATCGTTTTTGAACGTCGCCGTCATCGTCGACCAGCCGCCACAGGTCGGCGCCACGGCGACGTATCGCTCATAACCCACGACGATCGGAGCCTGCCGGTCGCCGCCCGCGTCGTAGCCGACGAGACGCACACGGTCGGTCGGCGCGCCGAGGCTGACCAGGAAGCTCCTGGCGTCCGCGCTCACCCGATAGGCGCCGGCGTCTTGGCCGCTGTCGCGCGGCGCGGCGATGGTGATCACCCCGCCCTCCGCCTGCATCCAGCGCACATGGAAGTCGGAAAGCGCCCGGGCCTGGTTCCCGGACAGGCCCGTCGCGTGGGCGGCCAACCGGATCTCGTCGGCCTCGGACTGGACCTGAACGCGCTGGCTCCAACCGTCGAGCGGAGTCGGCGCCTCGGCGACCGGGCCGGTGGTCGAGGTCGTCGCGCAAGCCGTCAGACTGAGCGCGGCGGTCAGAACGAGCGAGAGGCGGAGAGCGGGCTTCAACATGGCGGCTACTCGATCACGTACCCGATGGGACCTTGCCAGCTACGGCCGGCGTTGGCGCCGGGCGGGGCGTTGACGGTCTTGTTGAGCTTGCCGAACAGAACGCTCTCGGCGTCGTTGGCGAAGCGGAGCCCGTCGGCCGGCGTCTGGAAAGCGGACGGGTTGTTGGGGTCGACGATGTAGGCGGTGACCAGCACCACCATCTCGGTGTCGCCCTGCAGGTAGTCTCGCGACCGGAACAGCGCGCCCAGCACCGGAACCGACCCGATGCCCGGGAGCGAATCCAGGTTCTGCTTGGTCGTCTGCTGCAGCAGCCCGGCGATCATCATCGAGCCGCCGGACGGAAGCTCGACCGAAGTCTCGGCGCGCCGAACCGTCAGGGCCGGGATGGTCAAGGTGGTGTTGGTCCCGCCGCTGCCGCCGCCGCCGACGGTGAAGGCCCCTTGGGTCGTCAACTCGGAGATCTCGGTCGAGACCTTAAGGGCGATGCGGCCGCCCGACATGACCACCGGCGTGAAGGCCAGGCCGACGCCGAACGGCTTGTACTGGACGGTCACCGACCCGCGCTCGTCCTGGTTCACCGGAATCGGATACTCGCCGCCGGCCAGGAAGCGCGCGGGTTCGCCCGAAACAGACGTCAGATTCGGCTCGGCCAGCGTTCGCGCCAGGCCGACGCGCTCGAAGGCGCGCAGAGCGCCCTTCACCGTGTCGCCGTTGTCGGCGTGGTTGCCGCCGATCAGTCCGCCGCCGGGAAGCAAGCCGTTGACGCTGAAGTTGGCGGCCTGGGAGAACGTGATCGCGCCGCTGCCCGTCTGCAGGACGGCCTCGAGATTGACGCCCAGCTGTTTCACCACGCTGCGCTGGACCTCGACGATGCGGACCTTCAGCATCACCTGGTCCTTGCCCGCGACGCTGATCATGTTCAGCACCTGCTCGGGCTTGCTTACGTAGCGGGCGGCGATCTGGGCCGCGCGGTCAGCGTCGATGGCGTTCTGGACCATGCCGGTCAGGATCACGCTGTCGGAAATCGACTCGACCTTCACCCGCGCCCCGGGGATGACCCGATTGATCGTTTCGGTCAGCGCGCCGGCGTCGGCGTCGACCCGGATGTTCAGCGACAGGATGCGGCGTCCGGCGGCGTCGAACAGCACCGCGTCCGTCTGCCCCGAATTCATGCCCAGCACATAGATGCGACGCGGCGTCCGCAGCACCGCGTCCGCGACCGCAGGGTTGGTGACCAGAATGTCCCGAACGTCGACCGGCAGCTCGACCACGGCCGACTTCCCGCGGGGCAGCGACAGCTGCTGGGTCGCCCCTCCGGCGGCCAGGTCGACCCTCACGGTCGAGCCGCCCGATGCGCCGGCCAATCCGGCGGCGTCGATGGGGTAGCCCTGGGCCGAAACGGCGGTCGCCGCGGCCTGAACCACGGCGGCGGCGATCAGCGCGGGCGCGGCCTTGCGAATTCGACGGAGCTTCATTGCGTCACCACCACTTCGCTGACCTGCCCGGCGCGCCAGACCCGAACGGATTCCCCGCTCGCGGCGGCGCCGGACCCTCGTCCGGTGGGACCGCCGGCGTCCGCGTAGGACCTGAGGGCCAAGCTGAGGAAGGCGCCTGACTTGGCCTGGGCTTGAGCGCCGGCCACGACTTCCGCCTCCGACGCAGCGACCTCCAGCGTCGCCACGCCGCCGACGAGCGCCTTGGCCTCCGGCTCCGCCTTGGCCGTCTGATCGATGGCGAGCACGCGAATGTTGCGCAGGACGGTGCGCGTAACCGCGGCCTTGCCGGAATCGCCGCCCTTGCTCAGCAGAAGATCGACCCGGTCTCCCGGCAGGATGAAGCCGCCCGCGGCGGAATCGGCCGAGACCGGAATGGCCATCGCCCGATGCCCCGGCCGGACCACGACCGACATGAAATTGCCTTCGCCCGCCTTGAGCGTCTTGCGGGCCACGATCGGTTCGCCGGCGAAGAAGGCTTCCCGCACGACGGCGCCGACGAAACCCTGAAGCGCCGGGTCGCCCATGAGGCCGCCGGCCGCCGTCGCCGCTTCCTTTACGGCGCCGGCCGCGCCGGTTTCCTTGGGCGCGGGTGGCGCGCCGTCGGTGACGTAAGCCGGGTTCAGGCCCGAGGCCGGCCATTCCTGCCAGCCCATGTCCGCCGCCACGAGACGCGCGCCGACCGGCAGGTCCCGCTTGGCGACCAGAACCCGGGCGACCGGCGCCGACGCCGGCGCTTCGGCGACCGCCGGCGCAGGGGCCGTCTTCTTGGGCGCGAATGCGCCGCGCACCACGAACGCCAGCACGATGGCGGCGATGGCGGCGATCACCAGGATGAACAGACGGGCGGCGTTCATAAGGTCGGACTGACCCCGCAAGGAACCTAGGCGACGTCCGTCCTCTCAGGATCGAACGCCGGGGCGAATCGTCACCATCCGTTCTGGCGGCGGCCCACCTTCGGCGGCCATGGTTAACGCGCGCCTAAGCGCGCCTAGTGCGCGGCCCCCGCCAGGACCGGAAGAAGGCTGTGCGGGAAGGCGATCAGCGCCCCCACCGCGATGGCGATGCCGTAGGGCGCGCCCTCGTCGGGCGTGGCGAGGCGGACCATCCAGGCCGGGCCGGCGGCGACGATCGGGCGCAACCAGACCGACCGCAGCATCAGCAGACCGACGGCGAGCGCGCCGCCCGCCAGGCCGGTGATCAGAACGAAGGGCAGCGCGGCGCTCCAGCCCAGCCACAGACCGGAGGCGGCGAACAGCTTGGCGTCCCCGCCGCCGATCCAGCCGGCGGCGAACATGCCCATGGCGACCAGCAGCGCGCCGAACCCGACGAGCGCGGCCAGGCCGAGCTGTTCCAGCGACGCGCCCATGACCAGGGCGACCGGGAAGAAGGCCGCGGCGAGCGCGATCGAAATCCAGTTGGGTATCGTGAAGCTGACCGCGTCCCTCAGGCCGGCGATGATCACCAGGGCCGGGAAAACGGCGAGAAGCAAGGTCTGGAACAGCTGGAACATGATGTCTTCAGCAGATGGAGCCTGATTTCATCTTGCCGCTTCGCGGTGAAGCTTTGGTTGACGCCCGGAAGACGGCGGCGACCAGACAGCAGAAAGGCCGCGGATCGCTCCGCGGCCTCCTGTTTTCGATAAGGCGGCTCGGATTAGAGCTTGCCCTCGATTTCAGTGAAGGCGGCGTTGAGCTTCTCACCCAGAAGGCTCACGGCGGTGATGATGACGACCGCGATGAGGGCGACGATCAGGCCGTACTCGATGGCGGTGGCGCCGGATTCGTCCTTGGCGAAGCGCGACAGGAACTTGGTCATTGCTGGATCTCCTCCTCAGCAAGCTGGCGGTTGCGGGATCAAGCCGCACGGCCTGCTCGCCCCCGAAAACAAGGCCAATTTCGCAGGGCGCGTTTAATGGCCAGTAAACAGGCAAAGTCCTCGCTTCTATTTTCTATGGTTTACTCAAGTTTACTATTACTAACCATTAACCGTGAGGGGCCGAAGGGCCTCGAAAGACCGCTTCGCCTGCTCTATAGATTCCTGCCGAGGTTCCTGCGCGGTCGGCCGACCCGCCCTTCAGGCTTTGTTGACCATTCCGACCCAGCCTGACGGTGAACTGAATCCGCCGGAATTTGCGCATGCGCCGCCTTGTCCGCCCCCTCGCCGCCCTCTCGCTCGCCCTGGTTTCGGCCGGAGCGGCGCAGGCGCAGAGCCTTTCGATCAAGGTCGACCAGGCCACGCGGCTGTCTCTGCCGGGCGTGGCGCGAGACGTCGTCGTGGGCAACCCGGCCGTCGCCGACGTCACCGTGCTGGACGGCCGCAACCTGGTGCTCATCGGCAAGGGACCTGGCGTCACCAATCTCCTGGTCGTTGACGCACGCGGACGCACGCTTCTCGATCGCGAGGTCGTCGTCGGCGGCGGCGACCAGGGCCGGGTGGCCTACATCCGCGGCGGTTCGCTCCAGACCTTCGCCTGCTCGCCGCGCTGTGAACGCATCGGCGGCGACGATGCCGCCGCCGCCGCGCCGCAGGCCGCGCCCAACAGCGGCGGCGTGTCACAGGGAAGCGGTCCCCAGTAATAAACCGGCAGTTAGGGACAGTCGCCTAGTCTGCTGTCGTCAACGGCGGGGGAAGGTGACGACGAATGGCCGGACGGGCCTGCAAATCGCGCTCATGGCTGCATCGGTTCGGCGCGGATCGCGGCGGTGCGACCGCCGTCGAGTTCGCGTTCGTGGCCGGGCCGTTCCTGGCCTTGATCTTCGGCATCCTTGAGCTGGGCATGGTGTTCATGGCGTCGACGACGCTGGACAACGCCACCGAGACGGTCGCCCGTCAGATCCGCACAGGGCAGTTCCAGAGTTCAGGCTCGAACAACGTCACCGCCTTCAAGGCGGCGGTCTGCGGCCAGATGACGTGGTTGCGGAGCGAATGCGCCACCAAGCTCTATGTGAACGTCAAGACCTTCCCGAAGTTCGCGCAGGTGACGCTTGAGCCGCCGCGGGATGAGACGGAACTGAAGGCCGAACCCTTCACCACCGGCGGGCCCGAGGACATCGTCGTGGTCCGCACCTACTTCGAATGGTCGTTGATCACGCCGCTGATGAACCAGGGCCTGGTGTCCATCGGCGCGGGCAAGCGCCTGATCTCGTCGACGGCGACCTTCCGCAACGAGCCTTACAACTTCTCATGACCCGGTTTCCGATCCCGTTCCTGAAACGGTTGGCGCGAGACCGGCGCGGCGTGTCGGCCGTCGAGTTCGCCCTGATCGCGCCGGCCATGATCGCCTTCTACTTCGGCATGGCGGAAGTCACCCAGGCCCTGCTCGCCGAACGTCGCGCCGGCCACGTGGCCTCCGCCGTCGGCGACCTGGTCACCCAGACGTCGAACGTCAACCAGAACGACATCGACGACATCTTCGCGATCGCCACGACGATCATGCGCCCCTTCCCGGCGGCCACCGAGCTGCAGATCCGCGTCACCAGCATCTCATCGGACGCCTCGAACGTCGCCAAGGTCGACTGGAGCAAGACCAAGGGCATGACCGCCCTCGCCGCCGGCTCGACGATCGTCGTGCCTTCGGGGGTGTTGAGCGCCAGTCAGAGCGTGGTGATGTCCGAGGTCACCTACTCCTACGACTCGCCGGTGAACTTCTTCATCCCCAACGCCGTGACCTTCACCCGCAAGTTCTACCTGCGGCCCCGGAAATCGGACAAGGTGCTGTGGTCGACTAGCTGACGGCCGCCAGGGCCGCCGCGAAGCGATCGACCATCGAGTGGCTGCGCAGCGGCGTCCCGTCCAGGCTCGCCACCGGCCGCACGCCGATCAGGCTGCTGGTCAGGAACACGGCGTCGGACTGCTCAAGCATCGCGCGGGGGGCCCGCACTTCTTCGACCGGCTGCAGCGCCATGACCCGGCGGCGCATGACGCCGTCCAGCACGCCGCAATCGAGCGAAGGCGTGTAGAGCTTGCCGTCCTTAACCCAGAAGATGTTGGCCGCCGTGGCGCAGCAGATCTCGCCGCCGTTGTTCAGCATCAGGGCGTCGTCTGGGGCCGCCATCCGCCGAGCCCAGACATTGTCGAGGTAGGAGAGAGTCTTCAGCCAGGACGTCGGCGATCCCTCGTTGCGACGCACCGGGCTCGTGACCAGGGTCGCCGGCTCCTCCGGGCGAACTGCCGGCGCCGCGGTCGCGAAGACATGTGGCTCAACCGTGTCCGGACGGTCCAGACCACGGCCGCCCGAACCAGCGGTCAGCGTCAGCCTGACGGCCATGCGAGGCTTGGCTCCGGCATCGGCGATCGCCAGTTCGCACAGCTCCCGGACAGCCGCCTTGTCCGGGGCCGGCAGGTTCATCGCCGCGCAGCCCGCGCGCAAGCGTGCGACGTGGTCATCGAAAAGCATCAGCTCGGCGTTCTTGGCCAGGATGGTCTCGAACAGGCCGTCGCCCAGCAGCAGGCCGCGATCGTCCAGGGGCATGGTCACGTCAGGTCGTCTCCGTCAGGGCGCGCAACAGCGCCGCGATCTTGTCTTCAGTCTCGAGGCGCTCGGCGAGCGGATCGCTGTCCGCGACGATGCCCGCGCCGGCGCGGGCCTCGAAATCCCAATGGCCGTCCTTCGCCCGGGCGCAGGCCAGCGTGCGGATCAGGACGCTGGAATCGAAGGCGCCATCGAAGCCGGCCCATAGCATGGAGCCGCAATAGGGGCCGCGCGGCGGCTCCAGGCGGGCGATGCTCTTCATCGCCTGCACCTTGGGGGCGCCGGTGACCGATCCCGGCGGGAAGGCCGCGCGCAGCAGGTCGATCGCGCCCAGCCCCGGCGCCAGCTCCGCGCGGACGGTGGACACCAGGTGGTGGACGTTGGCGAAGCTCTCGACGGCGAACAGCTCGGGGGTGGTGACCCGGCCGGGGACGGAGACACGCGACAGATCGTTGCGCATCAGGTCGACGATCATCAGGTTCTCGGCCCGATCCTTGGCGCTGGCGGCCAGATCGCGGGCCAATCCGGCGTCTGCCGCCGGATCGCGGCCACGGGGGCGGGTGCCCTTGATCGGCCGGGTCTCGACGGCCAGCGTCCGACCGGCCTCGACCTGGACGAACCGCTCCGGCGAGTTCGACACCAGCGCCCGATCCTCGAGGCCGAGCCAGGCGGCGAACGGCGCCGGACTGTCGGCGACCAGTCGCAGCAGCAGATCGAGCGGATCGACGCCGTCCGCCAGCCGCCCCGTCCAACGACGAGCGATATTGGCCTGGAAGTACTCGCCGGCATGTATGCGGGCGACGACGTCGGCCACGGCCGCTTCATACGCCTGAGCCGACGTGGGCGGATCCAGAACCTCGGCCGCGCGTCCCTGGACCGCCGGTCGCGAGGGCGCCGACAGCCAGTTGGCGGCGCCCTCCGCCCCAGCCGCGTCCTCGCCGACGGCGACGACGCGGCGCATCTCGTGATCGAAGGCCAGAAGCGCCGGGTAGCGGCCCAGCGCGAGGTCGGGCCAGTCGGGATGACGACCGAGCCCGAGCCGCTCGATCCGGTCGCCCAACTCATAGGCGGCCAAGCCGGCGAGCCCGCCCTGGAATGGAGGCCCCTCGGGATGCGACGGACGGCGCGGCCCGAGAAGAGCGGTCATCGCATCGAACGGATCGGCGGTTTCGGACGGCGCGATCGTCAGCGTCGCGTCCGGCGCGCGGAGAACGTAGGACCATCGCCCTCGGGCGCCGCCGCCGCCCGAGAGAAAGGCGCAACTCCACGGCTCGTCGGCGAAGGCCGCAAGCACGTCCTCCGGCGCGCGCCAGGGTCGTTCAAGCAGGGTCGGCGTCCGCATGGCGCCTGATAGCGCCACGCGCCGCCCGCGGAAAGCGTCACGCGGTCCGGCGACCGCCTCCCTTGACGAAGAACATGCCGATCAGGCCCAGCAGGAGCAGGCCGGCGATGGGAATGAAGCCGCCGCGCTGGCTATGGGTGATCGCCGTGAACACCCCCACCAGCAGCGAACCCACCCAGACCGTCACCGTCCCCGACAGGGCGTACAACCCGAAGAAGGCCGGCAACTTGCGCGGCGGCACCAGTCGGGTCAGGAGCGTCCGGCTTGAGGCGTATTGCGCGGTCACGAAGATCGCCACGCCGAATCCGATGACCAGATAGATCAGCTCGGGCAGCGTCTTGAATATCGGCCCGTTCCACAGCGGCGCATGGGTCGCGGGGTCGTGGGCCCAGAAGAACAGGATCCGGTCATGGGCCATGCCGAGCTGGGCGCCCAGGCAAACGAGGGCTCCGGCGATCTCGACCCGCACCGCGTTGCGCGGGCCGACCCAGTTGTCCAGCGTGGCCGCGAAGAAGCCGCCGATGACGGCGAAGATGCTGAGCAGAATGCCGTAGGCCAGCAACTCCAGCACGCCCCAGTGCATCACCCCGGCCGCGTAGATCCCGCCGAAGATCAGCAAGGCCGTCATGCCGTCGTTGAAGAGCATTCGCGCGCCCAGATAGATCGCCGCGTCCTTCTCGGTGGTCAGGGTTCGCACGGTCTCGGTCAGATAGGCGACGCCTTGCTTCAGGGCGGTGACGAACCGCAGGCCGGTTCGCGGCGCGTCGGGCGTGAAGAGAAACAGCGGGATCGACAGCAGCAACAACAGCGAGGCGGCGATCGGCGCCACGATGCGCGACGGCTCGGCCTGGGCCGGATCAAGGCCAAACAGCGGCTTGTCCGGCACCAGCGGCCAGCCCGCGGTCGCCGGGTTGCCCGGCAGGGCGAAGGCGAGCAGGCAGACCGTCAGGGTGATCACCGAGAAGAAGTTCCCCGCCGACAGGGCCAGACCGGACGCCTGGGGTGCGTGGCGCGGGCCGGCGGCGTCCATCAGCATGGCGTTGTGGACCACCTCGCAATAGGCGAACAGCACGCCGATCAGGCCGAACAGCCACAGGGTGGCGACGATCGGCAACCCCTCTCCGCCCGGCTTGGCGAACCACAGCGCCCAGATCATCGGCGCCATCGCCGCGACGATGCCCAGCATCAACGGCTTTCGGGCCCCGTAGCGGTCGATCGCCGCGCCCAGGAACGGCGCGGTCAGGGCGATGAACAGACTGTTGAGGGTGCTGACCATGGCGATCATCGCCTGGCCCTTCACCGGGTCCCCGACCACCGCGGTCGTGAAGTAGGGGGCGAAGATGTAGATCGTGATCAGGATCACATAGGGGTCGCGCCCCCCCTGGAACAGCGACCAGGCCCAAGCGCCCCGGGGCATGTTGTGGAAGCCCGCCCTTCCGTAACCGGCCGGATCGGCGCCGGCTTCGGCGGCGGGCTCCAAGCTGCCGGGAAGCGGGTCTCCCAAGGATGATGCGAATGGCGAAACGTCGGCCGGCGCCGAGCGCGGCTGTTCCATGGCGGTCTACCTCTCCCGATACAGACCGTCATGAACGCGGCCCTTGCCGCTACGGTGAACCTCGGAATCGGGTTTGTCACCCGCTGTTGACGAGGCCGTGCTTCACCGCCGTTTGATTCGCAGTTGAAGGGTCGTGCGCGCTTGCTGGAGCCGGATGGAGGTCACGTCCCCTCGCGCCCGCCAAGGCCCTGGACCGGAAGGTCGGGGCGGCGGGCGCGTTGCCGTCGGACGATCGGCGATCAGGCCAGGATCTTCGCCTCGATCACCGCGCGGGCGGCGGCGTCGACGCCCAGCACCTTCTCCATGTAGTCGTCGAGAGACGGGTGCTCGGCATGGATGGCCGCGAAGGCGGTCTCCAGGTAGCGGGTCTCGACGCCGAGCGCCGCGATCAGCGCCTCGTCGCTGGTCTCGCGCCCGGTGTTCTCCTTGATCACCGCCCGCATCAGCGGAATGCGACGCTCGAACCGCTGCGGATCGTTGGTCAGCAGATAGTCGGAAACGATATCGTCCTCATGGACGCCCGCCAGATGGTGGGTGAGGGCGGCCAGGATGCCGGTGCGATCCTTGCCCGCCGCGCAGTGGATCAGCACCGCGCCGTCCGTCCGGGCCAGCGCCTGGAAGTAACGACTGTACAGGTCGACGTGACGCCCCACGAACGGGGCCTCGCGATAGTAGTCGACCATGTAGTCGTGGAAGGCCTGGGCGCTGAGATCCGACGTCCGCAGGAAATCGTGCCAGGGGTCATCGTGCTCGTCGCCGACATCGTTCTCGATGACCTCGGCGGCGAAGCCCTGCCAGCGGCGGCTGGGGCTGCGCCGGCGTTCGTTGGGACGTCGTAGATCGACGATCACCGTCAAGCCCAGCGCCCGCATCGACTCCAGATCCGCATCGCTGGCCTCGGCCTGGTGCGCCGATCGGTACAGGACGCCCTGCTTCAGTCGCTTTGATCCAGCGGCGTAGTCGCCGAAATCACGAAAATTCTCGATGCCGTCGAAGGCCAGTTTGCGCGTCATGGAACACGTCTCTAGCGCCACAGTTTGTCGATAGCGAGACGTGACGCGACGTCGGCTTAACGTTCTTTCACTTGCCCCTGTGGATGGGTCGCTCCATGACTGAGGGGGGGAGTGCTGGCGTACCAAGTTCAACACTGGGGGCGGGATCCAGTTATGCTGATTATCGAGAACCTGACGCACGTGTACCCGAACGGGACGCGGGCCCTGGACGAGGTGAACCTGACCGTGCCCAAGGGCATGTTCGGGCTGCTCGGGCCCAACGGCGCCGGCAAGTCGACGCTGATGCGCACGGTCGCGACGCTGCAGGCCCCGACCTCGGGCCACGTCCGGTTCGACGACATCGACGTGCTGAAGGATCCCGAGACCCTGCGCCGCACGCTGGGCTACCTGCCGCAGGACTTCGGCGTCTATCCGCGGGTCAGCGCCTACGACATGCTCGATCACATGGCGGTGCTGAAGGGCGTCTCGAACGCCAAGGATCGGAAGGAAACCGTCGAGCACCTGCTCAACCAGACCAATCTCTGGAACGTCCGCAAGAAGGCCATCGCCGGCTTCTCCGGCGGCATGCGCCAGCGCTTCGGCATCGCCCAGGCGCTGATCGGCGACCCGTCGCTGATCATCGTCGACGAGCCCACCGCGGGCCTCGATCCGGAGGAGCGCAACCGCTTCCTGAACCTGCTGGCCGAGATCGGCGAGAACGTGGTGGTCATCCTCTCGACCCATATCGTCGAGGACGTGTCCGACCTCTGCCCGGCCATGGCCATCATCTGTGACGGCCGGATCGTCGGCCAGGGCGCGCCCGCCGCGCTGGTCGCCGGCCTGAAGGGCCGCATCTGGACCAAGACCATCGACAAGCCCGAGCTCGACGCCTACCGGGCCCGCCACCAGGTCATCTCCACCCGCCTGTTCGCGGGCCGCACCGTGATCCACGTGGTCGCCGACAGCGACCCGGGCGACGGCTTCAAGGCGGTGCAGGGAGATCTGGAGGACGTCTACTTCTCCACCCTCTCGACGCATCGCAAGGCCGCCTGAGCGGAGGCCCGGAGATGTTCGGCAAAATCGCGGCGTTCGAGTTCCGCTACCAGCTCCGCCAACCGGTGTTCTGGGTCGGCGTCATTCTCTTCGGCCTCTTCGCCTTCGGCGTCACCACGGTGTCGCAGATCTCGATCGGGCTCGGTCCGAACGACGACCGCAACAGCCCCTTCGCCCTGGCTCTGGCGCACCTCACCTTCGGGCTGTTCTACTTCTTCATCCTGACCGCCTTCGTGGCCAATGTGGTCGTGCGCGACGATGAGACCGGCTTCGGCCCGATCCTGCGCAGCACCCGGATCAACCGGTTCGACTATCTTCTGGGCCGGTTCAGCGGCGCCTTCGCGGCGGCGGCCCTGTCCTTCCTGATCGTGCCGCTGGGCGTGCTCATCGGCTCGTTCGCGCCCTGGGTGGATTCCGAGCTGCTCGGCCCCAACCAGCTCAACGGCTATCTGTTCGCCTATTTCGTGCTGGCGCTGCCCACGCTGTTCATGGCCGCGGCTCTGTTCTTCGGTCTCGCCACGGTCACCCGGTCGATGATGTGGACCTACGTCGGGACCATCGTCTTCCTGGTCATCTACCTGACCGCCAGCATCGCGCTCGACAAGCCCGGCCTGGAAAAGTCCGTCGCCCTGTTCGATCCCATCGGCATGTCGGCCTACGGCCTGGTCACCAAGTACTGGACCAACGCCGAACGCAACACCCTGATCCCCTCGGTCGAGGGCGTCCTGCTATGGAACCGCCTGTTCGTCATCGGGCTGGGCGTCGTGTTCCTGGCCGGCGCCTGCGTGCTGTTCCGGTTCCAGTCCGGCGCCCAGTCCGGCCGCAAGGCCAAGCGCGACCGCCTGGCCGCCGCCGCCGCGCCCGACGCGCCGCCGCCGCCCCTCGCCGCCCGGCCCAAGCCGGTGTTCAACCGCGCGACCGCCTGGCGGCAGCTGCTCGCCCGCACCCGTCTCGACATGGTTCAGGTGTTCGGCAGCCCCGCCTATGCCGTGCTGCTGGCCGTCGGTCTCGCCAACGCCATGGGCGGTCTGTGGTTCGCCACCCAGGACACCGGCTACGGCGGCGTGATCTTCCCGGTCACGCGGGTGCTGATTCCGACTCTTGTCGGTTCGTTCGGCCTGATCCCGTTCATCATCGCCGTCTACTACGCCGGCGAGCTGGTCTGGCGCGAACGCGAGAAGAAGACCCACGAGATCGTCGACTCCACGCCGGTGCCGGACTGGGCCTACGTGCTGCCCAAGGTCACGGCCATCTCGCTGGTTCTGATCTCGACGCTGGTCGTCAGCGCCCTGGGCGCGATCGGCCTGCAGCTCGGCAAGGGCTTCACCGACGTTCAGCTCGGCCACTATCTGGTCTGGTATCTGCTGCCGCAGGCCGTCGACTTCATCCTGCTGGCCGTCCTGGCGGTGTTCCTGCAGGTCCTGTCGCCGCACAAGTTCGTCGGCTGGGGGCTGATGGTGATCTACATGATCACCACCATCACCTTCAACAACCTGGGCTTCGAGCACAATCTGTACAACTACGCCGGCTCCCCTGGCGTGCCCCTGTCCGACATGAACGGCATGGGCAAGTTCTGGATCGGCGCCTGGTGGTTCCGCCTGTACTGGGCGGCGTTCGCGGTGGTGCTGGTCGTCCTCAGCTACGCGCTGTGGCGCCGCGGAACCGAGACGCGCTTGCGTCCGCGCCTGCGCCGCCTGCCCCGTCGCCTGACGGGGAAGGCGGGACTGGTGATGGCCGCCGCGGCGCTGCTGTTCGTCGGCGCCGGCGGCTTCATCTACTACAACACCGACGTCCTGAACGAGTACCGGACCGGGCCCGACAACGACAAATGGCAGGCCGACTACGAGAAGGCCCTGCTGCGCTATGAGCACACGCCGCGGCCCAAGATCGTGTCGATGAAGCTCGACGTCGATCTCTATCCGCACGAACCCCGCGCCACCGTCCTCGGCTCGTATGTCGTCGAGAACCGCACCAACGAACGGCTGAAGGAAATTCACGTCGCCTTCGACCGGGATCTGAAGGTCAAGGCGTTGTCGATCCAGGGCGGCCGGCCCAAGCGCACCTACGAACGCTTCAACTATCGGATCTTCCAGCTCGACACCCCGATGCTGCCAGGCGAGCGGCGTGAGATCACCTTCACGACCGAGCGATCGCAGCGCGGTTTCCGCAACAGCGGCAATGAGACCCGCGTCGTCGACAACGGGACCTTCCTGAACAACGCCGAGTTCGCGCCCAGCCTGGGCATCGATCGCGGCGGCATGCTCCAGGACCGGGTCAAGCGCCGCAAGTACGGCCTTCCGTCGGAACTGCGTCCTCCGAAGCTGGGCGACGTTCCATCCCGCCAGTTCCACTACCTGCGTCATGACGCCGACTTCGTCAGCGCCGACATCACCGTCTCGACCGTCGCCGACCAGATCCCGGTGGCGCCCGGCAAGGTCGTCTCGGACATCACCCAGAACGGTCGCCGCAAGGTCCGCTTCGTGACCGAGGCGCCGGTGATGCCCTTCTTCTCGGTGCAGTCGGCGCGCTACGCCATCGCCCACGAGCGGTACAAGGGCGTCGAGATCGCGGTCTACTACGACCCGCAGCACCCCTGGAACGTCGAGCGCATGAAGCGCGCGGCCAAGGCCTCGCTGGACTACTACCAGGCCAACTTCAGCCCGTATCAGTTCAGCCAGCTGCGGTTCCTGGAGTTCCCGGCCTACGCCGACTTCGCCCAGGCCTTCGCCGGCACCATGCCCTGGTCGGAGAATCTGTTCTTCATCGCCGACTACAGCGACCCGTCGAAGATCGACATGGTCACCTATGTCGGGGCGCACGAGATCGGCCACCAATGGTGGGCGCACCAGGTCATCGGCGCTGACCAGCAGGGCATGACCGTGCTGTCGGAGACCCTGGCCCAGTACTCCGCGCTGATGGTCATGAAACACATGTACGGCGAGGACCAGATCCGGAAGTTCCTGAAGTTCGAGCTGGACCGCTACCTCCGCGCCCGCGGCGGCGAAGCCATCGAGGAACTGCCGCTCGCGCGGGTCGAGAACCAGGGCTACATCCACTACCGCAAGGGCTCGGTCGTCATGTACCGACTGCAGCGCGAGATCGGCGAGGAGGCCGTGAACCGCGCCCTGCGGCGGATCTTGGCCGACCATGCCTTCAAGGGCGCGCCCTACCCGATCTCCACCGACCTCATCGCCGCCTTCCGCGCCGAAGCGCCCGCCGACAAGCAGGCGCTGATCACCGACCTGTTCGAGAAGATCACCCTCTACGACATCAAGACCGAGAAGGTGGCGGTGCGGAAGCGCAAGGACGGCCGGTTCGACGTCGCCCTGACCGTCAAGGCGCGCAAACTCTACGCCGACGGCAAGGGCAAGGAGACCGAGGCGCCGCTGGCGGAGACGCTGGACGTGGGCCTGTTCACCGCGATGCCCGGCGAGAAGGGCTTCGACTCCAGCAAGGTCGTCCTGCTCGACAAGCGGCCGATCCGCTCGGGAACCCAGACGCTGACCTTCGTCACCGCCAAGGCGCCGACCTACGCCGGGGTCGACCCCTACAACTACCTCATCGACCGCGACGCCGACGACAACGTCGCCAAGGCGGACTGATCCCGGAGCGGGCGCGCGGGTCCTAGCGACCCGTCGCCCTGGCCAGGGCCTGGACGATCTGGCGGACGTTGTAGGGCTTGCGCACCACGGGGGCGTCGAAACCTTCCGGCGCTCCCCGCTCGCCGTAGCCGGTCGCGAACACGAACGGCGTCCCCCGATCCCGAAGGATCTCCGCCAGCGGCCGCACCGACTCGCCGTTGAGATTGGCGTCCAGGACGGCGGCGTCGATCGGGCGATCCAGAAGCTGCAGGGCCTCCTCCAACTCCGACGCCATGGCGACCACCTCGGCGCCCGCCTCCTGAAGGCCGGCTTCCAGCTCAAGCGCGAGCAGGACGGCGTCCTCGACAATCAGCACCTTCAGGCCGCCGATTTCTCCATCGTCGACGGGCGGCGGGCCCCGGGAAGCGCCTTCGTCGGGCGTCGCCGCTTCGCCGGTCTCGGGCCCGTCCCGCGGCGGCGCCGCGGTGATGGTCCGGAAATCCGCCTGCAGCCAAGCGTGCACGCCGTCGGGCGGATACTCGACCCGGCACTCCCCGCCCAGTTCCCGGCTGGTCACCCGTTCCAGCAACGTCGAGCCGAAGCCGCGTCGCTCGGGCGTCTTCACCGCGGGACCTCCGCGCTCGGTCCAGTCAAGGCGGAACCCGCCGTCGGGAGTTCGACCCCAGGCCACCTCCACACGGCCGCTCTCCGACGACAGCGCGCCGTACTTCACAGCGTTGGTGGCCAGTTCATGGAGGGCCAGCGACACCGCGTTCGCCGCCCGCGGCGTCAGAATCAGCTCTGGGCCCGACCAGCGGGCCTGTCCGGGCGCGAGACCGCCCAGTTCGGCGGTCGCGATGTGCGTCAGCCCCGCGCCCCGCCAGCGGGTGGCGGTCAGCAGTTCGTGCGCCGAGGCCATGGCCTTCAGTCGCCCGGAGAAGGCGGATAGGAAACCGTCCGTCGACCGGGTCCGACGAGCGGACTGGGTGGCCAGCGCCTGGACCGCGGCCAGGACGTTCTTCACCCGGTGGTCCAACTCGGCCAGCAGCACCTCGCGGTGCTCGGCCTCGGCCCGCGCCTCGGTGACGTCGCGGACGATCCCGACCACACGCTGCGGCGCGCCCGCGCGATCGTGGATCATGACCCCCGCGCCCTCCATCCACCGAAGGCGCCCGTCGTCCGGGCGGATCAGGCGGTACTGGACGTGGTAGCGCCCCTCCTTCAGGCCCGCCTCCAGCCGCTCGCGCAGTTGGGGCACGTCGTCAGGGTGGACATGGCTGTAGACGACCTCGCCACGCTTGGCCGGCGCGGTCGACTGGTCGATGCCCATCAGGCTCATCATGCGGTCGCTGACAAAGACCTGGTCCTCGACGAGATCCCACTCGAACTCGCCCAGGCCGGCCGCCTCCAGCGCCAGCTCGACCCGCTGATGGTCCAGTCGGGCGCGTCGTTCGGCCTCGATGGTCTCGGCGTCGTGGACCAGGGTCTCCACCGCCAGCGAGGCGAGATCCTCCAGCGCCAATCGCTCGGCGTCTGTGTGCGCCTCGTGCGGTTCCGGATCGGCCGCGACCAGCAGCCCGATAGCCTCGCCGCTCGGCGCGATCAGCGGCGCGCAGGCGAAAAACCGCGGCTCCAGATCGGCCGGCGGCTTGAGCTTGGCGAACCGCGGATCCTTCAGTCGATCCGGCAGGATCAGCGTCTCCGGCGCGCGGATGATGCGGTCGGACAACGAGCCTTCCCGCGGGTACTGGCCCTTCGGGATGCCGATCCGGGCCTTGAACCAGATACGATCGCGGTCAACGAGGACCAGGGCGGCCTTCGGCGCGCGGAAGAGGAGCGCCGCGGTGCGGACGATACGGTCGAACCGGCGGTCCGAACCACTATCCAAAGCATGCAGGGACCTCAGCGCCCGCAGGCGCTCGGCTTCGACGATCTCTGGCGCCCGGGACGCGGCATCATCCATGGCCGGACCATAGCCATTCCCGCACTTTCGCGCGAGGCGTGAGAATCCCTAGTCCGTAGATCGACGTTCGGATAGGGTGGAACCCGACCGTGAGAGCTCGCGTTGACCGGCGGACCCCTTACTTATGAAAGGCCCGCCGGTATCGGCGCGCCCACGCACTGGAGGTATGGATGCCGACCAACGCCAAGACGCCGCTGCCCGACACCGAAGCGGTCAAGACCGACCTGAAGAACGCGGCCAAGACCGCCGAGCGCAGCTTTGTCGAAGCCGCCGACGCCGCCCGTGAACGCCTGACCGAGGCGGCGCATCGCACCGAGGCCGCCGTGCGCGAAGGCCTCGAAACCCTGCGCGCCCAGAGCCGCGCCTATGCGGACACTGCCGGCGAACAGTTCGACCAGGCCCAACGCTACGTCGTCGAGCGGGTCAAGGAACGCCCGGTGACCGCGACCCTCGCGGGCGTCGGCGTCGGCCTGCTGATCGGCTTGCTGCTGGCCAGCCGGAGCGATCGCCGCTGATGATGGAACGGACGCTGATGGCCCTGGCGGCCGCCGCTGCAATCGCCGCCGCCGCCGCTGTCGGCGTCTTCTCCGCTTTCTTCGCCCTGTATGCCCTGGTCGAGCCGCACCTCGGCTCGGCCTGGGCGGCCGCGATCGTCTCGGTCACGGCGGCGGCGGTGGTCGGCCTGGCCGGCCTGCTCGCCGCCCGCAAGGTCGAGGGCGACCGCCGGGCGCATGCAGCCGCCGCGGCGACGCCCGATCAGGGTCTGGTGGACGCCGTTCTGAAAATTGTTCGGGACCGACCCATCCTTTCCGCGGGCGCCGCGGTCGCGGCGGGCATATATGCCCTGCGCAACCCCACGCTCGTCGCGGCGGTTGTTCGAGCCTTCGTGGACAAACCGTCCACGCCCCCCAGGAACTAGGCCCGCCCGGCGCTTCTCCGGGCGGCGTCCGGAGAGTAGCCAATGTTCATCCTCCCCGATCTGCCCTATGCCGCCGATGCGCTTGAGCCGGTGGTGTCCGCGCGCACCTTCAGCTTCCATCACGGCAAGCACCACAAGGCCTACGTCGACACCCTCAACAAGCTGCTCGAAGACGCGGGCGAGACGCCCGCCGACCTTGAATCGGTGGTCAAGGCCTCGGCCGGGGACGCCACGAAGAAGAAGGTGTTCAACAACGCCGCCCAGGCCTGGAACCACGGCTTCTTCTGGGATTCGATGTCGCCGACCAAACAGACGCCGTCGGGCGACCTGGCCGCCGCGATCGAGGCCGACTTCGAGAATATCGCCAAGCTCAAGGACGCCTTCGTCGCCGAAGGGATCGGCCACTTCGGTTCGGGCTGGGTCTGGCTGGTGCACGAGGGCGGCAAGCTGAAGGTGATCTCGACGCACGACGCCGACGACACCCTGCCCAAGGCCGGCGTGACGCCGCTGCTGGTCTGCGACCTGTGGGAGCACGCCTACTACCTGGACCACCAGAACAACCGGAAAGGCTTCCTGGAGACCTGGTTCGACACCGTCGCCAACTGGTCGCTGGCCGCGTCGCAGCTGGAAGCCGCCAAGACCGGCGGCGAAGGCTGGAAGTATCCGGCCCCGACCTAGAAAAAGAGGAACAAGTAGCCCGATAAGCCGTTCCTCTTCCATCGGTTTAGTCGATTGGGAGAGAACAGATGCTTAGATGGGCTCTCATTTTTCTAGTTGTTGCGCTGATCGCCGCTTTCCTTGGATTTGGCGGTCTGGCCGGCACGGCAGTCGAGATCGCGAAGATATTGTTCTTCGTCTTCTTGGTTCTGTTCGTCGTTTCCGGCGTGATGCACCTGGTCAGGGGCCGCTCGCCCTGATCCGGACCACCAGAGCGAACATCGACGGCGGCGGGATCTCCCGCCGCCGTCTTCGTATGGGCGTCAGCCGACGCGTCGATCCAGCCGCCAGGTCCGCCAGGGTTCGAACCGGGAGCCGGTCCAGGTCAGGGCGGTGCAGGTGACGCCGTCCGCCTCCGCCTCGATGCAGTTGAAACCCGCCGGAACACCACGCTCACGCACCGACAGGGTTCCCGCGCCGACCGCCCAGGTCCGGCCGTCGCCGCCTGAAAACGGCAGAACGAAAGGCGCATGGACGTGCCCCGTCAGGACCAGGTCGACGCCGCCGCGCGCGAAGACCGCCGCCGCCGCCCGGCCGCCATGCACCTTGCCGCTCATCGGAGCGCCGACCATCTCGATCAGGGGATGATGGCAGGCCGCCACCCTCAGCGCGCCCTCCGGCGCCGCCGCCAGGGCCCGCACCGCCGCCCCCGCCTGTCGGGCGCTGATGGCGCCCTTGGACCAGTTGGCCCGCAGCTGGACGCCCCGGGCCGTGTTGATCCTGGCGATCGCCAGCCCGTCCAGCTGATCGGCCTCCTCCGGAACCGGCCCGAAGTAGCGCTCATAGCGCCGCCAGGGCGCGAACAGCCGCTTCGCCAGGTCGAAGTAGGGCGTATCGTGGTTGCCGGGCACAACCAGGACCGGCGCGGACAGGCTGTCGACCCAGGCGCGGGCCGCCTGAAACTCCGCCTGCAGCCCTTCGCGGGTCAGGTCTCCGGTGATGAGGACGAGGTCCGGAGCCTGATCGGCGATCCAGTCGCGGCAGGCCGCCACCGCAGCGACGTTCTCTCCGCCGAAATGGATGTCCGAGACGTGGGCGAACCGCACGGTCGTCACGCCGCCGGCTCCTTCGGAACCAGCGCCCGGAAGGCCTTCGGAACGAACCGGAAGTCGGCGGTCGGGTTCAGCCGGGCGGGTTCTCCGTCCAGCACAGCGGGAATGTGGCTGCTCGCCCAGGCCCGGCCGACATGACAGGGACCGGCCTGGACCTTGGGGTCGGCGCGCCAGTCGCCCGTCGCGGCGTGCACGCCGAGGCGGAAGGCCTCCAAGGCATTGGCGGGGTCGAGCAGAGCCGCCTCCAGATGCCGTGCTTCCTCGTCAAGCGCGGCCGAAACCAGCGGGCACATCAGCACCAGCGCCTCGGTCTTCACTCGCGGCCGGCCATCCAGCGACACGCGCAGGCGGCCCGAAAACGCTCGCCGCAGGGCGCGGCGCGCGCGCTGAAGCGTTCGCCAGAGATCGCCCTCCCGCGCCGCCTCCCGGGCCTGGGCCCACAGGGCGGGCGCGCCGAGGATGGCCGCGACGTAGAAGGCGCGGCCTTCCACCTCGCCGCCGGAGACGATCCGCTCCTCGCCGTTGCGCAGGATGTCGGCGAGGGCCTGTTTCCAATCGCGATCGCCGTACAGCGCGCGCGGCAACATGTTCATGGTTCCGCCCGGCAGCGGCGCGACCAGGGGGCCGTCCGCCCCGGCCAGGCCGGCGGCCGCACGGGCGGTGCCGTCGCCGGCGACGACCGCCAGCAGATCCGGATTATCCTCGAGAGACGCCCGGAGACAGGCCTCTACGCCTCCCGTCTCCTCCGGCGTGCGCACCACGCCCTGGACACATTGTTCCTCCAGGATTCGCCGCGCCTCGTCGACGGCGGCCGGCCCGGCGCTGCCGGACAAGGGATTCACCACCACCGCCACCCGGCGAAGCTTCGGAGTCACAACGTCTGACGGCACGATTTTTCCCCGACACCCAACTGCAACACCTAACGGGAACAGACCATAGCCGGTTCCTAACCCCGGAACCCGCTCCCAAGGGGGGCGTTGGTTCCGCCGATGGGGGACTACCGGGATCAAGGAGAGACTGATGTACAAGACCCTGATCGCTGTCGCCGGCGCCGGCCTCCTCGCCAGCGCCTGCACCACCACCGGCAACGTCGAACGTAACGCCGCGGGCGGCGCCGCCCTCGGCGCGCTGGCCGGCGCGATCGTCGGCAACAACGTGGGCAGCGGCGACGCGGGCGCGGGCGCGGCCATCGGCGCGGTGCTCGGCGGGACCGCCGGCGCCATCCGCGGCTGCAACCAGGATGGCGGTTGCGGAGCCCAGCCCCAGACCCGTCGCCAGTACTATGACGAGCGCGCCGGCCGTTACTACTACTACGACTCCGCCGCGCGTCGTTACTACTGGGAGGACGGCAGCCCCCGGAACTGATTGCCGGATCGTCGTTCTCAAGGAATGATCAGGGCGGCCGGCGTGCAGTCGGCCGCCTTTTTCACGGTTGAGGGCGCGACATGGGCGGTTCATGGAAATTCGGGGCGGTGACGCTGATCGGCGTCGCGGGGCTGGCGCTGGCCGGCTGCACATTGACGCCCAAGACCAAGGTGGCGACGCCCAACCCTTGCGAAGACCTGAAGGTCAGCATCTATTTCGACCAGCACTCGGCCAAACTGACTGAGGACGCCAAGGGCGTTCTTCGGGAAGCCGCCCAGATTCGCCGGAGCTGCGCCGTGGGCGTGGTCGACGTCACGGGCCTGGCCAGCGCCGCCGGCTCCTCACGTGAAAATCAGCAGCTCTCCGAGAACCGCGCCAAGGCCGTGACGGCCGCGCTCGGCGGCCTGGGTTTCGGCAACGTGCGCTTCGACGCGGCGGGCGCCGCCGGCGCGGTCACGGCGACGGGCCAGCAGGAGCCCCTGCGCCGGCAGGCCGAGGTGATCTTCCGCGATAAACCCTAGGCGCGCGAAGAAGGGGCGGACCCTTGGGCCCGCCCCTTGAAGTTTGCATCATCGAGAAAAGGGTGCGGAGACGGCAGGCTGGCTCTCGCCAGCCTCAAGTCGGGGGGGGCGTCGCCGCCTCCGCAGACATACAACGTGACGTCCCGGTCCTGGTTCCGGGATCGCGAGAAAAATTTTGTCGCGGCGAATCACGCCGCCTCGGACACGGAACAGAGCCTCCCCCGGACGCGTTCGAGAGTCGAACCGCCGCGAAAGGGAGGAGCCGATATGGCCGAATTCTTCAGCCGCTTCCCACGCGCCGCGAGCGACGGCGCGCTCGACGTCACCGACGTCCGCCAGGGCCGCTGGGGTCGGCATGTGTTCTGGGTCCTGGTGGCCTCCACGACCCTGGCCTTCATCGGCCTGTTCGGGTCCTGGGCCTATCACGCGACGGGGCTGGACATCGTCGACCAGAAGAACCGGCCCACCGTCCAGGACGCCCGCGACATGCAGGGCATCGGCGGCCCGGTCAGGCAGACGCCCGACGACGGTCACCGGCGATAGGCCGCAACGAGAAACGCCCTCCCGCCGTCTGGCGGGAGGGCGTTGTTCTTCTCGACAGGCCGAGATAGGCCGAGATCAAGCCGCCTTGCGGGTGCGCCCCGGATGGAAGAACAGCGCCTGACCGATCGCCGCCTTCACCGTCTCCGGCTGGAAGGGCTTGGTGATCAGGAAGGTCGGTTCGGGCCGCTCGCCGGTCAGCAGTCGCTCGGGGAAGGCGGTGATGAAGATCACCGGCACATCGTAACGCGCCAGGATGTCCTTCACCGCGTCGATGCCCGACGACCCATCCGCCAGCTGGATGTCGGCCAGCACTAGGCCCGGCATCTTGTTGGCCACGGCCTCGACCGCCTCGGTTCGGGTGGCGGCGATGTCCACCACGCTGTGGCCGAGTTCGCGGACCAGCGCCTCGATGTCGGCGGCGATCACCGGTTCGTCCTCGATGATCAGGACGTCGGTCGCCAACTCGGCGTCAATCTCGTTCTGAGCCTCGGCGATCAGGCGTTCGACGTCGGAGAAGTCGGTGTCCAGGATCTGCGCCGCCTCGCTGGGCGTGAACCCCTCCAGCGCGGTCAGCAGAAAGGCCTGGCGCGAGCGCGGCGCGATCCGCAGCAGGCGCTGGCTGGCGTCCTGGCCCACGGCTTCGGGGCTGCGATCCTCAAGCTGAGCGCCCGACGAGCACCAGATGGCGTGGAAGACGTGGTACAGCGCCACGCGCGGCGAAAACCGGCTGTCCAGCGTGCGCTCGCCGGCGGCCAGCGCCTCAAGCGCGATCCGCACATACTGGTCGCCAGTCGACTGCGCGCCAGTCAGGGCGCGCGCGTACCGGCGCATGTAGGGCAGATGTGGCGCAAGACGAGCAACTAGACTCATGACCCCTCCCGATTCCTTAGAGACGCACGAAATCCTCCGCACGTGCGGAGTCGCTGCCCTCGGCGATCGAACGCGTGATCGACGAGCCGGTTCCCAGCGGCTTCAACCTACGGCATCATAGAGACCATGGTTATTGGAACCAGCTTAACATATGCGGCGTTCAACGCCCGAAGCCAGTTCCGATAGGGGGCAGGCGCCGGAGCCGCGCCGACAGGATGATCGAACAGAGAACCATGGAAGAGCGTCGCAAGGGGAACGCCCCGCTTGACGAAGCGCGGCTGAGGCAGCGCGCCATCGGCGTCAAGCTCCGCCAGATGTTCGACGAGGTCGTCAACGAACCCGTTCCCGACGAGTTTCTGGACATTCTTCGGCGCGCCGAAACCAAGCCCGGAGAGCGCTGATGGCGGTCCCCTCGGCAGACGACCACACGGAGCTCCAAGGCGCCGCTCGGGACGTTGTGTTCCAGAAGGAGCTGGTGACCCTGATTCCGCATCTGCGCGCCTTCGCCCGCACCCTGACCGGCGACGCCACCCAGGCCGACGACCTGGCGCAGGACGCCATGATCAAGGCCTGGGACGCACGCAACAGCTTCCAGCTGGGCACCAACATGAAGGCCTGGACCTTCATGATCCTTCGCAACCAGTTCTACTCGGACAAGCGCCGCTCCTGGCGCTCGACCCAGCTCGACCAGGAAGCCGCCGAGCGGACCCTGGTGGCGGTCGACGACCCGGAAGCGCCCGTCGCGCTGGACGAGCTGCGCCAGGCCATGGGGATGCTGCCGGATGAGCAGCGCGAAGCGCTGATCCTGGTCGGCGCCGGCGGCTTCGCCTACGAGGAGGCGGCCGACATCTGCGGCTGCGCCGTCGGCACGGTGAAGAGCCGCGTAAGCCGCGCCCGCAAGGCGCTGCAGGGCATCCTGGAAGCGGGAAACTACGAGCGCGACGGCGGCGACGCCAGTGACGCGATGCGCTCGATCCTGGCCGACGCGGAGCGGTTGAGCGCGGCGAGGTGACGCCGCTGAAGCGCTTCCGCTGGGGCCCCGCGACCACGATCCGGGTTCGACTGGGCGTCGCCCTGGCGCTGGCCCTGCTGCCCGTGCTGCTGCTCGGCGCCGGGCAATCCCTGCTCGCCTACCAGCGGGAGACCGCCGACCGCCAGGCCGTGCTGCAGTCTGCCGCTCAGCGCAGCGCCGCCACGGCGCGCGCGCGCATGGAAGCCGCCAGCGTCCTGCTGGAGACCCTGGGGCCCGGCTCCATCGGCCTCGACTGTTCGCAGCGCCTCATCGACATCCGGCGACGGCTGCCGGGGTACGCCAACCTGATCCGATTTGACCGGATCGGCCGGGTCGCCTGCGCCGCCGACAGCGTTCCCGCGGACCCGGAGCGACGCAATCGCGACTGGTTCAAGGCGCTCGAGGCCGGGAAGCCGATGGTGGTCACGCTGGACCCGGGCGCGCCCTATGCCGCCGAGCCCTCCCTGTTCGCCGCCGCCCGTACGGTCGACCCCGAGATCGGCTTCGGCGCCCTGGCGGCGGTGATACCCTTGTCCAGCCTGCGGCCGGAACTCGCCGACCGTTCGCTGCCGAACGGCGCCCAGGTGGCCATCGTCGATCGCCACGGCGCGGTCATGTCCGTAACCGACGCCAAGGCTTTCCCGAAGGACCTGGAGCCCTGGATCGAGCGGGCCTCGGCGCGCGGCTCCTTCCTGGGCTACGGCTTCGACGGCCGTTTCGTCCGCAGGGCCTATTCGGCGGCGCCGCTGGTCGGCGATGATCTGTTCGTGATCCTGTCGGCCCCGTCGCGCGGCCTGTTCTCGACCGCCTGGCTGGACCCGCTGTCCGGGATCGTCTTCCCGCTGATCGCCTTCGTCGTGGCCCTGGCCGCGGTCTGGTTCGCGGCGGAACAGGGCGTCGGCCGCTGGATCGTCTACCTGCAGCGCGTGGCGGCCATTTACGCCCGCGGCCGTTTCACCGTCCGGCCGCTGCAGGCCGACCGCGCCCCGCCCGAAATCCGCGAACTGGCCGAGACCCTCGACCACATGGCGGCCACCATCGTCGCCCGCGACGCCTCGCTGCACGAAAGCCTCGCGCAGAAGGACGCGCTGATGCGCGAGATCCATCACCGGGTGAAGAACAACCTCCAGGTCATCAGCTCCCTCCTGAGCATGCAGGAGCGGGCTCTGGCGGACCCGGCCGCCCGGATGGCGATGAACGACACCCGCCAGCGGATCACCGCCCTGGCCCTGATCTACCGCGCCCTCTACCAAGGCGCCGACATCAAGCACGTCGACCTCAAGCCCTTCCTTGAGGAGCTGACCGGCCAGCTGCTGGCCGGCGATCTGAGTTCGCACGCCAGCGTCCGGACGGAGGTGCGCGCCGACCGTCTGGTCATCGACCCCGACAAGCTGGCCCCGCTGGCCCTGTTCGCCGTCGAAGCGGTCACCAACGCCCAGAAGCACGCTCTTTCCGAGCGAGGCGGAACGCTGACCGTCGACTTCAAGGTCAACGGCCCCGAGGCCGAGCTGACCATCGCAGACGACGGCGGCGGTCGAGGCTCGCCGCCCGATCCGGCGACGATCAAGGGTGTCGGCCGCACTCTGATGACGGCCTTCGCGCGCCAGCTGCGCGGCCAGACGACGCTCGAAGCCAACGACCAGGGCGGCCTCACCGCCCGGTTGGTGTTCCCGACGCCGGAGGCCGCGCCCGGCGGAACCTGAGTTCCCCGGAGGGCGTTTTCTTCACCGTCAGTCAACCGCCCGTGATCGGGCCGAGGAGAATCCGATGCGTAAGCTCGTCATCCTGGCGCTGGCCGCCACCAGTCTTCTCGCCGCCGCCTGCAACACCATCGAGGGCGCCGGCAAGGACGTGAAGGCCGCCGGCACCGCCGTCGAAAAGACCGCCAAGGACGCCAAGTAGCGTCCTTCGCTTCCATCACGCGAACAGGGGCCTCCGCCAAGCGGGGGCCCCTTCTGCATCAGCGGAACCGGTAGCGGATCGGCAGCGATTTCGGCCCGCTGACGAAGTTGCCCTGGCTGAGCCTGGGCTCGCCCGCGAACTCCAGCGATTCCAGACGCGGCAGCAGTTCCTCGAACAGGATCCGCATCTCCATCTTGGCCAGGTGCTGACCGAGGCAGAGATGCGCCCCGTAGCCGAAGGCCAGATGCTTGTTCGGTTTGCGATCGACGCGGAAGGCGTCCGGGTCCTCGAACACCTCTTCGTCGCGATTGCCCGACGGATAGGCCAGCCACAGCCAGTCGCCTTTGGCGATCTTCCTGCCGCCCAGCTCCGTGTCGGCCGTCGCCGAGCGCATGAAATGCTTCACCGGCGTGATCCAGCGGATCGACTCGTCGATCAGACCCGGGATCAGAGACGGGTCGGCCTTCACCTTGGCGAACTCGCCGGGGTTGGCGCACAGGCCCCAGACCGCGCCCGCAGTCGAAGATGACGTCGTGTCGTGGCCGGCGGTGGCGACGATGACGTAGTAGCTCATCGCCTCGAAGTCGTTGATCGGCTGTCCGTCCAGCTTGGCGTTGGCGATCACGCTCGCCACGTCCTCGCGCGGGCTGGCCTTGCGATCGTCGGTGATCGCCTTGAAGTACATGAAGAAGTCCGCGATCACCGCCTGGATCTGGGCGAAGGCGTCGGCGTTGTTCATCGCCTCTTGCCGCTGGCGGTTCAGCTCCGGATCCTGGGCCCCGAACAGCTCCTGCGTCAGCTTCAGCATGCGCGGCTCGTCCTGTGGCGGCACGCCGAGGATCTCCATGATCACATGCAGCGGATAGTGCAGGGCGACCTGGTTGACGAAATCGCACTCGCCGCCCAGCGCCGCCATCCGGTCGACGTGTTCGCGGGCGATCTGGCGGATGCGGTCCTCCAGCTTGCGGATGTTCTGCGGCAGGAACCACGACTGGGTCATGATCCTGTACTTGGGATGATCCGGGGCATCCATCTGCACCAGCGTCCGCACCAGGTGCGGGCTGCCGCCGGTCATGTTGCGCACCATCTGGTCGCCCTCGACCGTGGTGAAGGTCGTGGGCATGTCGCCGGAGTGGAACAGGTCATTCTGGCGACTGACCTCCAGGATGTCGGCGTGCTTGGTGACCAGCCAGAACGGATAGACGCCCTCCAGCTCGGCCCGGCCCAGCGGCTGGTTGGCCCGCAGCCAGCGGAAGGCCTCATGGACGCTGTCGTCGCCGTAGTTCTTGGGATCGATCGCCTTCATGGCGATCTCGTCGGGAATGCGATCTGCGCCGCTCATGTCCGTCTCCTCCTGCCCTCGGCGCGAAGAGTGCAGGCGTGACGCGAGGGAAGCAAAGGGGAAGCGAACGGCGTTCGCCCGGTCAGAGACGCCGGATCAGGCGGCGACCCGGAACGAGGGGTCGCGCGTGAACAGGCCGGGCCGGCCGGCGACCGGCCGCAGGGCGTTGGTCGCGCCGGCGATGCTCTCGTCCTCGCCCAGGATCAGGACCCCGTCGGCCGGCAGCGCAGCGGCCAGCCCTTCCAGCACGCGCTGGCGGAAGCCCTCGTCGAGCGCCCCCAGCACATAGCGGCACAGGATCAGGTCGAACCGGCCCACCGCCGACAGGTCGGCCGCCAGGTTCAGCCGCCGCCAACGGACCCGCTGACGGATGCGCGGCGACAGGCGCCAGTTCTCCTCGATCTTCTCGAAGTGCTGGATCAGCAGCCGGATCGGCAGGCCGCGCTGGACCTCGAACTGGGTGTAGACCCCGGACTGCGCCTTCTCGAGGCAGCGCTCCGACAAGTCCGAGCCGTAGATCTCGATCCGGCAGCCAGGCTCCAGACCCCGCCCCTCTTCGGCGATCATGGCCAGGGAATAGGCCTCCTGGCCCGTGGCGCAGCCGGCGCTCCAGATGCGGATCGGATTGGGGCCCCGCAGCCGCGACAGGGTCGGCAGGACATCGTCCCGGATCTGTTCGAAGGCCGGCTTGTCGCGGAAGAAGGCCGTCTCGTTCAGGGTCATGGCCTCGACCACGGCCCAGATCAGCGCCTCCTCGCGGCGCGCCTTCAGCCCGGCGATCAGCTCCTCGATCGAACCGTAGCCTTCGCGCCGGGCCAGCGGCGCCAGGCGGCTTTCCATCAGATAGGTCTTGGCCGGGTCGACCTTCATCCCCGCCCGCGCCTTGCACAGGGCCGCGACCAGCTGGATATCCTCGGGCGTCATGCCAGGCCCGCCTCGGCGAACTTGGCCGCGATGATGTCGCCGTCGAAGGGCTTCATGATGTACTCGGCCGCGCCGGCGTCCAGCGCCTCGCGGATTCGCTGCGGATCGGTCTCGACCGTGCAGAACACGACCCGGGGCGCGTCGCCGCCGGGCTCGGCCCGCAGGGTGCGCAGAAACTCCAGCCCGTTCATCACCGGCATGTTCCAGTCGAGCAGGATGGCGTCGGGCATGGCCGCGCGGCACCAGGCGAGCGCCTCCAGCCCGTCGGACGCCTCGGCGATCTCGAAGCCGAGGTCCTCCAGGATGCGGCGGGCCACCTTGCGGATCACCCGGCTGTCATCGACCAGCAGGCAGGTTTTCAAGACGGTGCGCGCTCCTTCCCTGCCGACCGTTGTGCCCTGCGTCGGTTAACGGCTTGTGAGGGACGGCGGGACAACCCGGCCGCTAGACCCCCTAGAGCGGCGCGAAGGCCGCCAGGGAGACCCGATCCTCGCCGGTCTCGGCGGCCACGCGGCCTCCGGCCTGGCGCGCGATCAGGTGCAGATAGTAGGCCTGGACCCAAGCCCCGCCGACCGCTTCGCCGCGATCCTGGCCCTGCAGGCCGCGCAGGACCTCCGGCTTCAGGCGGGCGCGGGGACCGGTCGCCTCGACGCTGATGGCCAGCCGGTCGCCGGCCTCGACCGCGCGGATCGTCGCCTTGCCGCCCATGGGCAGCGCTCCGGCGGCGATCTGAGCCAGGTTCATCAGAATGCGGGCGGCGGGCTTGTTGACCCCGGCCGGCTCGACCTTCCACTCCAGGTCCGGGCGGACATGGGCGTAGACGCCCTGGGCCAGCTTCTCCAGTTCGCGGGCGTCGAAGACCTCGGCGCTGTTCGAGGCGCCGAAGGCCACGCGGCTGAACTGCAGCAGGTCGGCCAGCTTCCGGGCGCTCTGGGCGATCAGGTTCATGGCGTCCTCGCGCATGTCCTGGGCCGAGGGGTCCTCCAGCAGGTCCAGGCCAGAGACCACCGCGCTCGCCGGACTGATGAAGTCGTGGCACAGGCGCGCGGCGATCTGGGCGGCCAGTTCCGCGGCGTCGGGAAGGGCTTCCGCGGGTTCGGAAACCTCGGCAGGCGTGGCGGCGGCGGTCTGGTCGGTCATGGCCCCGGAAATTGCCCTGATTTGAGACGTTGGCAAACGGTGAGCAGCCCCCTAGGACACCCGTCATGGACCCGTTCATCGAACCCGGCGCCCTGGTGCGCCATCCGGATCGCGCGGACTGGGGCCTGGGCCAGGTGCAGTCGGTGGTCGGACGTCGCGTGACGGTCGACTTCGAGGAGGCCGGCAAGCAGACCATCGATGCGTCGGTCGTGCGTCTGATTTTCGTGGCCGACGACCCGAGGGACGCCCGATGAGCACCGCCCATGACGCCGATATCGGCCGCATCCTGGCCGACATCGTCGAGGAGGCCGGCCGGCTGGTCCTGCCCTACTGGCGCTCGGAGCTCGAGGTCATCCAGAAGGCCGACTCCAGCCCGGTGACCGAAGCCGACCGCGCCGGCGAACGGCTGATCCTGCAACGGCTGGAAGAGGCCTTCCCCGGCGCCTGCGTCGTCTCGGAGGAACACGCCAGCGAGTACGGCACGCCCGAGGCGGTGGGACCGCGCTTCTTCCTGGCCGACCCGGTCGACGGCACCAAGGCCTTCGTGCGCGGCGATCCCAACTTCACGGTCAACATCGGCCTGGTGGTCGACCGCAAGCCGGTCGCCGGCGCCGTCTGCGCCCCGGCCAGCGGCGAGACCTGGTTCACGACCGCCGGCGGCGCCCGCAAGCGCGGCATGGGCGAGACGGTGGACATCCCGGTGAACGTTCGCGCCTGGCCCAAGGGCGCGGCGATCGCCCTGGTCAGCCACACCATGAAGGAAGAGACCGCCGTCAAGCTGGCCAACGAGTACGGCTTCGACCTGCGCGAGCCGATGGACAGCTCGATCAAGTTCTGCCGCATCGCCGAGGGAGCAGCCGACATCTACCCGCGGCACGGACCGACCAGCGAGTGGGACATCTGCGCGGCCCAGGCGGTGCTGGAAGCGGCCGGCGGCAAGGTCACGGCCTACGGCGGCGGCGACTTCCTGTACGGCAAGGCCGACGAGCGGTTCCTGAACGGCTGGTTCGTGGCGCGCGGCGGCTAGGGTCTTCGGTGTCTCGCCTGCGAGGGTCGGCGGGGTTCTGGGGACTTGGATGCGGGGATAGGTCGGGGGCGAGGGCCTACCGGCTATCGGGCCGTCCTGTCCGCAGGCCATGAGGCGCGCATCGGGGATCCCTTGCGACGGAAGGGTTTTCGCCGTTTCCGAGTTTCCGACGATCGCGCTCATGGACGGAGTCTAGCGCCGTGACGGGCCACGGGGATTGAACCGCCGCCGCGAAGGGGCCGGTTGTCGCCGAATGTCCCGCCATGTCCCCGGACTATAGGTCCCGGGAGTCCTCCCCCGATCCTCTCCCATCGGGAGAGGGGGACCACCCGAAGGGTGGTGGAGAGGGTCCTCGGCATTTGGCCCCCTCCACCATGCTTTGCATGGTCCCCCTCCCCCAGGGGGAGGACCCACCTTTCATCTCATGGATGTCAGCGTGCCGGCCGAGCCGGGTCAGTCTAGGACGGGCCTCGGGCCCGCCGCTCCGCGGCCGCGCGCACGCGCGGTCCTTGAGTGACCCGGATCGACCGGCGATCGTCTCGCCATGAGGTGAAGGGGTTGGCAGGGCTACCGCTTGCGGTGTCGCAGCCAAACTTCCTCGAACATCTCGGCGTCTGTTTGAACGAGCGTTATCCGCTCGCCGCAGTCCTCGATTCCGCCAGGACTCATGACTGCCCGCATTTCCCTGGTCGCTTCGAGGAAACTGCCTTCGACGAGGCTATCGACCCCGGGGAGGTCATTCTCTCGTCCAATATAGTCTCCGACACATTGAGCCATCCCGGAGCCATCTCGGAAAACGTCGACAATGCGCGGTACATCACCAGCGCCGTCCACTTCGTAGAACATGACGACAGGGTCTCCGACGTGAGTATGCGTCCAGTCGCAGCGCCAATAGCTGTGCGCCGCAGTCACCCCCGCATCCCCAGCACATCCTGCATGTCATAGGCCCCGGCGCCCTTGCCGGCCGCCCATTTTGCCGCGACCACGGCGCCCCGGGCGAACAACGACCGGTCCCGCGCCGAGTGGCTCAGGGTCAGGATTTCCTCATCGCCGGCGAACACCACGCTGTGCTCGCCGATGATGTCGCCGCCGCGGACAACCGAGAAGCCGATCTCGCCCTCCGTACGAGGCCCGGTCAGGCCGTGACGGGCCGGAACCTGGACGTCGGCGAGGTTCACGCAGCGCCCTTCGGCCGCCGCCTCGCCCAGCATCAGGGCCGTGCCCGAGGGGGCGTCGACCTTGCGGCGGTGGTGGGCCTCGAACACCTCGATATCGAAGTCGCGCGGGTCCAGCGCCGCGGCCGCCTGGCGGGTCAGGCCGATCAGCAGATTGACCCCCAGCGAGAAGTTGCCGGCCCGGACCACGGCGATCCGCTCGCCGGCCTGGTCGATCCGGCGGGCCTGGTCCGGCGACAGGCCGGTCGAGCCGATCACCAGGGCGACGCCGCCGCGGCCGGCGGCCTTCTCGGCCAGGGCGACCGAGGCCTCGGGCGTGGTGAAGTCGATGACCACGTCCGCCAAGGCCAGCGCCTCGTCGATCGAGACCAGCCCCTCCCCGTCCACGCCGGGCCGCTCGTAGCGGGCGACGACCACGACGTCGTCGCGGCCCTCGCACAGTTTCGCCACCGCCTGGCCCATGCGGCCGAGGGCGCCGGCGACGGCGATCTTCACGGGGGCGGAGGCGGCGGTCTGGGTCATGGCCGCAAGCTCTACAGGCCCGGCCGCCGGTTGTCAGCGCCCGGCCCATGCCCTGGGCTCATGACCCCCTGAACGAAACTTCCCGGACGTCCCTGTTGTCCCCGCTTTACGCGGCCGTTAGGTTGCGCGTCCTTCTCCAGACCAATGGGGCGTACGGCGCAGGCCGGCAAAGCGTCCCGCTATGCGTTGAGGACGCCTCCAAAGCCTTATGAGCGACGCCGAGAAAAAGACCTTCACCGACGAGGAGGCGCTGGCCTTCCACCAGTTCCCGACCCCGGGCAAGATCGGGGTGGCCGCGACCAAGCCGATGGCCACGCAGCGGGACCTGAGCCTGGCCTACTCGCCGGGCGTCGCCGTGCCGGTGTTGGCGATCGCCGACGATCCCGACCTGGCCTACGACTACACCTCGAAGGGCAACCTGGTCGGCGTGATCTCCAACGGCACCGCCATCCTGGGCCTGGGCGACCTGGGCGCGCTGGCCTCCAAGCCGGTGATGGAAGGCAAGGCCGTCCTGTTCAAGCGCTTCGCCGACGTCGACGGCATCGACATCGAGCTGACCTCGAAGGATCCCGACGAGATCATCACCGTCGTGAAGAACATCGGCGTGACCTTCGGGGGCATCAACCTCGAGGACATCAAGAGCCCCGACTGCTTCCGCATCGAGACCGAGCTGCAGGACCTGCTCGACATCCCGGTGTTCCACGACGACCAGCACGGCACCGCCATCATCTCGGCCGCCGGCCTGATCAATGCCTGCGAGATCACGGGCCGCAGGGTCGAGGACGTCAAGGTGGTCCTGAACGGCCCGGGCGCGGCGGGCATCGCCACGCTGGAGCTGATCAAGGCCATGGGCGTGAAGCACGAGAACGTCCTGGCGGTCGACCGCAAGGGCGTCCTCTACCGCGGCCGCACCGAGGACATGAACCAGTGGAAGTCGGCCCACGCGGTCGACACCGACAAGCGCACCCTGGCCGAAGCCATGGTCGGCGCCGACGTGTTCATCGGCCTGTCGGCCAAGGGCGCCCTGACCAAGGAGATGGTCGCCACCATGGCGGCCAACCCGATCATCTTCGCCATGGCCAACCCCGATCCGGAGATCGCGCCGGAAGAGGTGGCCGAGGTCCGCGGCGACGCCATCGTCGCCACCGGCCGCTCGGACTATCCGAACCAGGTCAACAACGTGCTGGGCTTCCCCTACATCTTCCGCGGCGCGCTGGACGTGCGCGCCCGGCGGGTGAACATGGAGATGAAGATCGCCTGCGCGAACGCGCTGGCCCAGCTGGCCCGCGAGGACGTGCCGGACGAGGTGGCCGCCGCCTACCACGGCCGCCAGCTGCGCTTCGGCCCGGACTACATCATCCCGACGCCGTTCGATCCGCGCCTGATCAGCTACATCCCGCCGTTCGTCGCCCAGGCGGCGATGGACACAGGCGTGGCCCGCAAGCCGATCGAGGACATGGACGCCTACCGCGCCAGCCTGGCGCAGCGCCTCGACCCGACCGCGGCCTTCCTGCAGAAGATCAGCGGCTCGGTGATGAGCAGCTCGCCGAAGAAGCGCGTCGTCTTCGCCGAAGGCGAGGAGCCGAGCGTGATCCGCGCCGCCTACGCCTTCCAGGCCCAGGGCCTGGGCGAGGCGATCCTCTGCGGCCGCGAGGAGCTGGTCCACGAGAACATGAAGCTGGCGGGCCTCGATCCGGCCGACGTCCAGCTGCAGATCGTCAACGCCCGCCTGTCCGACAAGAACCCGGCCTACGTCGAGCGGCTGTACGAGCGGCTGCAGCGCGAAGGCTACCTGAAGCGCGACGTGCAGCGCCTGATCAACCAGGACCGCAACAGCTTCGCCGCCTCGATGGTCGCCGCCGGCGACGCCGACGCCATGGTCACCGGCGTGACTCGCTCCTACGACCAGGCGCTGGAGGAGGTCCTGCGCGTGATCGACCCGGCGCCGGGCGGCCGCGTGATGGGCATGTCCATCGTGCTGGCCAAGGGCCACACCCTGTTCATCGCCGACACCAACGTCACCGAGATGCCGGAGGCCGAGGAGCTGGTCGAGATCGCCTGCGAAGCCGCCCGGGCCGTGAAGGCGCTGGGCTTCAAGCCGCGCGTGGCCTTCATGAGCTACTCCACCTTCGGCAATCCCATGGGACTGCGGTCGGAGAAGGTGCGCGAGGCCGTCGCCATCCTCGACGAGCTGGACGGCGTCGACTTCGAATACGAGGGCGAGATGCCGCCGGAGCTGGCCCTCGAGCCGGAACGCCGCGCCAACTATCCCTTCATGCGCCTGACCGGTCCGGCCAACGTGCTGATCATGCCGGCGATCCACTCCGCCTCGATCTCGACCAAGCTGGTCCAGGCCCTGGGCGGGGCGACGGTGCTGGGCCCGATCCTGCTGGGCCTGGAGAAGTCGGTCCAGATCGCGCCGCTGTCGGCTTCGGTGTCCAAGATCCTCAACATGGCTCTGATGGCGGCCTACGACCAGCCGCTCGAGCCCATCGCGGAGTAGGGCCATGACCGCATGAGGATCAGCCAAGTGACCGCCTACCCGCTTTGACGCCCTCGATGAATGGGCCGGAGCGGTTCATTCATCGGGATGCTCCCCTCTGGGGGAGCTGGCGGCCCGGAGGGCCGACTGAGGGGGTGTTTCGCCATTGAACCCCCTCCGTCTCGCCTTCGGCGAGCCACCTCCCCCACAGGGGAGGATCCGTCATCTCAGGGATCACCCTCATGTCGCGCGTTTCCGACGCCGCCATCGGCGTCGACTTCGGCACCACCAACACCGTCCTGGCCCTCGAGCGAGAGGGCGAGGCCGCCCTCGTGACCTACGAGCACGAGGGGGCGCCGTTCGCCGCCTTCCGCTCGGCGCTCAGCTTCTACGCCCCCGAGCATGACCCCAAGGCGCGGGTGGTCGAGGCGGGGCCCTGGGCGATCGACGCCTATGTCGAGGAGCCGCTGGAGACGCGGTTCATCCAGTCGTTCAAGAGCTACGCCGCCAGCGCGCTGTTCACCGACACCGAGATCCTGCGCCGGCGGTTCACCTTCGAAGACCTGCTCAGCGCCTTTCTGCTCAAGGTGAAGGAGCACGGCGGCGAGGCGATGGACGCCCTGCCCCGCCGCGCCATCGTCGGACGGCCGGTGACCTTCGTCGGCAACCGGCCCGACACGGCCTTGGCCCTGCGCCGGTACGAGACCGCCTTCCGGCGACTGGGCTTCGAGGACGTCCGCTACGTGCCGGAGCCCGTCGCCGCCGCCTTTTTCTTCGCCAAGCGGCTGGAAGGCGACGCCACGGTGCTGGTCGCCGATTTCGGCGGCGGCACCAGCGACTTCTCGCTGGTCCGGTTCACGCGCGAGGACGGCCACATCCGCTCGCGGGCGCTGGCCAACGCGGGCGTGGGCCTGGCCGGCGACGCCTTCGACTACCGGATCATCGACCACCTGGTCTCGCCGAAGCTCGGCAAGGGCAGCAGCTATCGCGCCTTCGACAACATCCTGCCGGTGCCCAATCGCTACTACGCCGCCTTCGCCCGCTGGGAGCAGCTGGCCCTGCTGCGCGCCTCCAAGGACATGCGGGACATCCGCAAGCTGGTCCGCGACGCGGTCGAGCCGGAAAAGATCGCGCGCCTGGTCGAGCTGCTCGACGACAACCACGGCTATCGCCTCTACCAGTCGGTCTCGCGATTGAAGGAGGCCCTCTCCGGCGCCGAGGAGGCTGTGTTCAGCTTCAAGGGCGGCTCGGTGGAGATCGAGGGACCGGTCAAGCGGACCAGCTTCGAGCGCTGGATCCAGCCGGAGCTGGCCGCCATCGAGGGCGCGGTGGACGAGGCGCTGAAGCGCGCCAACCTGGCCGAGGCCGGCGTCGACCGGGTGTTCCTGACCGGCGGCAGTTCGTTCGTCCCGGCCGTGCGGGGGATCTTCGAGCGTCGCTTCGGAACCGCCAAGCTGGAGTCGGGCGCCGAGCTGGTCTCCATCGCCGCGGGCCTGGCTTTGATGGGGGCCGAGCCGAACCTGGAGGACTGGAGCGAGCGGGCGCCCTCGGCCTGAAGACGCCCGGCGCGGCTACTTCGCCATCAGGGCCGTGATGAACAGGATCAGCGACAGGATGGGCGCGACGGTTCGGACGTGGTTCCACATCGTCCAGGCCTGCTGGTAGCGGGCCCAGGCCGCCGTCCCCGTCGCGGCCAGTTCGTTGTTCAGGGGGACATTGAACGCCATCGTCACCCCGAAACAGCCGACCAGGTAGAGCAGGCTCGCGGCCAGGACCAGCTTGGCGGCCGGCTCCGCCCACCAGAACGCTGACCCGATCGCCAGGATCAGGCAGAGCAGCGCCGTGCCCATGAAGGCGGCCATGAACAGCGGGTTGATGACGGTGACGTTGATGTGGTTCATCGCCGCCGCCCCCTGCTCCGCGGGCAGTCGGCCGAGACCCGCCATCACGAAGGTCGAGAAGGCGTAGAAGATGCCCCCGACCACGCCGCTGCCCACGGCGGCGGCGATCAGCGAGACCAACAGGGCGCGATCAAGCATCGGAAGCTCCCCAGACGCCCGTGGCGGCCGTGCGTCGCACATAGTCGGAGAAGTCGCCCGCCGGACGCCCCAACGCCTGCTGAACGCCGTCGGCGGTGGAAGTGTTGCGGCCGTCCAGGATCGTGGTCAGCAGATAGAGCACCAGATCGACGACTTCGGGCGGCTGCTCCAGCTCCACCAGGGCCGCGCGATAGACCTCCGCGGGAACCGAGACGAAACGGATGTCGCGTCCGGTCGCGGCGGCGATCTCGCGCGTTGCGTCTTCGAAGGTCAGGGCCCGCGGGCCGGTCAGGACGTACAGGCGGCCGGAATGCCCGGGCTCGGTCAGCGCCGCGAAGGCGACGTCGGCGATGTCCTCGACATCGATGAAAGGCTCGGGAATCGGACCGACCGGCAGAGCGACCTCGCCCGACAGGACTGCGTCGAGGAAGTCCGCTTCGCTGAAGTTCTGGCTGAACCAGCTGGCCCGCAGGATCGTCCAGTCGGCGCCAGAGGCCTTCAGGGCTTCCTCCGCCTGCTCAGCCTCGACCTCGCCACGGCCCGACAGCAGGACAAGGCGGCGGACTCCGCTGTCGACCGCCTGGGCGAAGAAGGCGGTCACGGTCTCCAGCGCTCCGGGGGCGGCGAGGTCAGGCTGGAAAGCGACATAGGCGGCGGAAACGCCATCCAACGCTTCGGCCCAAGTCGACCGGTCCTCCCAATCGAAGGCCGGCGACGCCCTGCGCGATCCGATCCGAACAGGTCTGCCGGCCGCCCGCAGCCGCGCGACGATGCGGACGCCGGTCTTGCCGGTGGCGCCGGTGACGAGAATGGGCTTGGAGGTGGTCATGGAGGCTTCCTCTGAAATGTGAGCCAATCTCACTTTCTGAAGGTGAAGCACCCTCACGTTCGAAGATCAAGCGTCACGGAACGAGGGTCGACACGACCTGCTCCCGGCTCACGCCAGCTTTCCCCTTGTAGGCAAGGCGAAACTCGATAACATGAGGATCGCTCACGTTTTGGTGAGAGCCGAGCTTGACGCCGAGAATGATCGACCAGACCGACGGCCCCGGCCGCAAGCCGGTTCAGCAGCGCAGCCGCGAACGGCTCGAGCGCATCGTGACGGCCGCGGCGGACCTGATCGCGGCCGACGGCAGCGACCAGTTGAAGATGAGCGAAGTCGCCGCCCGGGCGGGCGTCTCGATCGGCTCGCTCTACCAGTACTTTCCGGACAAGGCGTCGATCCTGCGCACCCTGGCCGAGCGCTATGGCGCCGAGGGCCGGCGCTGTATCGCCGACGCCCTGGCGCCGGTCCGGGACCCGGAGAGCCTCAGGGCGGCGTATCTCGACCTGGTCGATCGCTACTATGCGATCTTCCTCGCCGAGCCGGTCATGCGCGACATCTGGTCAGGCATGCAGGCCGATCGGCAGCTGGCCGCGATCGAGATCGCCGAAAGCCGGATCGCCGGAAGTCTGCTGGCGGCGGCGATGACGCGCGCCCGGCCCGGCGTCGACCCAGAGACGCTCGCCGCGACCGCCTTCCTGATCTGGCACCTGGGCGAGGCCACGATGCGCCTGGCCATCTCGACGACGCCGGACGAGGGCCGCGCCCTGGTCGAGGCGTTCAAGCAGATGAGCGTGCGGGAGATCCTGGCGGCCTGAGCCGCAGCCCCGCCCTACCCCCGCGCCCCGAACAGGGCCGAGCCGACCCGCACGCTGGTGGCGCCGAACCGCACGGCGGTCTCGTAGTCGGCGCTCATGCCCATCGACAGCTTCGACAGGCCGTTGCGGGCGGCGATCCTGGCCAGCAGGGCGAAGTGCGGCCCCGCCGGCTCGGCCTCGGGCGGGATGCACATCAGGCCCTCGATCGTCAGGCCCAGCTCGCGGCAAAGCGCCAGGAAGGCGTCCGTCTCGGCCGGGGCGACGCCGGCCTTCTGGGGCTCCTCGCCGGTGTTGACCTGGACGTACAGGCGGGGCCGCCTGCCGGTCCGGGCCAGCTCATCGGCCAGGGCGCGGGCCAGCTTTTCCCGGTCGACCGTCTCGATCACATCGAACAGGGCGACAGCCTCCTTGACCTTGTTGGTCTGCAGCGGACCGATCAGGCGCAGCTCAACGCCCGCCCGCCGGGCTTCCCAGCGCCCCTGGGCCTCCTGGACGCGGTTCTCGCCGAACACGTGCTGGCCCGTGGCCAGCATCGCGTCGATCTTTTCGTCCGGCTGTTGCTTGGAGACCGCGACGAGGGTCACATCGGCCGGTTCGCGCCCCGCGGCCTTCGCCGCGGCGGCGACGGCATCCAGCACGGAAAGGCGCGCCTGGGCGATCGGTGATGAGTGAGGCAACGGACGATCTCCAACGGCTGGCCGACCTGGCCGCGTCCTTACGACCGCGCGTCGCCCCGCGAAAGCCCCTGCCCCGCCTGCTGTTCGTGACTGACCCGGACCGCACGCCCGACCCCGCCGCCGTCGCCGAGCGTCTGCCCGCGGGCTGGGGCGTGATCTACCGGGCGTTCGGACGGCTTGATGCGGTGGAGGTCGGTCTTCGCTTGCGGCGGACCACGCGCGCCCGGGGCCTGCCTCTGCTGGTCGGCGCCGATGCGGACCTGGCCCGAGCCTGTGAGGCGGACGGCCTACACCTGCCCGAACGGCTGATCGGCGAGGCGGCCGGCCACCCGGGCTGGATCGTCACCGCCGCCGCCCATTCCACCGAAGCCGTAGCGCGCGCCGCCGACGCCGGCTGCGACGCCGTGCTGGTCTCGCCGGTGTTTCCGAGCCGGAGCCCCTCGGCAGCCAGTCCCATGGGCGCAGAAGCCTTCGCGGCCCTGGTCGCGGCCAGTCCCCTGCCCGTCTACGCCCTGGGCGGCGTGAATACGAAAACCGCGCCGGAGCTGGTCGGCTCGGGCGCGGCGGGATTTGCGATGGTCGAAGCCGTCAGAACTTGAAGGCGGTCTCGAGACGAACGCGCGGCGCTTCCTCGCGGCCGTCGTTCTTGCGCAGCGGCGCCGGGTTGTTCGGACCGACGCCGACGGAGCCGCCGACGCGCAGTTGCGGGGTCACCTTGAAGAAGGCGCCCGCCTCGACGTCGCGGCCTTGCAGATCACGGGAGGTCGTCGGGTCGATTTCGTTGCGCGGCTTGATGTCCAGCGACAGGCCCCAGCGGCCCTTCTTGGCGTCCCAGGTGATGGAACGGCGGCCGTCTTGGTTGAACTGGCTGTCGCGGAAGGTGTCGCCGCGGACTTCGAAGTCCGGCGCCGGCTGAACGCGGGGTTTGGATGCGATATTCTGGGCATGAGCCGTCGTCGCCACGCCCGCCAGGGCCAGCGCCGAAATCACGGCGATGCCATACACCTTCACCATAGCGTCGTCCGGCTCCCCCAGCCGCTTTCCCATTTACCAGTTCCAGTACTTGGAAATGGTGTTCCTCGGATTGCGATTAAAGTCCGTATGACCCTCGGGTCAATGCGTCGAAACCCCTAGAGGTCCCTTGGGGATGGATTCCCCCTCCGCCTGTGGCGCGGACGCAACGAGATTCCCGTTTGGCGGCGGCGAGGCCTTGTTGTAGACGGGCTATGAGGGGCGTCGGGGGTGTACGCCGCTGCGCGCTCTCTGAAGGCGCGGCTGGAACGAGTGGAGCGAGAGAATATGGCGTTTGCGCGCAGGTCGTGGAAGCGGATCGCCTCCGCCGGCATTCTGGCGCTGACCGTGACGGGCCTGGCGGCCTGCAGCACGAGCGGCGGAACCCGGACCTTCCAGACCCAGGAAGAAGGCGGGTTCAACCCGTTCAAGATCGGCCGCGGTTCGTCGTCGGCCAAGGTCGAAGGGCCGCAGCTCGGCGTGAACGGCTATCTGTGGCGCGCCACGCTGGACACCCTGTCCTTCATGCCGCTGGCCTCGGCCGACCCGTACGGCGGCGTGATCATCACCGACTGGTACGTGAACCCCGAGAAGGCGGACGAGCGCTTCAAGGTCACGGTCTACATTCTCGACACGCGACTTCGGGCCGACGGCCTGAATGTCACCGTCTTCAAGCAGGTCGGCGGCGCCGCCGGCTGGACCGACGCTCCGACGACGGCCCAGACCGAAACGGACATCGAGAACGCCATCCTGACCAAGGCCCGCCAGCTGCGTCTGGCCAACATGGCGCGCTGATCCCAGCGCGCCGGACTTCCCTGAAAGCCTTCAATGGCCCGCTACAATCCGAAGGACGTAGAGCCCAAATGGCGTGACGCCTGGGCTCGCAAGGACGTTTTCCGCGTCGCCAACGACGATCCGAGGCCGAAGTACTACGTCCTCGAGATGTTCCCCTATCCGTCGGGGCGCATCCACATGGGCCATGTGCGCAACTACGCCATGGGCGACGTGGTCGCGCGCTACCGCCGGGCCCAGGGCCATGCGGTGCTGCACCCGATGGGCTGGGACGCCTTCGGCATGCCGGCCGAGAACGCCGCCATGGAGCGCGGCGTTCACCCCAAGGGCTGGACCTACGACAACATCGCCGCGATGCGCGACCAGCTGAAGCTGCTGGGCCTCTCGATCGACTGGAGCCGCGAGTTCGCGACCTGCGACCCTGAATACTACGGCCAGCAGCAGGCCTGGTTCCTGAAGCTGCTGGAGCGCGGCCTCGTCTACCGCAAGGAAGCCACCGTGAACTGGGATCCGGTCGACATGACCGTCCTGGCCAACGAGCAGGTCATCGACGGTCGCGGCTGGCGCTCGGGCGCCGTGGTCGAGAAGAAGAAGCTGACCCAGTGGTTCATGCGGATCACCGACTATGCTGACGACCTGATCGACAGCCTGGCGACCCTGGACCGCTGGCCGGACAAGGTCCGGACCATGCAGGAGAACTGGATCGGCCGCTCGACCGGCCTGCAGTTCTTCTTCGATTTCGACGGCGTCGCCCCGAAGGGCTTCGACAAAGGGCTGGAGGTCTACACCACCCGTCCCGACACGCTGTTCGGCGCATCGTTCGTCGGCGTCGCGCCAGATCATCCGTTGGCGGAGCAATTGGCCGCCGCCGATCCGAAGGTCGCCGCCTTCGTCGCCGAATGCCGCAGGGGCGGCACTTCGGAAGCCGATATCGAGGGCGCCGAAAAGCTGGGCTACGACACCGGCCTGCGGGTGAAGCACCCGTTCGTCGAAGGCGAGACCCTGCCGGTCTGGATCGCCAACTTCATCCTGATGGACTACGGCACGGGCGCCATCTTCGCCTGTCCGGCCCACGACCAGCGCGACCTGGACTTCGCCCGCAAGTACGGCCTGCCGGTCAAGCCCGTGGTCCTGCCCGCCGACGCCCATCCGGCCACCTTCATGGTCGGGTCCGAGGCCTATGTCGGCCCCGGCAAGATCTTCAACTCCGGCTTCCTGGACGGCATGACCGTCGAACAGGCGAAGGCCGAAGCGGTGGCCAAGATCGAGGCGGCCGGCAAGGGCGAGGGCGCGACCGTCTACCGCCTGCGCGATTGGGGCGTCTCTCGACAGCGCTACTGGGGCTGTCCGATCCCGGTCGTCCACTGCAAGGCCTGCGGCGTGGTTCCGGCCTCGGCCGACCAGCTGCCGGTGATCCTGCCCGACGACGTCAGCTTCGAGCAGCCGGGCAACCCGCTGCTGCGCCACCCGACCTGGCGGTTCACGACCTGCCCGAGCTGCGGCGGCGAAGCCGAGCGCGAGACCGACACCCTGGACACCTTCATGGACTCGTCCTGGTACTTCGCGCGCTTCGCCAACCCGGACGCGGCTGAGCCGATCGACAAGGCGGCGGCCGACAAGTGGTTGCCCGTCGACCAGTACATCGGCGGCATCGAGCACGCCGTGCTGCATCTGCTGTACGCCCGCTTCATCACCCGCGCCCTGAAGGACGAGGGGATGCTGTCGGTGAAGGAGCCCTTCGCGGGCCTGTTCACCCAGGGCATGGTCACGCACGAGACCTACTTCCGCCAGGCCGGCGACCGCCCCGAGTGGGTCGAGCCGGCGGCGATCGACCTGATCGCCGAGGGCGGGACCCGGATCGCGAAGCTGAAGACCACCGGCGAGACCATCTCGATCGGCGACGTCGAGAAGATGTCGAAGTCGAAGAAGAACGTCGTCGCGCCCGAGGACATCTTCGAGACCTACGGCGTCGACGCCGCCCGCCTGTTCGTCATGTCCGACAGCCCGCCCGAGCGGGACGTGCAGTGGAGCACCGGCGGCGTCGAAGGGGCAGGGCGGTTCGTGGGCCGCGTCTGGGCCGAGTTCGACAGCCAGGGCGCCGCGCCGGCGGGTCCGGATACGGATCCGCGGGGCGAAGAACTGCGTCGCGCCGCACACAAGACGATCAAGGCCGTCACCGAGTCGATCGAGGGCTTCCGGTTCAACAGCGGCATCGCCCGCCTGTACGAATTCCTGAACGTTCTCAAGGCCTTCCCGGCCACGGACACCGGCGTCGCCCAGGCGCGCGCCGAAGCCCTGTCCATCCTGGCCCGACTGATCGCGCCCTTTACGCCGCACCTGGCCGAGGAGTGCTGGACCCGGCTGGGCGAAGACGGGATGGCCGTCGACGCGCCGTGGCCCAAGGCCGATCCGGCCCTGGTGGTCGACAGCGAGGTCGTGCTGCCGGTGCAGGTCAACGGCAAGCGTCGCGGCGAGCTGCGCGTGCCCGCCGACGCCGATGAAGCGACGGTCCGCGAGAAGGCTCTGGCGGACCCGAACGTCTCGGTCCACCTTGAGGGTCTGAGCGTGCGAAAGGTGATCGTGGTGCCGGGCCGTATCATCAACATCGTGGCGGGGTAGGGCGGTGAAGCGTCATATCCTCGCCCTCGCCCTGCTGACGCTCGCCGCGCCGGGACTGTCCGCCTGCGGGTTCACGCCGCTTTACGCCCAACCGGGCGTCTCCAGCGGTCTGTCGGGCATCGAAACGGTCGCTCCGGACGGTCGCGCCGGCTATCTGCTGCGTGAAGCCCTGGACGACGCCCTGGCCCGCGACCGGGCCTTGCCGCCGATCTATCGGCTCCAGATCGACCTGAAGCAGGTCCGCACCGCGCGCGGCCGTCGCGTCGACTCCGCGGCCAGCCGCTATGAGCTGGTGTTCCAGGCCGACTGGAAGCTGGTCGACGCCAAGACCGGCGGCGTCGCCCGCGAAGGCCATGCCGAGACCGAGGTCTCCTACGACCGCGGTGAACAGCCCTACGCCGCCATCAGCGCCAGCCAGGACGCCGAACAACGCGCGGCGTCGGAGCTCGCCCGCAAGATCCAGCTGCAGCTGGCCGACTGGATGGCGCGCGGCCAGGCGGGGTGATCGCGTGATCATCTCGAAACGCCCCGAGGTCGAACGCTTCCTCAAGGGCCCCGAGCCTCAGTTCCGCGCGGCCCTGATCTACGGCAAGGACCGGGGCGGCGTGCGCGAACGCGCCGACCGCCTGGCCAAGGTCGTCACCGCCAACCCCGACGATCCGTTCGACTCCGCCCTGCTGACCGACGACGAGGCCGAAGGCGGCCGTCTCGAAGGCGAACTCTCGGCCATCTCGATGATGGGCGGCCGCCGTCTGGTGCGGCTGCGGTTCACCGGCGAGAAAACCGGCCCCGACAAGGCCGCCGCCGAGGCCCTGACGGCCCATGCCGAGGGCAAACTGAACCCGGACGCCTTCTTCCTGATCGAGGCCGGCGCCCTGGGCCGGGAATCGGCGCTACGGAAAGCCGCGGAGAAGGCCGCCAGCTGCGCCGCCATCCCCTGCTACGAGGACGAGCCCGGCGATGTCGCCAGGCTGGTCCGTGAGGCCCTTGCCGCCGACAAGGTGAGCCTGGACACCCAGGCCCTCGAAACCTTCGTCTCGCGCCTCCCCAGAGAGCGCGGCGTGGCCCGGCAGGAGATGGAGCGCCTGGCGCTCTGGCTGGGCCCGGGAAGCGGCCGTACGGCCACGGTGAAGGATCTGGAGGAGTTCCTGGGCGTCGAGCCCGAAGCCTCGCTGCTGGACGCCGCCGCCGACGCCTTTGGCGGGAAGCTGGCGGCGGCGCATGCGGGTTTGCGCCGGGCCGCGGCCGAAGGGGAGGGCGGTCCCGCCGCCGTCCGCGCCATGAGCCTGCACCTCGCCCGGCTGCGCCGGACCCTGACCCTGGCCGCCAACGGCGCCACCCTGCCGGAAGCGGCCAAGGCCTCAGGCGTCTTCTGGAAGCAGGAGCGGGAGTTCCTCCGCCAGGCCCGCGCCTGGTCGCTCGAGCATCTCACGGCCCTGCAGCCGGAAGTGCTGGCCGCGGACATGGCCTGCAAGAGCTCAGGCGCGCCGGATCAGCTCATAGCCGAGCGACTGGCGCTCACCATCGCTGGGCGAGCGCGGCGGCTGGGACTGTAGCGCGGCGCCGCGGCTCAGCTTGCACAACCCTCCGCCGTCATCCTCGCGCCCGTCGCGAGGACGACGGGAAGAGAGGACGCGACCCGAAATTCCCGGAAGGGCGGTCTTCGACGAGGGCGCAACCCTGAAAAGAAAAACGGAGCCGCGAAGGACTCCGAAATTCCTCAATGATTTCAACGCCCCGGAAGGGAAATGGCCTCTGTGGCGAAATTGGGGGCGGCGGCCGTATCCGAGGCCGTCTCCCGGCGGCTCAGCCGCCCCTCGTCAGGCGTCGGCACAGGTCGTCGAGCTGCTCCAGCGTCTTGTACTTGATGGTCAGCTGGCCGACGCCGCCCTTGTCGCGGATCTCGACGGGCAGGCCGAGCACCTCGGCCAGGTCGTCCTCGAGCGCGGCGGTGTCGGTGTCCTTGCCCGGCTTCGGCGTCGAGGGCTTGGCCGGCTTCGCGGACGGACCCTCCTTGGCCAGCGCCTCTGTTTCACGGACGTTGAGGTCGCGCTCGATCACCTCGCGGGCGAGGGCGACGGCGTTGGGATGACCGACCAGGGCCCGGGCATGACCGGCGGTCATACGACCCTCGGCCAGGAAGCCCTGGATCTCGTCGGGCAGGGTCAGCAGGCGCAGCGCGTTGGCCACGTGCGGCCGGCTCTTGCCGACGACCTTGGAGACCTCTTCCTGAGTTCTTCCAAAGCGATCCATCAAGGCCTTGTAGCTGAGCGACTCCTCGATCACGCCCAGGTCGGAGCGCTGCACGTTCTCGACGATGGCGATCTCGAGCACCTGCCGGTCGTCCAGATCGCGGACCAGGGCGGGCATGGCGCGCAGTCCGGCCTGCTGCGAGGCGCGCCAGCGACGCTCGCCGGCGACCAGCTGGTATTCCCCGGGCATACCGGGCGCGGGGCGGACCAGCACCGGCTGGAGCACGCCCTTCTCGCGGATCGAGTCGGCCAGTTCGGCGATCTGCGCCTCGGCGAAGCGACGGCGCGGCTGGTCCGGGTTGCGGTGGATCAGCTCGATCGGGATTTCGCGCGCGCCCGTGCTCTCGCCGGCGGGGGCGGGGGCGTTCTCGGCGTCGGCCTCACCCAACAGCGCGGAGAGACCCCGGCCCAGACCCCTGCGACCTTCCACCATCGTCGATGACGCTCCACTCATGCGGCTTGAAGCCGCCGTTCACGTTCACGGCCCACGACCTCGCGGGCGAGCTTGAGATAGGCCTGCGACCCGGCGCACTTCAGATCGTAGATCAGCACCGGCTTGCCGAAGGAGGGCGCCTCGGACACCCGAACATTCCGGGGGATGACCGTCTCGTAGACCTTGGACCCGAAGTGGGCGCGGACGTCGCCGGCCACCTGTTCCGACAGGCTGTTGCGGCGATCGAACATGGTCAGGACCACGCCCTGGATCTCCAGCGCCGGGTTCAGGCTGCCGCGCACCAGCTCCACCGTGCGGAGCAGCTGGGTCAGGCCTTCGAGGGCGAAGAACTCGCACTGCAGCGGCACGAACACCGCGTCGGCGGCGGTCATCGCGTTGACCGTCAGCAGGTTCAGTGACGGCGGGCAGTCGATGAGGACATAGGTGTAGTCGCCGGCCACGCGCAGGGTCTCCAGTGCGTCGCGCAGGCGGTACGACCGGCGCGGCGCATGGCCCAGTTCGAGCTCGACGCCCGACAGGTCCGGATCCGATGGGATGATGTCGAAGCCGGGCAGGGCGGTCGGGACGGTGGCGTCCTTGGCCGGCGTCTCGCCCATCAGCACGTCGTACAGCGTCGTCTTGCGCTGCTGGCGCGAGATGCCGAGGCCCGTCGAGGCGTTGCCCTGGGGGTCGGCGTCGATCAGCAGCACCTTCTCGCCGACCGCGGCCAGGGCGGTGCCCAGGTTGATGGCGGTGGTCGTCTTGCCCACGCCGCCCTTCTGGTTGGCGACGGCCAGGACCCGCATCGGGGCGGGCGGTAGGACCGGGGCGAGCCTGTCAGACACGGGAGAGTCCCTTCACTTGAACGATACGGCCGCGCGGGTCGCTGCGGCTGACGGTCAGTTCGCTTTCGAATCTCCAAGCCTTCTCGGCTTCCTGGAGCTCGGATACCACGTCCTGACCCTTCAGAAACAGACCAACGGCCCCGCGCTTGAGATAGGGCCGCGCGTACCCCAACAGTCGGGACATCGGCGCGCAAGCCCGCGCCGTGACGATATCCACAGTCAGTGACAGGTCTTCCGCACGTACGTTGTGAATCTCGGTGGGCAGGTCGAGTTCCTTCGACACCTGCGCCAGGAAGCGGCAGCGCTTGGTCATGCTCTCGACAAGGTGGACCTTGGCGCCGGGCGCGCCCTTGAGCATCGCCGCCAGGACCAGGCCGGGGAAGCCGGCGCCGGCCCCGAGATCGGCCCAGGTCTTCGCCTGCGGCGCCAGCTGCAGCAGCTGGGCGCTGTCCCAGGCATGGCGGTTCCAGAAGTCCGGGATGGTGGCCGGGCCGACGAGGTTCATCACCGCATTGCCCTCGGTCAGCATCTCGAGGAAGCGGGTCAGGTCGGCGATCTGGGCCGGAGTGGCTTGGGTGAGGGCCTGATAGCCCGCGGCGTCCAGCACCGCGCCAGCCGCCTCAGGCGGCGCGGGGGCGTCGGACATGGGCGAGCAGGGCGGTCAGGGCGCCGGGCGTGACGCCCTCGATACGGGCGGCTTGGCCCAGGGTCAGAGGACGCACGGCGGCGAGCTTCTCACGGACTTCGTTGGAAAGACCGCCCACCGCCGCATAGTCCAGGTCGGCGGGCAGGCGCAGGGCTTCGTCGCGGCGGAAGGCTTCGACATCGGCGGCCTGGCGATCGAGATAGCCGGCGTAGCCCGCATCGATCTCGATCTGCTCACGCACGGCCGGCGACCAGGCGCCGATGTCGGGCCAGATCTCCGCCAGCCGATCCAGGTCGACGCCCGGATAGGCGAGCAGCTGGGTCAGGTCACGGCGCTGGCCATCGGCCTTCACCGGCAGCCCGGCCTTGGCCGCGGCGGCGGGCGTCAGGGTCAGCGAGCGGGCAAGCGCGCGGGCGTCGTCGAGCTCGCGTTGTTTCACGTGAAACACCGCCGCCCGCTCCGGACCCACGACACCGAGCTCGACACCCTTGCCGGTCAGCCGCTGGTCGGCGTTGTCGGCCCGCAGCAACAGCCGGAACTCGGCCCGGCTGGTGAACATGCGGTAGGGCTCGGTGACTCCCCGGGTGACCAGGTCGTCGATGAGCACACCGATATAGGCCTCGTCCCGGGCGAACGTCGTCGCCTCCAGGCCCGAGGCTTCTCGCGCGGCGTTCATGCCGGCCACCAGGCCCTGGGCGCCGGCTTCCTCATACCCGGTCGTGCCGTTGATCTGGCCCGCCAGGTAAAGGCCCGGCAAGCGCTTCACCTCCAGCGTCGGATACAGCTCGCGCGGATCCACATAGTCGTACTCAATCGCGTAGCCGAACCGCCGGACCTCGACATTCTCCAGCCCCACGATGGTGCGCAGGAACAGCAGCTGGGTCTCCTCCGAGACCGAGGTCGAGACCCCGTTCGGATAGACCGTGTCGTCGTCCAGGCCTTCGGGCTCCAGGAAGATCTGGTGGCTGGTCTTGTCGGCGAACCGGACGACCTTGTCCTCGATCGACGGGCAGTAGCGCGGGCCTCGGCCCTCGATCCGCCCGCCGTAGACCGCCGACTCCGTCAGGCGCTCGGCGATAATCCGGTGGGTCTCGGCATTGGTCCAGGTGATGCCGCACCGGATCTGCGGCACGTCGATCCGATCGTTCAGGAAAGAGAAGGGGACGGGCGTCTCGTCCGCCGACTGCATCTCCAGCCGGTCCCAGGCGATGGTCGAGCCGTCGAGCCGGGCAGGGGTGCCGGTCTTGAGGCGCCCCATGTCCAGCCCCAGGGCATACAGGCGATCCGACAGGCCGATGGACGGCTGATCGCCGACCCGGCCCGCGGGAATGCGCTTGTCGCCGAGGTGGATGATCCCTTTCAGGAAGGTGCCGGTGGTCAGCACCACGCGGCCTGCCGGATACTCGGTTCCGGAGGCGCCGATCGCGCCCGCGACGACGCCGTCGACCACGATCAGGTCTTCGACGGCGTCGGCGACGATATCGAGGTTGGAGTAGGCGGCCAGCTCGGCCTGCATGGCTTCGCGATAGAGCCGGCGGTCGATCTGCGAGCGCGGCCCGCGCACGGCCGGCCCCTTGGACCGGTTCAGCATGCGGAACTGGATGCCGGCCTTGTCCGCCAGCCGACCCATCAGGCCGTCCAGGGCGTCGATCTCCCGGACGAGGTGGCCCTTGCCCAGGCCGCCGATGGCCGGGTTGCAGCTCATCTCGCCGATGGTCTCGATCTTGTGCGTCAGCAGCAGGGTGCGCGCGCCGACGCGCGCCGACGCGGCCGCGGCTTCGCAACCGGCGTGTCCGCCGCCGATCACGATCACGTCCCAGGCGCTGGAAGAGGTGCTGGCCATCACGAATGTCCGAAAGCGAACGCCCCCGACGGGCGGGGGCGACGGGGCAGGGTCTATAGCCGAAAGTGGGGTCGGAGTCTCGCGGACTCAATGACGGAGGAGCGACTGAGGAAGGAAGGCGGTTGCTCTCTGCCTGGTTCGAGACGCTCGCCTGAGGGCTCGCTCCTCAGCATGACAAATTCAGAGCCATTCGACCTTCGTCATGGTGAGGAGCGCTCGGAGAGCGCGTCTCGAACCCCGCACTCCGCTCCAGCGCCCCCTCAGTGTTTCACGTGAAACATCACTTCCCGATGCAGAAGCTGGAGAACACCCGGTCCAGCACCGCCTCCGGATCGACCCGGCCGGACACCCGCTCCAGCGCCCGGGCCGCCAGGCGCACGTCTTCCGCCGCCAGCTCCGGCTCTCGCTGCGCCAGCGCGCGGGCGACCCGTTCCGCCGCCTCCCGCAGACTTTCGGCGTGCCGCAGCCGGGTCGCCGCCGGGAACTCGGCGGCGGAGAGGGCGGCCACCACCCGCTCGGTCAGCCAGCTCCGGACCGCCTCAACGCCCCCGGACTTCAGCGAGACGTCCAAGGTCTCCAGCCCCTTGTCCGCCGCCGCCGCGCGGGCGCGGTCCCCATCCAGCCCCGTGACCAGGTCGGCCTTGTTGAGCAGGCAGAGATCACCCGCCCGGGCCAGCTCCCCAGCCTCGCGCCAGGCCCCGTCGGAGCCATGCGCATCCACGACCCAGATACGCAGGTCGGCGTCCTCGGCCCAGGCCCGCGCCCGGCGCACGCCCTCGGCCTCGATGGCTTCGTCGGTCTCGCGGACGCCGGCCGTATCGGCCAGAAGGGCCTTGTAGCCGCCCAGCACCAGCGGAACCTCGATGACGTCCCGCGTCGTCCCAGGGGTCGCCGTCACGATCGCCGCGTCCCGCTCGGCCAGCGCGTTGAGCAGGCTGCTCTTGCCCGCGTTCGGCGCCCCGACCAGAGCGATGCGGAACCCCTCCCGCACCCGCCGGCCGCGCTCGGAGTCCAGCAAGGCGGCCTGCAGTTCGCGCTGCAGACCTTCCAACGGCCCTCGCGCCCGGGCCGCGACGTCCTCAGGCAGATCCTCGTCCGGGAAATCGACCGCGGCCTCCAGCACGGCCAGGGCCTCGACCAGCGCCTCGCGCCAGCCGTCGTAGCGGCGGGAGAGGTTGCCGCCCAGCTGGTCCAGCGCCTGACGCGCCTGCGCCGAGGTCTCGGCGTCGATCAGGTCGGCCACAGCCTCGGCCTGGGCCAGATCCAGCTTGCCGTTCTGGAAGGCCCGCCGCGTGAACTCGCCCGGTTCGGCCAGCCGCAGACCGAGCGCCGACAGCGCCTCGACCAGGGCGTCGACCACGGCCAGGCCGCCATGGACGTGGAACTCCGCCCCGTCCTCGCCGGTGTAGCTGGCCGGGCCAGGGAACCAGAAGGTCAGGGCTTCGTCGATCGGGGCGCCGTCCAGGTCACGGAGCCGGCGCAATGACGCCCGGCGAGGGGAGGGAACTCCGCCGGCCAGGGCCGCGACGGCGTCCCGGACGCCAGGTCCCGACAGACGCACCACCGCCAGCGCCGCGCGACCAGGCGCGGTGGCCGGGGCGAAGATGGTGTCGGTCATTCGGACGGCTTGGTCCCGAATCCGGCCGAGCCCGTCGCCGCCGTCATCAGTTTGCGGAACTGCTCCTGAGCGCCGGCCCCGAAAGCCATCCAGTTCTTCATCAGCTCATCCGGCGCCAGGGCGGCCATATTGGCCTCCATGCGTTTCTGCATCTCCTCGACGAGATGGTCGTTCAACGCACTGACATCGGGCAGGCCTAGAAAGGTTCGCGCCTCCACGGGAGTGCAGTCGATCTCGATGGTGACCTTCATGGCCTCTTTCCTTGCCTCGGCGGCGGGTTTGTTATGGCCCGCGACGACGCCATCGCGTTAACACCACGCCAGACATCAAACGGGAGAGTACGGACGATGAGCGGAGAACGCCTGACCATCAAGACGCCGGACGGCGAGTTTTCGGCCTATGTGGCCCGACCGGCGGCCGCCAAGGCGCCCGCGGTCGTCGTGATCCAGGAGATCTTCGGCGTCAACGCCGTGATGCGCGAGATCACCGACGAACTCGCCGCCGCGGGCTACCTCGCCATCTGCCCCGACCTGTTCTGGCGGATCGAGCCCGGCATCGACATCACCGACCGGTCGAAGGAAGAGTGGGATCGCGCCTTCGAACTGTTCAACGCCTTCGATGTCGACAAGGGCGTCGAGGACATTCAGGCGACGGTCGACCTGATCCGCAAGGACCCGGGCTGCAACGGCAAGGTCGGCTCGGTCGGATACTGCCTGGGCGGCAAGCTGGCCTTCCTGACGGCCACCCGCACCGACGTCGACGCCGCGGTCGCCTACTACGGCGTGGGCCTCGATTCGCTGACCGGCGAGGCGCAGAAGATCACCCGGCCGCTGCTGATGCACATCGCGACCGAGGACGGCTTCGTGCCCAAGGAGGCCCAGGCCGCGATTCACGCCGCCCTCGACAACCATCCCCTGATCACGATCCACGACTACGTCGGCCGTGACCACGCCTTCGCCCGCACCGGCGGGGACCACTACGACGCCGGCGACGCCGCCCTGGCCAACCAGCGCACTCTCGATTTCTTCAAGGCCAACCTGGGGTAACCAGCATGCTCGCCATCCAGGCCGTCCGCGCCGGCGGACCCGAGGTTCTCGAAGTCGTCGAGGTTCCGGTTCCCGAACCGGGTCCGAACCAGATCCTGGTCCGTCATGAAGCGGTCGGGCTGAACTTCATCGACACCTACCAACGGTCCGGACTCTATCCGGTCCGGATGCCGGCGGTGCTCGGCCTGGAGGCGGCCGGCGTGGTCGAAGCCGTGGGCGAGGGGGTCTCCCGCTTCGCGCCCGGCGATCGCGTCGCCTACGGCAACGGTCCGCTCGGCGCCTATGCCGAGTTCCATGTCGTGCCGGAGGGCCGCGCCGTGCGCGTGCCCGCCGGCGTCGACAGCCGCACCGCGGCCGGAGCCATGCTCAAAGGCATGACGGCGGAGTTCCTGCTCCGCCGCTGCGCTCCGGTGAAGGCCGGCGACTGGGTGCTGGTCCAGGCCGCGGCCGGCGGGGTCGGAACCATCCTGGTGCAATGGGCCAAGGCCCTGGGCGCCAAGGTCATCGGCACAGCGGGCGACGCCTCCAAAGCGGCGCTGGCCAAGGCCAACGGCGCGGACGAGACCATCCTCTACCGCGACCAGGACGTGGCCGAGCGGGTCAAGACCATCACCGGCGGCCAGGGCGTGCGGGTCGTCTACGACGGCGTCGGCGCGGCCACCTTCCAGGGCAGTCTCGACAGTCTCGGCCGCCGCGGGACCATGGTCACCTACGGCAACGCCTCGGGCCCCGTGCCGCCGGTCGCGCCGCTGGAACTGTCGAAGCGCGGGTCGCTGCATCTGACCCGGCCGACGCTGTTCGACTATGTGGCCACCACCGAGGAGCTGGACGAGAGCGCCGGCGCGCTGTTCGAGGTCATCGCCTCGGGCGCAGTGAAGATCGAGATCGGCCAGACCTTCCCCCTGGCCGAGACCCGCCTGGCCCACGAAGCCCTCGAGGCGAGGGGCACGACGGGCTCGACCCTGCTGCTGCCGTAACACGGGGTCGTCCCGGAAGCCTCGCAGAGGCTATCCGGGACCCAGAGACGACGCCGCGGCTCTGGGTCCCGGCTCTACGCTACGCTTCGGCCGGGATGACCACTGGAAATCCGAGCCACGCTTTCTCTAGGGCGTACGGCCGACGACCTGGACGATCCTGGGCAGGCTCATGAAGACTCCGGGATCGTCGGCCGCCTCGCGCAGCATGATCAGCGCATCCTCGACCTGGTCCCGGGTGGCGATCCGCTCGGCCGCCAGCACCTCGGCGATGGCTTCGAGGGTCAGGGCGGCGATGACCTTCACCGGCCCTTCAAGCCCCGCGGGATTCACCGCCTTGGCGTCGAGCGCGACGAAACCGGCCTCGGCCAACAGGCCGGGCAGCTTCTGGCCGATCTCCGCGTCGGCTCCGCGCAGGAACGCCGCCTCGCGATACCAGACGACATAGTCCTCGAACGCCGGCAGGGGCGGGCGCACGAAGTGGCCGCCGAAGTCGACATCCTCCACCAGGATGCGCCCGCCGGGCGTGAGCCGGCCTCGAAGCGCCGCGAGCGCCGCCGGGACATCGGTCAGATGCGACAGCAGGAAGCGCGCATAGATCAGGTCGAACGGCCCGTCCGGCGGATCAAGCACATCGCCCTCGGCGAAGCGGAGATGGGCCAGGCCGGCGCCCGCTTCCCACGCCGCGGCGATCTTCACCTCGTCGCCGTCGACGCCCAGCACCGAGCCGGACGGGCCGACCCGTCGCGCCAGTTCCCGGGACACGTCGCCGGCGCCGCAGCCGGCGTCGAGCACCTTCAGGCCTTCCCACGGACCGGCGCGGTCGAGCAGCGCCCCGGTGTAGGGGCCCATGACCTCGGACAGGACGGAGAGCCGCGCCCGACCCTCCTCGCCACCCTGGATGATGTAGCTGGAGGACATCGATGCGGCTCCGTCAGGCCAGGGCCGCCGCGCGCTGGAAGGCCGGCCGCTCTCGCAGCCGACCGAAATAGGCCGCCACGTTCGGCGGATACTGCTCGTGCAGCTTGAACAGGGTCCCGAGGTTCAGGCTGTAGCCCACCGAGATGTCGGCCAGGGTGAAGCGGTCGGCGGCGAGCCACGCCTTTCCGACCAGCACCTGTTCCAGCAGCCCCACCCGTTCCTGGAAGGCGGCGAGCGCCTCGTCGCGCAGGATATCGCTGCGACCCGGCTCCGGCCCGAAGGTCTGGCGGACCAGCGCGCCCAGCGGCGGCATCAGGGTCGCCTCGCCGAACCAGAGCCATTGCAGGTAGTCGGTGCGGCCGGCCCGGCCCGCCTCGACGATCAGGTCGTTGCCCAGCTGGCGCTCGGCCAGCCATTCGCAGATGGCCATCGACTCGTGGAGCTTCACCTCGCCGTCGACGAAGGTCGGGATCTGGCCGAGCGGATGAATGTCTAGATAGGCGGGATCGTTGAGCTTGGGCGGAAACTGGACCCGCACGCCGTCGTAGGCGTCGCCGAGCTCTTCCAAGGTCCAGAGCACGCGCAGCGAACGCGCATAGGGCGCATAATAGACCTTCACCATGTCGTCCCCCTTATCGTTGGGAGGACGCTAGCGCGCTTCCCGGCGGGTTGGGAAGCGCGCTTGAACGGCGTTCGGCGAAAAGCCGATCAGGTGTTCATCGACTGGAAGAAGTCGCCGTTGTTCTTGGTCTGGCGAAGCTTGTCGATCAGGAACTCGATCGCGTCCTGAGCGCCCATCGGATTGACGATCCGGCGCAGGACGTAAGTCTTCTGCAGCTGGTCCTTCGGCGTGATGAGCTCTTCCTTCCGGGTGCCCGACTTGAGGATGTCGATGGCCGGGAAGATGCGCTTGTCAGCCACTTTCCGGTCAAGCACGATTTCCGAGTTACCGGTGCCCTTGAACTCTTCGAAGATGACTTCGTCCATCCGCGAACCCGTCTCGATCAGGGCGGTGGCGATGATGGTCAGCGAACCGCCTTCCTCGACGTTCCGCGCGGCGCCGAAGAAGCGCTTGGGACGCTGCAGGGCGTTGGCGTCGACACCGCCGGTCAGCACCTTGCCCGACGACGGGACGGTGGTGTTGTAGGCGCGGCCCAGACGGGTCACCGAGTCCAGCAGGATGATGACATCGCGCTTGTGCTCGACCAGGCGCTTGGCCTTTTCGATAACCATTTCAGCGACTTGCACGTGGCGCGTGGCCGGCTCGTCGAAGGTCGAAGAGATGACCTCGCCGCGCACGGTGCGCTGCATGTCGGTCACTTCTTCCGGCCGCTCGTCGATCAGCAGCACGATCAGGTAGCACTCGGGGTGGTTGGCCGCGATCGACTTGGCGATGTTCTGCAGCATCACCGTCTTGCCCACCCGCGGGGGGCGACGATCAGGCAGCGCTGGCCTTTGCCGAGCGGGGCGACGATGTCGATGATCCGGCCCGAACGGTCCTTCAGGGTCGGATCCTCGATCTCCATCTTCAGCCGCTCTTCGGGATAGAGCGGGGTCAGGTTGTCGAAGTGGACCTTGTGGCGGACGTTTTCCGGCGCCTCGAAGTTGATCTGCTCGACCGTGGTCAGGGCGAAGTACTTCTCGCCTTCCCGCGGGGCGCGGATGGCGCCGACGACGCTGTCCCCGGTGCGCAGGCCGAACTTCCGGATCTGCGAGGGCGAGACATAGATGTCGTCCGGACCCGGCAGATAGTTGGCTTCCGGGCTGCGCAGGAAGCCGAAGCCGTCGGACAGGACCTCCATGGTGCCCGATCCCGAGATCTCGATGCCTTCCTCGGCGACGGTCTTCAGGATCGCAAACATCATGTCCTGCTTGCGCATCGAGTTGGCGTTCTCGATCTCCAGCTTTTCAGCCAGAGCCAGCAGGTCGGCGGGGGACTTCTCCTTCAGCTCCTGAAGGGACATGCGGGTGAGGCCAAGCTCAGCCACCGCCGCGGCGACGCTCTCGTCGCTGTCGTCGGCCGCGGCCTCGATCGCCTCGACGGCGGTTTCGACCGCTTCGACGGCCTGCTCGACGGCGGCCTCGACTTCGGTCTCGGGGGTGTTGGGGGTGTCTTCAGACATGGATGGACTCTAGGCGTGAGACCCCGGGCGGGGGCCTTTGAGAAACTTCAGGCCGATCGTGATCCCGGTTCTCGGGACCCTAGGCGGCGGTTCGATTGCGCCGTTCGGCGCGAAAGGTCATTCGGGGGGCCGGGGTCCCAGGGGCGCTCCGGTCTCGGGCGCGGGGTCCGGCAAAAGGCGGGAACGCGCAGCGAAGCGCTTCGCGTCGAACAGGAGGGGAACCACATGGTTCCCGCGCCGTCAAGAAATCCTAGCGCCGCAGGAACTCGGTGGTCACCGCCAGCACCATGATGATCGCCGCGATGAAGGGCAGCTCATTGGTCGCGCGCCAGAACTTCTCGCTGCGCTGGTTGGTCCCGGCCGCGAATTTCTTCCGAGCGCCGGCCAGGAAGCCATGCCAGCCCGACAGGAAGATCACGCCGGCCAGCTTGGTCACCATCCACGGCTCGAGCAGGAAACCCCAACCCCGGATCTGGCCGTCGGCGGCGATCAGCGACAGCCCGGCCAGCCAGGTCAGGATCATCGCCGGGTTGATGATCATCCGCAGCAGCTTCAGCTCCATGGTCTGGAGCGTCGTGTCCAGCTCGCCGCCGGGGATCGCCTTGGTGTGATAGACGTACAGCCGCGGCAGGTAGAGCATCCCGGCCATCCAGGCGATCACCGCGATGATGTGGATCCCGCGCAGCAGGTCGTAGTGTTCGGCGAACCAGCTCACGCGGCGCTCCCTCGGCACAGGCCATTCTTCAGCGCCGGGTCGCACGCCGTGGCCGGCGACGCAACGGTCTCGCTTTCCAGCGCCTCGATCGTCAGGTCGGCCAGCCCCTCGATGAAGGCCAGGTCGGCCCCGATCGCCGGCGCCCTCAGGTAGAAGGGCAGGGCGAGGCTTCGAGCCAGATCGGCGTACTCGTGGTCCAGCTCGACCAGGGTCTCGACGTGCTCGGAGACGAAGGCGATCGGCGAGATCAGGACGCCCCGGCCTTCGGCGCCGGCGGCCTGGATCGCCTCGACCGTCGACGGTCCGATCCATTTCAGCGGCCCGACCCGGCTCTGGTAGCAGACCCGCCAGTCCCAGTCGGACGCCCAGGTCGCGCCCAGCCGCTCGACCACCGCCGCGCAGGTCCGCTCGACCTGGCGCTGGTAGGGGTCGCCGGCGTCGATGACCTTCTGCGGCAAGCCGTGGGCAGAAAACAGCAACCGCAGCGGACCAGGCGAACCCATGGCCTTGTGGGTCTTCAGGATCGATCGGGCGTGCGCCTCGACCAAGCCGGGCTCATCCGGATAGCAGCAGACCGTCCGGACCGTTCCCGACCCCTTGTAGGCCTTGGCCCAGGCCTTGATCGACGAAGCCGTCGTCGTGGTCGAATACTGCGGATACAACGGCAACAGCACCACCTCGTCCGGACCGAACGTCGCCACCGCCGCGGCCGTCTCCTCGGTCAGGGGATGCCAGTAGCGCATGGCGATGAAACAGCGCACCTGGTCCTTCGCCAGCCGGGCGCCGAGCTCGGCCTGCAGCACGGCCGACTGTTTCTCGGTCTCCGGCAGCAAAGGCGAGCCGCCGCCCATGATCGCGTAGTTGGCCTTGGCCATCTCTTCGCGGCGAGCCGCGATCAGCCTGGCCAGCGGCGTCCGTAAGATGCCCGGCAGGTCGATGATCGCCGGGTCGTTGAACAGGTTGAACAGGAACGGCTTCACCGCGTCGGGTCCGTTCGGCCCGCCGAGATTGAGCAGCACGACGGCGATCTTCCGCCCGCCCAAGACCTGCCCGGCGGCGTTCACTGGCCGGTGACCCTCTTCAGAACCTGTTCGACATGGGGGATCGGCGTATCGGGCAGGATCCCGTGGCCGAGATTGAAGATGTAGGGACCAGAGCCCCATTGTTCCAGCATCTGGTCGACGCGGCGGTCCAGTCCCGGGCCGCCGGCGCGCAGCAGCAGCGGATCAAGCGCGCCCTGCACGGCCTTGCCGCTCTTCTGGATCGCCTGGCCGACATGGGCCGGGCAGGCGGTGTCCAGCGCCACGGCCTGGACGTCGACGGTGTCGGCATAGTGCTGGGCCATCGAAGCCGCGCCCCGCGGGAAGCCAATGACCGGCGTCTCCACGCCCAAGTCGCGCAGGCCGGCGATGACGGTGCGGTGCGGCTTGCACACGATGCGTTCGAACAGGTCTTCGGGCAGGCCTTCCGCCCAGCTCTCGAACAGCTTCAGGACCTGGGCCCCGGCCTCGGCCTGCATCGCCAGATAGCGGACGCTGGCCCGGGCGACGATGTCCAGAAGCCGGTCCATCTCTTCCGGCTTTTCGTAGGCGAAGGTCCGGGCCTTGCTGCGATCGGAGGATCCCCCCTCGATCATGTAGCTGGCCACCGTCCAGGGCGCGCCGGCGAAGCCGATCAGCGTCCGTTCCGGCTCCAGCGCCGCGCGAACCCGCGACAACGTCTCGCCCACCGGCGTCAGCTTGAAGGTCGAGCCGTCGATCTCCGCTTCCAGGGCGTCCAGCGACGGCAGCTCGCCCAGCTTCGGGCCCTCGCCGACTTCAAACCAGACCTTCTGGCCCAGCGCGCCGGGGATCAGCAGGATGTCGGCGAACACGATCGAGGCGCTGAACGGAAAGCGCCGCATCGGCTGCAGCGTCGCTTCGGCCGCCATCTCGGGGTTCAGGCAGAAGCTGATGAAGTCCGGGGCCTTGGCCCGCAGCTCACGATACTCCGGCAGGTACCGTCCCGCCTGGCGCATGAACCAAACGGGCGGGCGCGGAAGGGTCTCGCCGGAAAGAACCCGAAGAAGGCTCGGCTTATGGGTTTCGCTCATGGCTCGCTTGATAGGCCACGCACGCCGAGAGGCAAGGCCTGCCCTTCTTTCCTCTCATAAGAAGAATCTTAGAAGGAAGGAGAGGTAGCGGTTAGGCACAGGCGCCGCGGGGACAAACCCGCATGGGTCGCCGCCATCCCGAACCGGCGCCCGGGAACATCCCCAGACCACCCCCAGATCGTCCGAGAGGGGACATCGGCCTGTGAACTCCGGGGATAGGTCCCCAGGGTCCCGAATTCCTTAACAAAATCCTAATGCGGCGAGCTGGGCGGCACGATCCGCATGAGAGGTTATTCAAACCACGGGAGGGTTAAGAATTCATTACCCGCGGATCGGGCGCCGATCTGGGGACGACGCGAAGCCAAACGGGACAAGGCGTCCACGCAATTCACCGCTGGCCGGAAAAAGCGCCGGAACCGTCCCATTCCATCCCGCGGCCGCCCCCCAATCCTTAAGAGAACATTAACGGACTATGCACAGGCGCCGGGGACGGATCGGCGCCGCCGGAGACGGTTCAGGTCTGCAAGAAGGGCGGTTCGTGTCGTCCGCCGGGCTTCGATCGCCCGTCAGGCGAACGCCTCTGGGGAATCGACCGCACGGAACTTGAGCCTCCACGCGTCGTTGGTTCTGACGGGTGCTGGAGGAATCACGATGCGAAGCGTGATGTACTGGAGTTTCGCGATCCCGGCGACCGCCATCGCGGCCCTGCTGGTCCTGAAACTGATGGGCGCGGCCGGCTGACGCCGGCCGCTGGATAGACATCGGAACGCGCGGCGGTCAGGCCGCGGCGTTGTCGATCATGGTCTGGACATCCTTGGGTTTGGCCAGGGCCGCCCCGTCGGTCTTGTAGACGGTCAGCTTTCCGCCTTCCCACAGTCCGACCTCGACCGCCTTGGCCTTTGGATCGATCAGGAGGTAGGCCATGTTGGTCCCGCCCTCGTGCTGCTTGTTGCCGGAGGTGTAGAGCACCCCGCCGTCACGCTGCAGCGGCGACTGGGTCTGCATGTTGGTCTTCAGGGTCTCGAACTTGGCGCCCAGCAGGGCTTCGAGCGTCGGCGTGACCGCGCTGGCCTCCAGCAGCTTCGTGTCGGAGGGATACTTGTCGGCCAGCGCGTCGAGCGAGCTCCAGTCCGCCGCGGCGACCGGGGCGGGCTCTGGCGAAGCGGCCGGCGCGGGGGCCGAGGCCGGCTCCTCCGGCGTGGCCGGTTTGCCGCAGGCGGCGAGGGCCAGAACGGCGACCAGGGGCAGGGCGAGATGTTCAAGACGGCGCATGAGGACTCCTATGCCGGGATCGCCGCCTGTAACCGATCACGACGACGGTTGTTCCAGGCGTTCAGGCGTCGAACGCGCCAGGAACCGCCGGCGACTTGCCATCGCCGGCGGTCCGGATCCGTCCTCGCGATCGGATCAGTTGGCGGTCTTGGCGACCTTGGCGTAGGGCACGAACTTGCCCAGGCCGACCCAGCCGTCCTGCATCTTCGAACCGCTGTCGACCAAGGTCACGGTGTCGATGCTGCACAGCTGAGCGCCGATGGTCTTGGTGACCAGGATCTGGCCGTCGCGCAGACTCGAGGCGCCCGAGGTCGGAGTGTTCATATAGACGACGCCCCGCGGGCCTTCGTAGAGGATCGCGGTCTTGTCGATGATCTGGCTCGACTGGATGTCGCGCAGATTGATGCAGCTGACGGGCTCGCCGGCGACCCGACCCTCGAGGGCCTTGGCCAGCTTCGCCTCCGGCGTGCGCGCGGGGGCGGCGTAGGCGGTCGCGCCTCCGAGGACCAGGGCGCCCGCGATCAGCGCGCTTACGATACGCATCTTTGCCTCCATGGCTCTGAACTGGCGCGGACTATACGCCGAGGTTCCTGAACCGTAGCTGACCAAGACTGACAGGATAGGGAGGGGTCTTCTTCGCCGGTCTTGACCAGGAAGACCTGGTGGAGCCGAGGGGAGTCGAACCCCTGACCTCCTCATTGCGAACGAGGCGCTCTACCAACTGAGCTACGGCCCCCTCTCAGGCGAGAGAAGAGGGCGGCACATACGGCTGGAGGCCTCCGACTGTCAAGCGGGACCGCGCGCCTTGCTGCCTTTCGGCGCGGCGGATAGAAGCGGCAGGGACAATTGATCGGAACCCGTGTTCATGGCCGCCCTCATACAATTCGTCTTCTGGCTCCTCGATGCGGTGCTGGGACTGCTGGTGCTAGCGTTGATCGTGAACGCGATCCTTTCCTGGCTGGTGGCCTTCGACGTCATCAACCTGCGCAATCGCTTCGTCTATTCGGTCGCCCACTTCCTCGACGCGATCACCCGGCCGGTGCTCCGTCCGATCCAGCGCATCCTGCCGAACCTCGGCGGCGTCGACATCAGCCCGATCATCGTCATCCTGCTGATCGAAGGCGTGCGCCGCTTCCTGCTGCCGGCGGCCGGAAACACCCTCCTGAACATCGTCTCCTGACCGTGCGCGTCGCCGTCCGCCTGACGCCGCGCGGGGGACGGGATGCGATCGACGGCTGGGCGGTCGGCGTCGACGGCCGCCCGCACCTGAAAGCCAGAGTCTCCGCCCCGCCGGTCGAGGGCGAAGCCAACGCCGCGCTGACGGCTCTGCTCGCCAAGCGGCTGGGCCTCGCCAAATCGGCCGTCCGCATCGCCGCCGGCGAGACCGGCCGCCTCAAACAGATCGAACTCGACGGCGTCGACGAGGCCAGCCTCGCCGACGCCTTTGGACCCATTCCGGGAGCCTGACCCATGGCTGGAAGCCAGGACTTCGCCGCCGACCCCCGCAATGCGACCGCCCGCATCTGGCTGAACGGCAAGCTGGTCTCGCGGGACGAGGCCCGGGTGTCGGTGTTCGACGCCGGCTTCGTGGTCGGCGACGGCGTCTGGGAGGGGCTACGTCTGCACAGGGGCCGGCTGCTGTTCCTGGAGACCCATCTCGACCGGCTCTACCAGGGCGCGGACGCCATCGACCTGGACCTGAAGATGTCCCGGTCGCAGTTGACCGACGCCCTGAACGATCTGCTGCGCGCCAATCGGATGGAGGACGGGGTCCACCTGCGGCTGATGGCGACGCGGGGCGAGAAGACCGGCGCCAACCAGGATCCGCGCAATGCACTGGGCCGGCCGACGATCGTGATCCTGGCGGAGTGGAAGGTTCCGAGCCCGGCCGTCGTCACCCAGGGGCTGAAGCTGGCCACGGTCGGCATCCGCTGCACCCCGGCGCACATGTTCGACATGCGCCTGAACAGCCATAGCCGGCTGAACCTGATCATCGCCCTGAACGAGGCCATCCGGGCGGGCGCGGACGAGGCCCTGATGCTGGATCCGGACGGCTGGGTCTCGAGCTGCAACGCCACAAACTTCTTCTGGGTCAAGGACGGCGAGGTGCGGACGTCGACGGGCGAGTTCTGCTTCAACGGCGTCACCCGCGGCAATGTCATCGCCCTGTGCCGGGAGGCGAAGATTCCGCTGCGCCTCGGAAACTTCCCGGTCGAAGACGCCCGCGACGCCGACGAGGCCTTCGTCACCGGCACCTTCGGCGGCCTGACGCCGGTGCGCGAGATCGATGGTCGGACCCTGCCTCTGGCGCTGCCTGGGCCGCGGACGACGCAGCTGCGGGCGCTCTACGACCAGCTCAAGGATCGGGACGCAGGCCTGTGAGCGACGCCATCCGCATCTGCATGTGGTCCGGGCCGCGGAACATCTCCACGGCGATGATGCGCAGTTTCGAGAACCGGCCCGACGCGGCGGTCAGCGATGAGCCCTTCTACGCCGCCTACCTGGCCGCGACCGGGCTGGACCACCCGATGCGGGACGAGGTGCTGGCCAGCCAGCCGACGGACTGGCGGGCGGTGGCGGACAGCCTGGTTGGTCCGGTCCCCGGCGCGCGGCCGGTCTGGTACCAGAAGCATATGACCCACCACATGCTGGACGGGTTCGGGCTCGACTGGTCGCGAAGCTGCCGCCAGGCCTTCCTGATCCGCGATCCGGCGCGGGTGCTGGCGTCCTATGTCGTCAAGCGGGGCGAGGTCTCGCTGGCCGAGATCGGCGTCGAGCGCCAGCGCGAGCTGTTCGAACGCGAAGCCGACCGTTTGGGCGCCGCGCCGCCGGTGATCGAGGGGCGCGACGTCCTGGCTGACGCCCGCGGCAAGCTGTCCGCGCTCTGTGCGGCGGTCGGCATCCCCTTCGACGACGCCATGCTCGCCTGGCCCCCCGGACCTCGCGCCAGCGACGGGGTCTGGGCGCCGGCCTGGTATGACGCCGTCGAGCGTTCGACCGGCTTCGGTCCGCCGCCGGACGAGACCGCGCCACCCGCCCTGAGCGACGATCTGCGGCGGATCGCCGATGCGGCGCGGCCCCACTACGAGCGGCTGGCGGCCTTCAAGCTGTAACAATTGGGCGCCAACTGTTGCCCGCGGAGGTCTTCAACCCGCCTTCGCCGCGCTCTAAGGTGCCCGCCCATGACCGACCAGACGATCGCCACCCACTATCCGACCGCCGGCGCCAAGTGCGCCGACCTTGTCGTGCACATCGTCGGCCTGGCCTTCGCCCTGTTCGGCGGCGGCATCCTGCTGGGCCTGTCGGTGGGCTTCGGCTCGCTGGGCCAGACGGCGGCGATCGGGGTCTACGCCCTGGGCCTGATGACCATGCTCGGCTGTTCGCTGGCTTACAACTTCGGCAAGTGGAACTGGCGGCCGGTGCTGCGTCGGCTGGACCATGCGGGCATCTTCCTGATGATCGCCGGCTCCTACACGCCGTTTACGACCCAGAACCTGAGCGGCGCCTGGTCGATCGGCATGACCACGGCGGTCTGGATCCTGGCCCTGGCCGGCGCGGCCGGGAAGCTGTTCCTGCCCGGGCTGGGCCGCGGCTTCTGGGTGGCGCTGTACATGGCCTTGGGCTGGATCGTGCTGGTCGCGATCAAGCCGATGATCGACGGCATGAGCTGGGTCGCCATGCTGCTGCTGGGCATCGGCGGCGTGATCTATTCCACCGGCGTGGTCTTCTACCTGATGAAGAAGCTGAAGTTCCGCCGGGCGGTCTGGCATGGGCACGTCGTGGCCGGCGCCGCCGTGCAGTACGCCGCGGTCATGGTCGGCGTGGTCTTCGCCCAAACCCACTAGGGCTCAAGCCCACTAGATCCGGAAGCGGGCGAGCACGCCCCTGGCCGCCGCGATTCCCGTGGCGAAACAGGCCTGCAGCAGATAGCCGCCGGTCGGCGCCTCCCAGTCCAGCATCTCGCCGGCGACGAACACGTCGGGGACCGCCTTGAGCGACAGGTCCTCGGCGACGCCGTCCCAGGCGACGCCGCCGGCGGTGGAGATGGCGCGGTCGATGGGCGCGCAGGCTGTCAGGGTCAGGGAAACGGCCTTGATCGCCTCCGCCAGCGCGCCAGGCTCGGCGGGCAGGGCGACGCCATGGCCCTCGCGCAACAGGTTGGTTTCCAGCGGCGACAGGCGGGCGGCCTTGCGCAGCAGGTTGGCGGCGGACAGCCCCTTGCCGCCTTTGTGCAGCCGGCCGGTCAGGGCCTGGCGGGTCAGGTCGGGGCGCAGGTCGATCGTCAGCGTGACGGCGCCGCCGGCCTGGATCGCGTCGCGCAGGTCGGCGGACAGGGCGTAGATCGCACCGCCCTCCAGGCCATAGCCGGCGATGACCGCGTCGCCGCGGACGGTCCGGCCGCCGGTCGAGAAAGCCGCGCTCTTGATCGGCTGGCCGGCGAAGCGCTCGCGGAACAGGTCGGTCCAGGCGACGAGAAAGCCGCTGTTGGCGGGGCGGAAGGGCGCCAGAGCCACGCCGTACGCCGCCAGCCGGTCCGTCCAGCCGCCGTCCGAGCCCAGTTTCGCCCAGCTGGCGCCGCCGAGAGCCAGGATCACGGCGTCCGGCCGCTCTATCCGCTCGCCGTCCGGCTCGATGAACCGCAGCGCGCCGTCGTCCGCCCAACCGCGCCATTCAGAGCGTGTCCGCAGCTCGACGCCCAGCGATTCCAGCCGCCGGAGCCAGGCGCGCAGCAGGGGCGAGGCCTTCATCGCCTTGGGAAACACCCGGCCGCTGCTGCCGACGAAGGTCTCCTGGCCGAGATCGCGGGACCAGGCGCGCAGGGCGTCGGGCGGGAAGGCGTCGATCAGAGGTTCGAGGCGAGGTTCGGCGGCGGCGTAGCGCGCCTTGAAGGCGGGCAGGTCCTCGGAATGGGTGAGGTTCAGGCCGCCGCGGCCGGCCATCAGCAGCTTGCGCCCGAAGGTCGGCATCTTCTCATGGACGATCACGGCGACGCCGGCGCGCGCCAGGGTCTCGGCGGCGATCAGTCCGGCGGGACCGCCCCCGATGACCGCGACCGTGCGAACGGGAAGGGAAGAGCTCATCGCTGCGTTCCTGCGTCCGAACGGACGCGGCCGGCGCTGATGGAAGAAGAAGGGGAGTGGTGCCGCCTAGGTGACTCGAACACCTGACCTACGCATTACGAATGCGCCGCTCTACCGGCTGAGCTAAGGCGGCCCTCTAAGGAGGATGTCCCCGAAGGAGGGCCTATTTAGCGGGGCGGCTCGCGCTTGCCAAGCGCCGTCGACGCGGCGCGCTCGGAGGACGCGGCGGCGGGGGCGGTTCATCGGCGGCGGGACGGGCGTAGTCGAGCACGCCGGGATCGTCCGGGATCGGCATGATCGGCGTCTCGCCCTCGGCGGCCCGCACGAAGGCAGTCGATTCGACATAGGCGGCCGGCAGCTCCGGCAGGTCGCTGATCGAGCGTTCTGCGCGTTCCAGCCGGGGATGGATCAGCTCCCCTGTCTCGCCATAGGTGGCCACCAGCCGGGTCCAGTCCTCGGGCCTGTAGGCGAAGGCGCGGCCCTCGGGGTCAAGGTCCGACCAATCCGGCTCCTGCGGGGCGGCGACGCCGCGAGCGACCCAGGCGCGGGCCTCGTCGACGGCGCCGGCGGCGTTGGCGGCGCGGGCCTGCAGCCCGGCCAGACGGCGGGTGAGCGGCTCGCTTTCAAGCGCCTTGGCGCCGGCTCGGGCGGCAGGAACGTCGCCGGCGATCAGGGCCTGCTCGACGCCGAGGATGCGGCTCTCGCGGACGTCGGGATTGAGCGCCGCCAGCGCCGCCAGGCGGCGCGACCGCTCGCGCGGGGTCTCGCGGGTCTTGAGGTCACGGTAGGCGAGCCAGAGCGCCGGATGCGGGGCGCTCTTCCAGGCCGTCTCGATCAGCGAGGAGGCCTTGCCGCCCTTGCCGTTGTCCGCCAACAGCCGGGCGGCCATCACCACGCCGGGGGCGAAGTCCGGCTTCAGCTTCACGGCCTGCAGGGCATAGCTCTCGGCCTGACCCCGGGCGCGTTCGTCCGGGCTGGTCTCGAAACTGGCGGCGGAGGCGGCCAGCAGGGCGGCGCGGGTGCGGTCGGCGACGATCGGCGAGACGATCTTGCGATCCTGGGCGCCGGCGATCAGCTCCAGGGCCGCGGCCCAGTCGCCGGCTTCCAGCCGGGCCTCGAGCAGCGCGCGCCAGGCCCAGCGCGCGGTCTTGGCCAGGCCGTAGGCGCTCTGGGCGTGTCGCAGCGCGGCCTCGCGGTCGCCCTCCGCCAGGGCGGTCTGCATCAGGCCCTTCAGGCCCGCGAGTCTCATCTCCGGAAAGCCGAGCATGGCGGAATAGGCGGCCTTGGCGGCGGGCAGGTCGCCGGCGGCCTCAGCCGACTGAGCGGCCAGGACGCGGACCAGGGCCGGAGCGTCGTCGGCCAGCTCAGCCGACTTCTGCGCCAGGCGTCGCGCTTCGGAGCCGTCGCCGGCCGCAGCGGCCAGGAAGCCCCGGGCGAGCACTTCGGCCCCCTGTTTGCGCCTGGTCTCGGCCCGGGCCTTGGCGGCGCGGCGCGGCGCTTCGAAGATCCATTTGACGCCGCTCCAGAAGATCGTCGCCAGCAGCGACACGAACAGGACCAGCAGGGCGGCGGCGGCGGCGGTCATGTCCACGCGCCAGCCGCGCCAGATCAGGTGGGCCTCGCCCGCGTCGCCCAGCAACGCCAGGGCGGTGACGCCGACCGCGGCGATCAGGAAGATGACGATCGCGGCCCGGATCATGACGGCTCCCGGGCGGAGGCCATCAGGTCGGACAGGGCGACGGCGCGGATCGCCGCGACCTGGCGGTCGACGGCGACGCGCTGCTGCGCCCGGGTCGTCCAGGGCCTCATCGCCTGGGCGGCCTTGGGCGGCAGGCCGCGCAGGGTCTTCAGCGCGCCTTCGACATCGCCTTCGGCCACGCTCTGGCCGGCCCGCGCCAGCAAGGCGTCGGGACTGTCGCCGGCGGTGTCGCCGACCCGTCGGATGGTGACGATCGAGGAGAGCGCATGGATCATCTGGTCGAGCACCGCGCCCCGCTTGCCGGGGTCGCGTGCGGCGACGGCGGCCTGGGCCGCGGCGGCGTCGTACTCGCCGGCCAGGGTCGTCCGGCTGGGGGCGCCGGTGTCGGCGTAGGGCGTCAGGGCCCGCACCTCCGCCGAGGTCGGCAGCAGGCGGCTCAGGGCGGCCAGTTCAGGCTGGAACGGACCCGAGCGCTCGGCGGCGTCGGCCAGGGTCGCCGCCGCCAGGGCGGCGGCGGCGGCGTTGACCGCCCGGTTCTGGCCGGCCTCCAGGGCGGCGATGCGGTCTTCCAGGGCCGTGATGTCGACGGATGGCGGCGCGACGGGCTCTGCGGGAATCGCCGGGACGAAGGTCTGCGCCGGAGCGGTCTCCACCGGCGCGGCGGGCATGGCCGGCGCCTCGACGGGCGGCGGCGAAGACGGATCGACGCGCAGGCGCGGCAGGTATTGCGCCAGCGCGAACCCGGCTCCGACACAGACGACGGCTCCGACCACGCCGGCCCAGAAGGCGAAGCCCGGTTTGCCGCGACGGCGGCCGTAGGCGGCGGGATCGGTCGGCGGGGTGATCTCGGCGGGATCGGGCGCGGTGGTCATGACCTCTGCTTCAATGTCCCTTGGCGGCGTCGGTTCTCGGGGGTGACCGACGGTCCTCGACCGATGAGATTAAGCAGCGCCGCCTCAATGGGAAACGGGGCGCGGGCGACTTCGCGCACTTTCATCCGGACGACCGGCTTGGCGACGTTCCCCGAGAGGCAGACCAGCCGCAGATGGGACACCTCGCGGCCCCTCAGCGCGACTGCCAAGGCCTTGGCCGCGCGGGGCGAATGCAGCAGCACCACATCCAGCTCGGGCAGCCGCTCCAGGAACTCCGCCGTGGGCGGAGAAACCACGGCCTCGTAGAGCACCACGCGCCGGGCTTCGACCCCGACGGCCTCCAGGGCGCCGACGAGGTCGCCGGCTGGTTCGGCCGCGCCGGGGTTCAGCACCACGCCTCTCAGCTCGCTGCGCCGGGCGGCGATCCGGGCGGCCAGGGACTCGACGTCGCCGTCGGCGAACAGGACCTGTCGAAAGCCGGCGATCTTGGCCGCTTCGGCGGTTCCCGATCCGACCGCGAAGACGCGGATGTCGCGGACGGGGCTGATCTCGGCGAAGGCGCGGACGCCGTTGGCGCTGGTGAAGGCGAGCGCCGCGACGCCGTCCAGGTCGATGCGAGCGTCCGGCAGCGGCCGGATTTCCAGCAGCGGAGAGACGACGGGCCGCCAGCCCTGCTCGGCGACCCGACGGGCCGTGGCGGCGGCGCCCGGTTCGGCGCGGGTGATCCAGACGGTCAGCGTTTCCTGCGCCATGCCGACACCCTGCAACCGCCGCGCGGACGGATCAATCTTTGAGAACCAGCGCCTCGCCGCCCTCGTCGCGGACCTCCAGGCCCAGCTTCAGGCCCAGGGCGTGCGCCTCGGCGCGCGGGTCGTCGCCCAGGTCGATCTCGGCCTCGCGGCGGAAGCGGCGGGAGCCGTCCGGGACCAGGGCCTCGACGAACAGTCGCAGGCGGCGGCCGTCGAGCAGCGCATGGGCGCCCATGGCCGTGCGGCAGGAGCCTTCCAGGGCGGTCAGGGCGCCGCGTTCGGCCGCCACGGCGACGGTCGTGGTCTCGCAACGCAGGGCCTTGACCCAGGGCGCGTCGCGATCCTCGATCCGGGTCTGGATGGCCAGGGCGCCCTGCCCCGGAGCCGGGGGCGCGGCGATCGGGTCAAGGAAGCCGCGCGGCACGGCGCCCAGGCCCATGCGGTTCAAGCCCGAGGCGGCCAGCAGGATGGCGTCGGCCTCGCCGCGCTCCAGCTTGGCCAGCCGGGTGTCGACGTTGCCGCGGATCATCACCACGTCCAGGTCGGGGCGGACGAACAGCGCCTGCGCCTGGCGGCGCAGCGACGCGGTGCCGAGCCGCGCGCCCTTCGGCAGGTCGGCGATCGAGGCGTGATGGATCGAGACGAAGGCGTCGCGCGGATCCTCGCGCGCCGGGATGGCGGCGATGTCCAGGCCCTCCGGCTGGATGGCCGGCACGTCCTTCATCGAATGCACGGCGGCGTCGATGCGGCCGTCGAGCAGGGCCTCCTCGATCTCCTTGGTGAACAGCGCCTTGCCGCCGACCTCGAGCAGGCGACGGTCCTGGATGCGGTCGCCGGTGGTGACGATCGTGACCAGGGGGGCGACCTCTTCGGCGCGGTCGAGCGACGCGCCGAGGGCGGTCACGATACGGTCGCGCATCATGCCGCTCTGGGCCAGGGCGAGCCGCGAGCCGCGGGTGCCGATCCGGATGGAAGGTTGCGAGGGCAAGGCTGGAACGTTACCTCGGGGTGGAATTCGCCCCCGCTGCTATAGGAGGGGGTCACAACCCGCAACCGGCATGACTGTTCTCACCGTTCTCGGCATCGAAACCAGCTGCGACGAAACCGCCGCCTCCGTGGTCCGGCGGGACGATGACGGCCATGTCGAAGTGCTGTCCTCGGTCATCGCCAGTCAGATCGCCGACCACCAGCCCTATGGCGGCGTGGTGCCGGAAATCGCCGCCCGGGCGCACGTCGAGTCGATCGACGGCATCGTCGCCCGCGCCATGGGCGAGGCCGGCGCCGGTTGGGACGACCTGTCCGGCGTCGCCGCCACGGCCGGACCCGGTCTGGTCGGCGGGGTGATGGTCGGCCTGAGCTTCGGCAAGGCGGTCTCGCTGGCCCGCGATCTGCCCCTTGTGGCGGTGAACCATCTGGAAGGCCACGCGGTCTCGGCCCGGCTCGGCGCAGACATCCCCTATCCCTTCCTGCTGCTGCTGGTCAGCGGCGGTCACTGCCAGCTGCTCGAAGTCGCGGGCGTCGGCGCCTGCCGCCGGCTGGGCTCGACGATCGACGACGCCGCGGGCGAGGCGTTCGACAAGATCGCCAAGACCATGGGCCTGCCCTATCCGGGCGGGCCGGAGCTGGAGAAGCTGGCTGTCGGCGGAAATCCGGAGCGGTTCGAACTGCCGCGCGCCCTGCTGGGGCGCGAGGGTTTCGACTTTTCCTTCTCGGGACTGAAGACCGCCGCCGCCCGCGCCGCCGTGGGGCTGACCAGCGACGAGGATCGCCGCGACCTGGCCGCCTCGGTCCAGTTCGCCATCGCCCGCCAGCTGGCCGAGCGCACCGAGAAGGCGATGAAGGCCTATGCCGCCGAGCATGCCGGAACGCCGCTGCGCTTCGTGGTCGCCGGCGGGGTCGCCGCCAACAGGGCCATCCGCGAGCGCCTGGAGACTCTGTGCCGCAAGCACGGCTTCGACTTCCACGCCCCGCCGCTGAAGTACTGTACGGACAACGCCGCGATGATCGCGCTGGCGGGAGCCGAGCGGCTGGCGCTGGGTCTGACCGATCCGCTGGACGCCGCGGCGCGTCCGCGCTGGCCGCTGGACCAGGCGGCCGCCAACGCCAACCCCACCCACGTCCCCGGCCGAAAGGGCGCCAAGGCATGAGCGACTTCAAGTACGCCGGGGTCATCGGCGGCGGCGCCTGGGGTACGGCCATGGCCCAGGTCTGCGCCCGCGCCGGCCTGGCCGTGACGTTGCAGGCCCGCGAGCCGGAGGTGGTCGAGGCCATCAACGGCCGCCACGAGAACCCGATCTTCCTGCCCGGCGTCGCGCTGGAAGAGGCGATCGACGCCACGACGGAGCTGTCCGACCTGGCGCCCTGCGACTTCATCCTGGCCGTGCCGCCGGCGCAGCACATGCGCAAGACGCTGGAGGCGATCCGCCCGCACCTGCGCGACGGCATGCCGGTGATGCTGTGCAGCAAGGGACTGGAGCAGGGCAGCCTCAGCCTGATGGCCGAGGTGCTGCGGGAGACCATCCCCGACGCGGCGCCCGCCGTGCTGTCCGGCCCCAGCTTCGCCGGGGAGGTCGCGCGGGGCCTGCCCGCCGCCGTCACGGTCGCGAGCCCGGACGAAGGCCTGGCCCGCGCCCTGGCCGAGGCCATCGCCACTCCGCAGTTCCGGCCCTACCTGGCCACCGACATCGTAGGCGCTGAGACCGGCGGCGTTCTGAAGAACGTCCTGGCCATCGCCTGCGGCATCTCCGAGGGCAAGGGCCTGGGCCGCAGCGCCCACGCCGCCCTGATCACCCGCGGTTTCGCCGAGATGACCCGCGTGGCCGAGGCCCTGGGCGGGGAGGCCGAGACGGTGTCCGGCCTGTGCGGCCTGGGCGACCTGGTCCTGACCTGCTCCAGTCCGCAGTCGCGCAACATGAGCGTCGGCCTGGCCCTGGGCCAGGGGCAGACGCTGGAGGAGGCCCTGGCCGGCAAGGTCACCGTGGCCGAGGGGGTCGCTTCCGCGCCGGCCGTCCGCGACCTGACCCGCAAGCTGGGCGTCGATACGCCGATCTGCGAGGCCGTCGCCGCCATCCTGGCCGGGGAGGTCGCCGTCGACGACGCCATCCGCGGCCTGCTGCACCGTCCCATCCGTTCCGAGCACTAGGAGCCGCCATGCCTCTCTTCGTCATCCAGTGGAAGGACAAGCCCGAGGAAGGCGCCGCCATCCGCGCCGCCACCCGCCAGGCGCACCTGGACTGGATGGCCGGCAAGCCCGGCGTGGTGAAGCTGGGCGGTCCGTTCCTCTCCGAGGAAGGCGCGATGGCCGGCTCGCTGCTGATCGTCGAGGTCGAGTCGCTGGAGGCGGCCAAGGCGCTGCACGCCGAAGACCCCTACACGAAGGCCGGCCTGTTCGAGCAGTCGACGGTCGATCCCTGGCGGGTCACGGTCGGGGGCCTGGCCTGAATCGCGACTTGAACCCCGCCATGCCGGCGGCGGGAACCATCCTCTGCCGCCTGGAAGAGATTTCCGATCCCGGTTCGAAGGACTTCCGGTTCCGCGCTGAGGATCGACTGTTCGCGGGTTTCGTGGTGCGCCAGGCAGGCGAGGTGCGCGGCTATGTCGACAGCTGTCCGCACGCCGGCTGGCCGCTGGCCGGGCCGAGCGGCCGCCACCTGACCCGCGAGGGCGACCTGATCCTGTGCGCCGGGCACGGGGCCCTGTTCCGGATCGAGGACGGCGTCTGCCTGTCCGGTCCCTGCGCGGGGCGGAGGCTGACGCCCTGGCCGGTCGCGGTGCGCGCCGGCCAGGTGGTCGCGGCCTGACCTATTTCAGGGTCGGGCTGTCGAGCTTCAGGTCGTCGATCTTGATGGTCTCGGCGTTGGGCAGCGCTTCCGCCGCCTTGGCGCCGAACAGCTTGGCGTCGCCGACCACGATCGTGCTGGCCTTGCTCGGATCGAAGATGTCGGCCGAGAAGGCCGTGATGTCCTGCGCCGTGACGGCCTCGACCTTGCCGGTGTAGGCCTGCAGTTCGCCCAGGTCGATCCGGTAGGTCGCCAGGCCGCCGAGGATGCCGGCTAGACCGTCGGCGGTGCCGATGTCGCGGCCGAAGTCGCCGATCAGCACCGATTTGCGGGCGGCCAGCTCGGCGGATGTCGCCGGACGGGTCGCCATGCCCTTCATCTCCTCGCGGATCAGGGTCGCCACCTCGGGCACGGACTCGTTCTTGGTCTGGGTCGTGGCGGTGAAGCCGCCGACCACCCGCCGCGGGGTCAGGCCGGCGCCGGCGCCATAGGCCAGGCCGCGCTTGATCCGGATCTCCTGGTTCAGACGCGAGGAGAAGCCGATGCCCAGCGTCGTGGTTGCGACCATGCCGGCGTAGTAGCGCGAGTCGTCCCGCTTGATCCCTCTGCGGGTGACGATCACCGCCGCCTGGCCGGCGGAGGGGATGTCGACGACCACGTTGCGCGGCGCGGCGATCGCGTCGGCCTTGGGGGCGGCGGGCAGCGGCGTCGCGGGCTTGGCCCAGCCGCCGAAGGCCTCGCGGGCGAGGGCGAAGCCCTGGTCCGGCGAGATGTCGCCGGTGATCACCAGCACGGCGTTGTCCGGACGCCACCAGGCCTTGTGGACCGCGGCCAGGTCGTCGCGGGTCAGTTTGGGCAGGGACTCCGGGGTGCCGTTGGCGGGGCGGCCGTAGGGCGTGCCGGCGTAGAGCACCGGCGCGCTGACCAGGCCGGCCACGGCGCCCGGCCGCTTCATCGCCACCTTCAGCCCGTCCAGGCTCTGGTCGCGGACGCGGTCGATCTCCTCCTGGGCGAAGGCCGGGTGCAGGGCGACGTCGGCCATGATGGCCAGGGAGGCCTTCAGGTTCTGCGGCATGACGTTCAACGTCACCGACGAGGCCTCCACGCCCGAGCCGGCCGACAGATTGGCGCCCAGGGCCTCGGTCTGGCTGGCGATCTGGGTGGCGCTGCGGGTCGCGGTGCCCTCGGTCAGCAGCTCGGCCATCATCGAGGCCGCGCCGGCCTTGCCGTCCGGATCGGTGGCGGCGCCGGCCAGGACGTTCAGCTGGGCGCTGACCAGCGGCAGCTGGCTGCTGCGGGCCACGATCACGCGCAGGCCGTTGGGCAGGGTCGTTTCCGACGGCTTCGGCAGGACCGGAGTGACCGGCGCGCCGAGGGCCGGCGGTTTGGCGCGGCGGTCCTCGGGATCCAGGGTCCAGACCTTGCCGGCGAACTTGGTCGAGGCCACGACCGGCGGCGGCGCTTCGGCCGCGGCCGGCGCGTCGGCGGTCTTCCTGGATTCGTCGAGGTAGCGGATGACCACCATCCGGTCCTCGCCCAGGTAGGTCCTGGCGACGCGCTGGACGTCGGCGGCGGTTACAGCCTCCAGGTCGGCGACGACGGTGTTGGCCTTGGCCACGTCGCCCTCCAGCACATAGGCTTGGCCCAGGGCCATGGCGCGGCCGTCGATGGTCTCGCGCTCGCGCACCGCGCCGGCGACCATCTCGGTCTTGGCCTCGGCCAGCTCTGCCGCGGTCGGCGGAGCGTCGCGCAGGCGGGCGACCTGGGTCAGCAGCGCCTTCTGGCCCTCCTCCACCGTCTTCCCGTCGGCCATGATGGCGCCGACCATGAACAGGCCGGGCTGGGCGTTTCCGTCGTTGTTGGAGAAGGCCTGGGCGGCGATCTGCTGCTCGTAGACCAGGCTGTTGTACAGGCGCGAGGACTTGCCGCCGGACAGGATGGCGTCCAGCACCGACAGGGCGGCGGTGTCCTTGCTGGCCGCTTCCGGCGCCTGCCAGGTGATCGCCAGCGCCGGCAGCGGCACGTTCGGGGCGTAGGCGGTCACGGTCTTGGAGCCTGCGCGCGCGGGCTCCTTCACCGTCACGCGGGGCAGGGGCTTCGACGGGGTCTTCAGCGGGGCGAAGTACTTGTCGACCCAGCCGTTGAACTGGGCCTCGTCGAAGTTGCCGACCACGATCAGCGCGGCGTTGTCCGGCCGGTAGTAGGTCTCATGGAAAGCCAAGACGTCGTCGACGGTGGCGGCGTCCAGCTCGGCGATCGAGCCGATGCCCGGACGCTTGTAGGGATGGGTGGTGTAGGAGGCCTTCGGGATCTCCAGGCGGAAGAAGCGGCCGTAAGGATCGGCGAGCACGCGCTGGCGGAGCTCCTCCTTCACCACGTCGCGTTCGGACTTGAAGCTGGCCTCGTCGACGACCAGCGACCCCAGGCGGCTGGCCTCGGCCCACAGCATCCGCTCGAGGTGGTTCGAGGGAATGACCTCGTAGTAGGCGGTCATGTCGTCGGCGGTGAAGGCGTTGTTGAAACCGCCCACGTCCTCGGTCATGCGGTCGATGCTCTCCGACGGCAGGTCCTTGGTCGCCTTGAACATCAGGTGTTCGAACATGTGGGCGAAGCCGCTGCGGCCGTTCGGATCGTCCTTCGAGCCGACGCTGTACCAGACCTGCACCGTCACGTTCGGCGTGGTCCGGTCGACGGCGTAGAACACCTTCATGCCGTTGGGCAGGGTGCGGCTCTTGTAGGGGATCGCCGGCACCGAGACGGCGGCGGGCGCGGCCGCCTTTGCCAAGGCGGCGGCGGGGACGAGGGCGGTGGTCGACAGCGCGAGGGCGACGAACAGCGCCTTGGCCGGACGGGTCATGAACAGCTCCCGGATGGTATGTGGCCGGACCCTAGCACCGCCGATCGCGGCGGAAAGATTACGGTCCTGTCATGTCGTCGGCGGATCAGCGCGCGCGGGCCTCGGCCTCCTGCTTGAGGCCCTTCAGCGCCCGGGCCAGGTCGCGGCGCATCGCGGCGCGGCCGATCGCGGCCGGCAGGTCGAACGGCGAGGTGGCGCGATTGTCGTAGGCGACGCGCGTCCCGCCGTCCTCGGTCGCCTGTAGCCGCCACTCGCCGCGGCAGTCGATGTCGCCGTCTACGCACTGGAAGCGGATGCGGCCGGCCGGGTCGTAGTCCGAGCGGAACACCGTGCGGAAGCTGGGCGTCAGTACGCCCCAGCGGACGGTCATCTCACGCACGTCCCAACGCCCTTCGGGATCGGTCTGAACGACGCGGCAACTGCGGACGCTGGGCGACATCCGGCCGGCGCGGGCGCAGTCGCGCAGGGTGTCCCAGACGGCCTTCTGCGGGGCGGCGATCTGGACCGAGCCATGCATCACCCCCGAGGCGCCGCTGGGGTCGGGCCGCACCTCGGCGACGACCCCGCCCGGGAGGGCGGCGGTCGCGGTCAGGGCGGCGATCGCGCTCAACAAACCAGCCACGGCCCGACAGTAGGTCGGGGCCGCGGCTGTAGACTAGTCCGGTCAGCGCCCGATGCGGTTCTTGACCAGGTCGTCGACCACCGCCGGGTCGGCGAGGGTCGAGGTGTCGCCCAGGTTGCCCAGGTCGTTCTCGGCCACCTTGCGCAGGATGCGCCGCATGATCTTGCCCGAGCGGGTCTTGGGCAGGCCCGGAGCCCACTGGATGGCGTCCGGCGCGGCGAACGGCCCGATCTCCTGGCGCACCCACAGGACCAGGTCCTTGCGCAGGTTCTCGGTCGGCTGCACGTCGGCCTTGAGGGTCACGTAGGCGTAGATGCCCTGGCCCTTGATGTCGTGCGGGAAGCCGACCACCGCCGCCTCGGCGACGTCGTGGTGGCCGACCAGGGCGCTCTCGATCTCGGCGGTGCCCATGCGGTGGCCGGAGACATTGATCACGTCGTCGACCCGGCCGGTGATCCAGTAGTAGCCGTCCTCGTCCCGCCGACAGCCGTCGCCGGTGAAATACTTGCCTGGGTAGGTCGAGAAGTAGGTGTCGAAGAAGCGTTGGTGGTCGCCGTAGACCGTCCGCATCTGGCCCGGCCAGCTGTCGGTGATGCACAGATTGCCGCTGGTCGCGCCGTCCAGGACCTTGCCCTCTGCGTCGACCAGCTGGAGGTAGACGCCGGGCAGGGGCTTGGTGGCCGAGCCGGGCTTCAGCGCCGTGGCGCCGGGCAGGGGACTGACCAGGCAGGCGCCGGTCTCGGTCTGCCACCAGGTGTCGACGATCGGACAGCGGCCTTCGCCGACCACGCGATGGTACCAGAGCCAGGCTTCCGGATTGATCGGCTCGCCGACGCTGCCGAGTAGGCGCAGGCTCTTGCGGGACGTCCTTTGAACCGGCGCTTCGCCCTCGCGCATCAGGGCGCGCAGCGCGGTCGGGGCGGTGTAGAAGATCTCGACCTGGTGCTTGTCGATGACCTCCCAGAAGCGGCTGGAGGTCGGGTAGTTGGGCACGCCCTCGAAGATCACGCTGGTCGCCGCGTTCGCGAGCGGGCCGTAGACGATGTAGCTGTGGCCGGTGACCCAGCCCACGTCGGCCGTGCACCAGTAGATCTCGCCCGGGCGGTAGTCGAACACCAGCTCGTGCGTCCAGCTGGCCCAGACGGCGTAGCCGCCGGTGGTGTGCAGCACGCCCTTCGGCTTCCCGGTCGAGCCCGAGGTGTAGAGGATGAACAGCGGGTCTTCGGCGTTCATCGGTTCAGGCGCGCAGTCGACCCCGGCGGCGGCGCGCTCGGGGCCGTAGGGGATGTCGCGGCCGGCCTTCATCGGGACGTCGGCGCCCGTGCGGCTGACGACCAGCACGGTGTCGACGCCCGGGCAGTCCTCCAGGGCGGCGGCGACGTTCCTCATCAGCGGCACGACCTTGCCGCCGCGCAGACCTTCGTCGGCGGTGATCACCAGCCGGCTGTCGCAGTCCTGGATTCGCCCGGCCAGGCTGTCCGGCGAGAAGCCGCCGAACACCACCGAATGGACCGCGCCGATCCGGGCGCAGGCCAGCATGGCGTAGGCCGCCTCGGGGATCATCGGCAGGTAGATGGTCACCCGGTCGCCCTTGGCCACGCCGCGGCTCTTGAGGACGTTGGCCATCCGGCACACTTCCTCGTGCGCCTCGCGGTAGGTGATCTTGCGGGACTGGGCGGGGTTGTCGCCCTCCCAGATGAAGGCGACGTCGTCGGCGCGGGTCGGCAGATGGCGGTCAAGGCAGTTGGCCGAGACGTTCAGGACGCCGTCTTCGAACCAGCGGATATGGAAGTCCTCCTTGGCGTAGGAGACGTCCTTGATCTTGGTCGGGGCCTTGATCCAGTCAAGCCGGCCGGCGACCTCCTTCCAGAACCCCTCGGGATCGGCCTGGACCCGCTTCCAGGCGGCCTCGTAGCCGGCGGCGTCCATATGGGCGCGCTCGGCCCAGGCCTCGGGGACAGGGAACACCAGATCTTCGCTCACGCCTCACTCCCTTGATTTCGTTGGCGGGGAGTTATGCGGACCCCGACGCGGCTGGCAACGGGGTTGTGGAGGGGACATGTTCCTTGCGCGCCGTCATCCCGGCCGAAGCGAAGCGCAGAGCCGGGACCCAGGGCGACGGGCGTGCAGTCTGGGTCCCGGATCGGCCTGCGGCCGTCCGGGATGACACGGAAGGATCAGGACCCCGGCTGTTTCGTCGTCCGCAGGTAGGGCTTGTGGGTGGTCCAGCCGTTCGGGAACAGGCCCTTGGCGTCCTCGTCGCTGACGGCGGGGACGATGATCACGTCCTCGCCGCGCTTCCAGTCGGCCGGGGTGGCGACCTTGTGGGCGGCGGTCAGCTGCATGGAGTCGATGACCCGCAGGATCTCGTCGAAGTTCCGGCCGGTGGTCATCGGATAGACCAGGATCAGCTTGATGGCCTTGTCCGGTCCGATGATGAAGACGTTGCGGACCGTGGCGTTGTTGGCCGCGGTGCGGCCTTCCGAGGTCTCGCCGGCGTCGTGCGGCAGCATGCCGTAGAGCTTGGACACCGCCAGGTCGGTGTCGCCGATCATCGGGAAGTTCACCCGCGCGCCTTGCGTCTCCTCGATGTCGTCGGCCCAGCGGCCGTGGTTCTCGACCGGGTCGACCGACAGGCCGATGACCTTCACGCCGCGCTTGTCGAACTCGGGCTTCAGCCGGGCGACGGTCCCCAGCTCGGTGGTGCAGACCGGGGTGAAGTCCTTGGGGTGCGAGAACAGCACCACCCAGACCCCGTCCGCCCAGTCGTGGAAGCGGATCGGCCCTTCGGTGGTCAAGGCTTCGAAATCGGGAGCGATCTGGTTCAGCTGCAGCGTCATGGGCTTTCTCCTCTCGCGCGCTTGGAGTTTCGGTAGTACGCCCGCCGCTCGTCCCCCCGCATCCGAGGATTTTTCGACATGCTGTTAGCGAAATCGACCTGGCCGGAAATCGAGGCCTATCTGCAGCGGTCGAAGACGGTGGTCGTTCCGATCGGCAGTAACGAGCAGCATGGCCCGACCGGCCTGCTCGGCACCGACTGGATGTGCCCCGAGATCATCGCCCACGAGGCCCAGAAGCAGCACGACGACCTGCTGGTCGCCCCGACCTTCAACATCGGCATGGCCCAGCACCATCTGGAGTTCGCGGGAACCATCTTCCTGCGCCCGACCACCTTCATCGCCGCGATCGGCGACTGGTGCCGATCGCTGGGCGCCCACGGCTTCGAGCGGATCTACTTCCTGAACGGCCATGGCGGGAACGTCGCCACCATCGAGGCGGCCTTCAGCGAGCTCTACGCCGAGGCCAGCTTCGCCGGCCGCCGTCGCGGCTTCGCCTGCAAGCTGAAGAACTGGTGGGACCTGGCCGGCGTCGACGCCCTGGCCCGGCAGCAGTTCCCGGTCGGCCACGGCAGCCACGCCACCCCGTCCGAGATCGCCGTGACCCAATGGGCCTATCCGGACGCCATCAAGACCGCGAACTACGCCCCCCAGATCGCCCCGACCGGGCCGGTCCGCGAGGCGCTGGACTTCCGCGCCCGCTACGCCGACGGCCGCATGGGCTCCGATCCGGGCCTGGCCACGCCCGAGAAGGGCGGCGAACTGGTCGCCCTGGCGGTGCAGGGCCTGGTCGCCGACGTCGCCGCCTTCGCGGCCGAGCCGACGCCCTAGCCGGCGGTCCGGCGGTACTCCGCCGGGGTCGCGCCGAACCAGGCGCGGCAGGCGCGGCGCAGGCTGCGGGCGTCCGAGAAGCCCAGCTCCTGCGCCACATCCTCCAGCGACCGCTCGGTGACCAGCAGGCTGGCGGCGGCTCGGCGACGCGCGTCGGAGGCCAGATTGCGGAACGTCGTCCCGACCTCGGCCAGCCGGCGGCGCAGGGTGGCCGTGCTCATGCCCAGGCGACGGGCGGCAGACGGCTCGTCCCAGGACGCCGGCCCGAGGACGGCGCGTACCTGGTTGACGATGTCGGGCGCCGCCGGGCCGGCCGCGAGGCCTTCGGCCGCCTCCTCCATCAGGGTGTTGAACTCGCTCAGCTCGGCCGCCGCCCAGTGCTGGTACTTTACAGGCTGCAGCGGCAGGTCCGCATCGGCGGCGTCGTAGGTCACCGTGACGCCCTCGCCGCGACGGACGGCGGTGCGCGACAGGATCGGCCGCAGCAGGGTCGGCCCAACGGGCGGCGCCGCGGGCGGCACCCTCAGGCGCACCGGCTTCAGCCGTTTGCCGGTCAGCCAGCGGAAGCCGCAGTGGGCGGTCAGGGCGAAGATCTCCGAGGCCAGGTCGTGTCGCGCCCTGCGCGGCCCAGGGTAGTCGAAGGACAGGGCCAGGCCCCGCCGCGAACGGACCAGGTCGAAGCGCATGTCCGGACGCAGCAGCGGAGCCGCCATGGCGAAACGCTGTAGCGCTTCGCCGAAGGTGTCGCCCTGCGACGCGGCGGCGATCAGCAGGCCGAACGTCCCGCGCGCCACCGGCCGCGGCGCCATGGCGAAGGCCTCGTCGCTGGTGCGTCGCATATGTTCGAGACAGAGGTTCAGGAACACCACCGAGGGCAGCATCTCGCCGCCGGACGCCGCCGGTTCGACCGTGGCGATCAGGTCGGCGGCCGCCTGGGAGCCCGCCAGGATGTCCAGATAGCGCCGCGGCACGCGAAACCGTTCGGCGATCCAGCCGCCGGGGCTCGGTCCATCCTTGACGTCGGCCGCCTCCATGGCGCCACCTAAACCGGGTGACGCTAGGGGCAGCAAGAAAAAGGGCGCGTCCAGCGCCCATGCGGACGCGCCCGAAGCCGATCGGCCGCCGCGGGAGGAGCGGCGGCCTGAGGCTGAGGATCAGTACTTCAGCGTCAGAGCGACCCCGAAGGTCCGGGGCTGGCCCGGGAAGCGCACGACGGTGTTGGCGTTGCTGGCCACCGCGGTCCAGTAGTACTCGTCGGTCAGGTTGCGGCCCCAGAGGGTGGCTTCCCAGCGGCCGTTGGCGGCGGTGATCCCGACGCTGCCGTTGAGCAGGCCGTAGGCGGGGATCCTGTACAGCGGGTTGCCTTCCAGGTCGGCCTGGGACTCCTTCTGGTAGCGGCCGTTGAGGGTCGCCTTCAGGCCCATGCCGTCGGTCAGCTCGCGCTCGTAGACGAACGTCATGCTGCCGAGGAACTCGGGGCTGTAGAGGAAGCCCGCGCCGTCGTAGTTGCGCGGCAGGCCGGCGCCGTCGGTGCCGACGAAGCCCTTGATCTCGGTGTGCAGGAAGGTCGCCGCGCCGATGGCCGTGAAGTTGTCCGTCACCCGCCAGGTCACCTCGCCGTCGAGGCCGTAGGCCAGCGATTCCGGAATGTTCTGCAGCCGCGCCAGGGCGGTGTAGAGCGCATCCGGATTGTAGGTGCTCATCTGCTTGTCGGTGTAGTCGTAGTAGAAGGCCGAGAGGTTGGCCTGGACGCGGCGCTCGAACAGCCCGGCTTTCACGCCGACCTCATAGGCGAGCAGCTTCTCCTGGCCGACCGGCAGGTTCTGTTCGTAGAGGCTGGCGGTGTTGACCGGCGCGCCGCCCGACTTGGCGCCCTTCGAGATCGAGCCGTAGACCAGCACGTCGTCGCTGGCGTTCCAGTTCAGGGCCAGGCGCCAGGCGATGTTGTCCTCGTCCAGGCTGGTGATGACCTCGCCGCGCGTGGCGGTCTTGGTCGCCCAGTTGATCCGGGTCGTCGAGCAGCCGTTGGCGACCACGTTGTCGGTGATCACGACGCCGGCGTAGCGCAGATTGTACAGGTACTTGTTGGTGACGTTCAGGTTCGGCAGCATCGAGCCGTTGACGTCGCGCGAGCAGATGTTGGCGTCCTGCTTGTCCTGGGTGTAGCGGATGCCGGTGGTCAGGCTGAGGGTGTCCGACAGCTTCCAGTCGGCGCTGGCGAAGATGCTCGCCGTCTTGGTCTCGATCCTGCCGTCGTCACGATAGGTCTGGAACGTGTTCGCGGCCTGGGTCATCGAGTAGCTGCCGCCCGGTCCCTGACCGCCGGGCAGCGGGCCGGTGTTCGCCGGCGTGAGGGCCAGCTGGGCGGTCAGCGCCTGGAACAGGCGGACGTTGGCGTTGTCGCGGAACAGCGTCTGGTTGGTGTCGACGATGTCGTCCTTGCCGTAGTAGCCGCCGATCAGCCAGGTGACGCGGTCGTTGCCGCCCTCGACCCGCAGTTCCTGGGCGAACGACTTGATCTCGCCGTCGGCGTCCTGGATCAGCACGTTGTAGGGCGCGCCGGCCCAGTCCATCACGCCCTTGCGCTCGATCTTGTTGTAGCTGGTCAGCGAGACCAGGCGCAGGTCGTCGTTGATGTCCCAGCGGATGTTCAGCTTGCCGCCGAGGAAGGTCGAGTCTTCCTGGAGCGGCTTGTCGACGCCCGGAATCCCGGCGACCGTCGAGGTGCGGCGCGAGGATGGGGCCCAGTCGGCCGTGTCGTTCGACCATTTCTGGTTATTGATGAAGTTGGCCAGGCCGGGCGCGTTGTGGAAGCCGGCGCCCAGCGGGTTCAGGGTCTGCGGCGTCGTGCCCGGGGTGAAGCCGATGGCCTGGGCGGCCAGGGTGTCGCTCTTGTTGGCCCAGTAGTTCACCGAGGCGTCGACCGACAGATACTCGGTCGGCTGGAAGGCCAGCGAGCCGCGGACGCCGAAGCGGTCCACCTTGCCCAGGCGCTCGTTGCGCGAGGCGGACTTCTGCCAGCCCTGGTTGCTGGTCTCGCTGCGGAAGGCGATCCGGCCCTGCAGGTTGTCGGCCAGCGGACCGCTGACCATGCCTTCGAAGTTGTAGGTCTCGTAGTTGCCGAACTCCGCCACGCCGCGGGCCTGGAAGTCGTGCGAGGGCTTCTGGGTGACGAAGTTGATCAGGCCGGCGGTGGTGTTGCGGCCGTAGAGGGTGCCCTGCGGGCCCTTCAGCACCTCGACCCGTTCCAGGTCGAACACCGGGCCGCTGAGCATCATCGGATAGGCGTAGGCGACTTCATCGACATAGGTGCCGACGGTCGAGGTGGCCGACATGTTGATGGTGTTGAAGCCGATCCCGCGCAGCGTGTAGGTCGGCACGCCCTGGTAGGACCGCGACACGGTGAAGCTGGGGGCCACCGCCGACAGGTCCTGGACGTTGGTCACCCGCAGCGACTCCAGCTGCTCGGCGCCGAAGGCCTGGATGGCCATGCCGACGTCGTTGAGCGCCTGTTCGCGGCGGTTGGCGGTCACGACCAGCTCGTCGACCGTCTGGGTTTCCTGAGCCAGAGCCGGGGTCGACAGGACCGCGGCGGAGGCCAGCAAAACGGCCGTCCCGCCTTTGAGGCGCGTACGCAAGTTCATCACTGTTTCCTTCCCTCAGGTCGGGGTTCGGACGCACCGCCCCCATTGTTTTGCGGGAAGCCTGCCGCAACCCAAGAGCGGCGGCGAGGACGCAGGCGCGCAAACCGGAGCGGACAATTTCGCTCACCGAGGTCGGCGGCGCTTGCGTCGCGGCCGGTTTCGCGGTTGTGAGCGACCATGCGCGCGCCCATCGAACCGTTCCACGCCATCGGGATCAGCCGGCTGGCCCACCAGCTCAAGGAAGACGGCCGCTCCATCATCCACATGGAGTTCGGCCAGCCTTCGACCGGCGCGCCGACCGCCGCCATCGCCCGCTCGCACGACGTGCTGGACAGCGACGGCCTCGGCTATTGGGAGAGCCCGGCCCTGCGCGAGCGGATCGCCCGCCACTACGCCGATGGCTATGGCGTGTCCGTCGAGCCGGACCGGATCGTGCTGACCTGCGGCGCCTCGCCGGCCCTGGTTCTGGCGCTGCTGTCGGCGTTCGAGCCGGGCGACCGGGTGGCGCTGGCCCGGCCGGGCTACGTCGCCTACCGCAACACGCTGAAGGCGCTGCGGATGGAGCCGGTGGAGATCGCCTGCGGCCCCGAGGATCGTTTCCAGCTGACCGCCGCGCACCTAGCCGCGCTCGACCCGGCGCCCAAGGGCGTGATCATCGCCAGCCCGGCCAACCCGACCGGGACCGTCATCGGGGCCGCGGAGCTGGAGAAGATCGCCGCCGTCTGCCGCGCGCGCGGCATCCGCATCGTCTCCGACGAGATCTACCACGGCCTCAGCTACGTCGGGCCGTGCCGGTCGATGCTCGAGTTCGAGCCGTCGGCCCTGATCGTGAACAGCTTCTCGAAGTACTTCAGCATGGTCGGCTGGCGGCTGGGCTGGCTGCTGGCGCCGCGCGACCTGATCGCCGACGCCCGCGCCTATGTCGGCAACCTGTTCCTGACGGCCCCGTCGCTGAGCCAGCACGCCGGCCTGATCGCCATGGACTGCCGCGACGAGCTGGAGGGCCATGTCGAGGTCTATCGCCGCAATCGCGCCCTGCTGCTGGACGCTTTGCCGGGCCTGGGCCTGCGCGAGATCGCTCCGCCGGACGGCGCCTTCTACATCTACGCCAGCGTGGCCCATCTGACCGACGACAGCCTGGAGTTCTGCAAGCAGCTGCTGCGCGACACCGGCGTGGCCACGGCCAGCGGCGTCGACTTCGACCCGGTCGAGGGCCGCCGGTTCATCCGCATCAGCTTCGCCGTCTCCACGCCCGAGGTCGAGGAAGCGCTGCGCCGGATGACGCCCTGGTTCGCCGCACGAACAGTTGTTTAGAACCGTTGCGTCCGACGTCCGGATCGGGCTGAACTGCTGTCGCAGAACCAATAAGGGGAAGGACGCACCATGTTCTCACACGTGATGATCGGCACCAACGACGTCGCCAAGGCCAAGGCCTTCTACGACAGCTTGCTGGGCACGCTCGACGTCGCGCCCGGCTATGTCGACGACGGCCGCCGCATCTTCTACCGCACCGCCTCCGGCGTGCTCGGCGTGTCCAAGCCGATCGACGGCGAGGCCGCGACCTTCGCCAACGGCGGCACCATCGGCTTCGCCTGCAGCTCGACCGACCAGGTCGACGCCTGGCACGCCGCGGGCGTGGCCGCGGGCGGCGTGACCTGCGAGGACCCTCCGGGCGTCCGCGCCGGCGGCATGGGCAAGATGTACCTCGCCTATCTGCGCGACCCCGACGGCAACAAGCTGTGCGCCATGCACCGCTTGCCGGCCTGAGCCGGCGCTAGCGCCTCAGGCGCGCCGGATGGCGATCGCCGCGCCTGGATGTGCGAGGCCCAGCAGGGCCTCCATGTCCGAGCGGGACAGGGCGATGCAGCCCTCGGTCGGGACGTAGCCCGGCCGCGCCAGGTGCAGGAAGATCGCCGACCCCAGGCCCGGAACCACCGGCGCGTCGTTGTGGGCCAGGATTCCGACCAGGTCGTAGACATCATCGTCGCGCCACATCCGCTCGGCGCTGGCCGGGTAGGGCAGGGTGACCGGGCAGTTGTAGGCCGGGTCCGTCGGGGCGTCGCACCATCCGTCCGTCGGCTGGGTCGGCGCGGTCGGCAGGCCGGTCAGCGGCGTCCCGCCCTTGTCCGGGCGGAACATCACCCGGCGGATGGTCCAGACGCCCAAGGGGCTGCAGCCGTCGCCCTCGCGCTTGTCAGGCGCCTCGACGACGCCGCCCTTGCCCAGGGCGCAGCGGGTCTCGCGGCCCGCCAGGTCGAACCGTCCGTCTGAAAAGGCCGTGAAGATGGTCATTAGGGCGCCTATCTTGTGGCTGTAAGTCCGGGCCGATACTTGGCCTAGAGACACGAAACGGTGCATGTTCCCCCGTATGGCGCAACGCAAGACCCTTCTGATTGTCGATGACGACAACGATCTCCGGGGCGCACTCGCCGAGCAGCTGGCGCTGCACGAAGAGTTCGCGGTCGTCCAGGCCGACACGGCGGGCGAAGGCGCGCGGCTGGGCAAGGACGCCCGGCCCGACCTGATCCTGCTCGACGTCGACCTGCCCGACATGGACGGCCGCGAGGCCTGCCGCCTGATGCGAAAGAACGGCGTCACCGCGCCGATCATCATGCTGACGGCGGCGGCGACCGACGCCGACACCATCCTGGGCCTGGATTCCGGGGCCAACGACTACGTCACCAAGCCCTTTCGCTTCGGCGTTCTGCTGGCCCGCATCCGCGCCCAGCTGCGCAGCCACGAGGCGTCCGAGGACGCGGTCTTCAAGATCGGCCCCTATGAGTTCCGGCCGGCCGGCAAGCTGCTGGTCGACGAGAAGGGCAAGAAGGTCCGCCTGACGGAGAAGGAGACCAACATCCTGAAGTACCTCTATCGCTCGGGCGCCAAGGCGGTCTCGCGCGAGGAGCTGCTGACGGAGGTCTGGGGCTACAACGCGGGGGTCACCACCCACACGCTGGAAACCCACGTCTACCGCCTGCGCCAGAAGATTGAGCCCGATCCGGCCAATGCGCGCCTGCTCCTGACCGAGGCGGGCGGATACCGGCTCCAGCCCTGATGCGCTCGCGGCGCGCCCTGGCGGGTCTTCTCGCTGTCGGCGCGACGATCCTTGTCGCCGGGAGCGCCGACGCCCTGTCCTGGTCCAGGCCCAGTTGCGAAGAGTTTCGCCGCTCGTTGCTGGATGGCGACGCTTTCGTGCGCGCTCGCGTCTCGAAGACATGGGATCTCAAGGTCGAGGAGGAGCAGCGGAGCTCCAAGGTCGAAGCGGCGGTGCGCGAGGCGATCCTCGGCCAGTACCCGCGTGGCGCCCGCGTGGCGTTCACGGCCCGTGAGGTCGAGTTCAGCGGCGTGCAGTTCGGTTTCATCCCGGCTGAGGGCGACGAGATCATGCTCGTCCTGGACCAGAGGTCTGGCCGTCGCTGGACGGTCAATTCCACGATGACCGCGGCCGAGTACGAACAGTACTGGGTTCCCCGCTGCGGCTTCTGACGCCTGTCAGACCATCAAGTCCGCCGTCACCGGCGCGTGGTCGCTGGGCTTGTCCCAGCCGCGCACGTCGTCGTGGATGCGGGCCTGGACCTTGCCGGTGTGATGGGCCGCGTCGCGCAGGCCCGGCGTGACCAGGATGTGGTCCAGCAGCAGGCCGCGGTTGCTCTGACGGAAGTCGGCGGCGCGATAGCTCCACCAGCTGGCCAGCTTCTCCGGCTCCGCGACGGCCTCGCGCATCAGGTTCAGGAAGCCCAGCGACGCCTCCATCTTCCGGAAAGCCTCGATCTCGACCGGCGTGTGGCTGACGATCTTGGACATGTATTTGTGGTTCCAGACGTCGAACTCGCCCGGGGCCACGTTCAGGTCGCCGGTGACCACCAGCGGGTCCTTCGGATTCCGCTTGGCCAGTTCGGCGGTCAGGGTCTCGTAGAAGTCCAGCTTGTGGTCGAACTTCTTGTTCAGTTCGCGGTCCGGCAGGTCGCCGCCGGCCGGGATGTAGAAGTTGTGGATCTCGACCCCGGCGATCCTGGCCCCGACGCAGCGGGCATGACCCTCGCGGCAGACCTCCAGCGGCTGGGCGTCCTCGATCGGATGGCGCGAGGCGATGGCCACGCCGTGCCAGCCCTTCTGCCCGGCGATCCGGAAGTGGTTGAAGCCGAGGTCCTCGAACATCGACTTGGGGAATTCGGCCGTCTGGCACTTGATCTCCTGCAGGCACAGGACATCCGGCGCGATCTCGTCGACCATCCGGCCGATGAGCTCGCCGCGCGGGCGGACGGAGTTGATGTTCCAGGTGGCGAGACGGAGGCGCATGGGCTCCAGATAAGCCGTTTCGGACAAAAGAAAACGCCCGGACGCAGGAGCGTCCGGGCGTGAAGAAGTGGTCTCTCATGCCGCCGCCGGGAGGGGATAGGTTCCGGCACGGTGAACGGTTTCGCGAGGTCGGGCGCGCCACCGCTGTAGTGGCATTAATGCAACGAGCTTTCGAAAACGTCAACAGGCTGAATCGGGGCAATTGCTCGTTGCGAATATGTCACAATCAGGAAGACCTTCCGGTCGTGGGCGCGGGCGCGCGGAACAACGCTGGGTCGAGTCCCGACGCGCGCTCCAGGCTGGTCAGGCGGACGCGGGTGGCGGCGTTGCGGGCGTCGGTGATCGTCCAGCCGAGCAGCTGCATCGGGCTGTCGGAGAAGGTCAGCGTGATCTGGCCCTTGGTCTTGCCCGCGCGGTCCTGAGCGGTGATCTGGAAGCCGTCGTTCAGCCGCGAGACGCGGCTGATGTGCACGCCCCGGTCCAGGCGGATCTCGTCGGCCAGGAACAGCTTCAGCGGCGTCTGGCTGAGCCAGTAGCGGTTGACGGTCTTCAGCCGTTTGTCGGCGACCGACACCACCTTCCCGTCGGAAATGACCAGCAGGCTGGACGGGGCCTCGTATTCGAAGCGCGCCTTGCCGGGGCGCTGCATGTAGAGCACCCCCTGGGTCTGACTGCCGCGGGTGTCGGTCTGGACGAAGCGGCCCTTGGCCGAGGTCAGGCCCTGCAGATAGGCCGTGGCCTTGGCGACCAGCGCCTGATCCTCGGGAGGCAGGCCCTGCTGGGCGCGGGCGGCGGCGGGCAGCAGCAGCGCCAGCGGGGCGGCGGCGAGCAGGGTGCGACGGGTCGTGTCTCGGTTCGTCATGAGGTCCGCTTAGCAGGGCCGGACGGCGATTTCACGGCGGACCATAGCCGCTACGGAGGCGGCGGCGCCAGGATCTCGCGCTTGCCGGCGTGGTTGGCCGGGCTGACGACGCCTTCCTGCTCCATCCGTTCGATCAGCGAAGCGGCGCGGTTGTAGCCGATCTGCAGCCGGCGCTGGATGTAGCTGGTCGAGGCCTTGCCGTCGCGGGTGACCACGGCCACGGCGCGGTCGTAGAGGCTGTTCTCGCCCTCCTCGCCGCCCGCCAGGCCCAGGTCGCCGCCGCCGTCCTCGTCGTCGCCGCCGGCGGTGACCTCGTCGAGGTACTGCGGCTGGCCCTGATCGCGCAGGAATTTGGCGACCGAAGCCACCTCCTCGTCGGCCACGAACGGACCGTGCAGGCGGGTCAGGCGGCCGCCGGAGCCGCCGGCCATGTAGAGCATGTCGCCCTGACCCAGCAGCTGCTCGGCGCCCTGCTCGCCGAGGATGGTTCGGCTGTCGATGCGCGAGGTGACCTGGAAGCTGATCCGGGTCGGGAAGTTGGCCTTGATGGTGCCGGTGATGACGTCCACCGACGGGCGCTGAGTGGCCATGATCAGGTGGATGCCGGCGGCGCGGGCCATCTGGGCCAGGCGCTGGACGGCGCCTTCGATGTCCTTGCCGGCGACCATCATCAGGTCCGCCACCTCGTCGATCACCACTACGAGATAGGGCATCGGGTCGGGGCGGATCTTCTCGCTCTCGAAGATCGGGCGGCCGCTCTCGTCGAAGCCGGTCTGGACGGTCCGCTCGAAGTGCTCGCCCTTCTCCTGCGCCTCGCGGGCGCGTTCGTTGTAGGCCGAGATGCCGCGCACGCCGATCTTGGCCATGCGGCGATAGCGGTCCTCCATCTCGCGCACCGTCCACTTCAAGGCGACGATGGCCTTCTTGGAGTCGGTCACGACCGGCGCCAGCAGGTGCGGGATGCCGTCGTAGACGCTCAGTTCCAGCATCTTCGGGTCGATCATGATGAACCGGCACTGCTCGGGCGGCAGGCGGTACAGGATCGACAGGATCATGGCGTTGACGCCGACCGACTTGCCCGAGCCCGTCGTACCCGCGATCAGCAGGTGGGGCATCTTGGCCAGGTCCGCGATGTAGGGCTCGCCGCCGATCGTCTCGCCCAGCGCCATCGGCAGAACCTGGGACGACTTCTCGTAGTCGGCGCTGGCCAGCAGGTCGCGCAGATAGACGGTCTCACGCTTGGTGTTGGGTAGTTCCAGCGCGATGGCGTTGCGCCCCTGGACCACCGACACGCGGCAGGCGGCGACGCCCATCGAGCGGGCGATGTCGTCCGACAGCGCCACGACGCGGGCGTGCTTCACGCCGGGGGCGGGAACCAGCTCGTACAGGGTGACCACCGGACCCGGGCGGATCTGGTCGATGTTCCCGCGGATGCCGAACTCGGCCAGCACGCTCTCCAGCAGGCGGGCGTTCTGGCGCAGGGCCTCCTCGTCGAAGCCGCCGACGCGGGGCTTGGGCTTGGCCAGCATGGCCAACTCGGGCAGGGCGAAGCCGCCGGGCTGGACGAAGTCGAAGGTCTTCTGGGCCTCGCGCACCTCACGGCCGCTGTCCTTGGGCGCGGCCTTGGGCGGCCGGATGGCGGGCCCGGTGACGGCGACGCGGTCCTGGGTCGGCGCCGGCGCGTCGGCTTCGTCGTCGAAATCGTCGTCCGCCGCGTCGTAGCCGCCGGCGGGTTCAGGCTGCGAGGCCGGGCGAGGCTCGGGTCGCGCGGCGGCGCGGGGGGCCGGCTTGGGAGCTTCGGCGCGCGGTTGCTGGACGGCGCGTTCGGGCTGGCGGACCTGGGCCTGCGGGCGGCGGGCCAGCAGGGTTTCCAGCACGCCCTCGGCGCGGGCGGCGGCGCTCGCCCGGGTGGCGCCCATGGCCCAGGCCAGGCCGACGCCGCCCAGGACCAACAGGATCACGGCGGCGATGAAGGTCGCGCCCGGGATGTGGGCGAAGGCGATCAGACCGCCTAGGCCGCTCAGCAGCGCATCGCCCCAGAAGCCGCCGAGTCCCCGGGCCAGCGGCCAGGCGGCGGGCGGCGGCGGGGCGGCGATCGCGCCGGCCAGGAACATCACGCCCAGGGTCCCGGCCAGCGCCCTCAGTCGGGTCTTCTGGCGATGGGCGTCGGGATCGGCGTCGGCGACGCGGGTCAGGCCGAACACCACCATCAGCAGGGCCAGGCCCCAGCCGGCGAGGCCCAGCGACTGCACGAAGACGTCGGCCAGCACCGCGCCCGGGCCGCCCAGGACGTTGGTGGCGGGCAGGCCGGAGGCGACGTTCAGGCTCGGGTCGGCCGAGTTCCAGGTGGCGAAGGCGGCGATCAGGGCCGCGCCGGCGGCGGCGATCAGCCCGCCGCGCAGCCTGGCGGTGAACGGCGTCGACCAGCCCCAGGCGAGCAGTTCCGCCGCCATCTCCAGACCGGTTCGTCTCGCCGCACGCGCCATCCGCGCCCCCTAGGTCATTCAAACCCGATGTTTGGACCGGAGAGGGTTAAGGGGCGTTTACTCTGGACCGCGATCCGACGTGGTCAGGGGCGCCTCAGAGCGGCCCGGAACTCGGGATCGTTCAGCAGGACGCCGACCAGCTTGGGGTAGAGCGCCGTATAGCGGTCCATGGCCATGGGAATGGCGACGGCGCCGATGAAGTTCGATTCCCATTCGTCCGAAGCGGTCAGCTCCTTCTCGTACAGCACCTTTCCGTCCCGCGTGACGCGGAAGCGGGCCCCCACGAGTCCCCGGCTCATCGGCAGCGGCGTGGCGACGCTGCTCTGGGTGAGTTCGCCGCTGATCGTCGTTCCGGACGCGGCGTCGAGCTTGCCGGCGGCCGTCAGCTCGGTTTCGAGCGTGGTCTTCAGATAGCCCGCGAACGATCCGCCGCCCGGCGCGGTGACCGATCCGGCGCGGATCGCGATCGATCGGTCCATCGCCTTGGGAAGCCCTTCGGCCAGGACGAACGCGCCGACGGCGACCGGAGCGGGCGTCGCCGCGCGGGCGGCCTGGACGTTGTCGAGCGTGGCGCCCTGGACCGCCATCGGTCCCATGGCGCAGCCGCCGGCGCCCAGGCAGAGGGCGGCGGCGAGGAGCAGCGGAACGCGCATCAGCCGGCTTCCGCGCCCGACGGGGTCGGCTCGGCCGCCGGCGCCGGCGCCGGCGTGGGCGTGGGCGTGGCGGGGGCCGGCGCGGTCGCGGCGTCGACGGTCACGCCGGTGAAGGCAGGGTCCTTGGCGACGTCGTTCAGGGTGTTGGAGACCAGCTGGTCGGTCATGGTCATGACCGCTTCCACGATGTTCTTGGCCTTCACGCCGTTCGGCGGCGCCTGGGTGACGCCGATCGTGGTGTGCAGGGCGTGGCGGCCGGACTTGGCGATCTTGGCGCCGTCGGCGCCGGTCACGTACTCGACCGTGCAGACATAGACGTCGCTGACCATCGTGCCCTTGAGACCGAATGTCAGGCCGGTGACGAAGCCTTTGCCGGTCGCGCCTTCCTGGATGAGGTTGTCGATGGTGACCGACAGGATGGCGCCGTTGGCCACCGGCGCTTCGGAGACTTCCGAGAAGGCGCCGCTGGCGGTGACCACCTCGGTGACCTTCTTGGTCAGTTCCTTGGTCGCCCGGGCGTTCGCCGCGCCGGCCGTCTTGAAGGTGAAGAGCAGCTGCACCGGCTGCGGGTTGGCGACCACGGCCCGATCCTCGGGCTTCAGGGTCGACAGGCCGGTGTCGATATAGGTGGCGGCGTGCGCGGCCCCGGCGAGAGCAGCCGCGGCGAATCCCGCCGCCAGGGCGCGAGCCCAGAGCGTAAGCGATTTCATGATGTCCCCCTCCATGAGCGCGACAGGGGGCCGGACGCCGGATCGGCGAGCGATCCCCCCGGACGCTTCGCGGTTAACCCTATGTCGGCCTGGCCCGAGGACGCAACGGGCATGAAAGCCCTCCGATCACGGCCTTGAGAAGTTCTTGAGGTCGGCGTCAGGACTCGAGCCGGCCGCTGCCCGACCGTGGGCCCGTTCGATGCGCGGCTGTCGCGCGGTTTGTGGGTTGGGACCATGAAACATTCGAAGATGGGAGGCCGCCCCATGCGGCCGGCCGCGGCCGGGGCGTTGGGGCTTTCGCTCCTGGCGCTGGCCGCCTGCGGCGACAAGGAAAAGGCCAAGGCCGTCGAGCCGAGGCCGCTGGAAGCCGGCGAGAAGGTCGCCGGGGCCATGGACGTCTGGGGCCGCAAGCTGGACATCGACTGCCCGCGAAAGTTCGACGTGCCGGCCCGGCCGTCGGGCGCGCGGGCCGACGACATCCGCGGCCTGCGGCTGGGGGTCGGCTATGACACGGCGCTGCTCTACGCCCAGTGCGAGAAGGGCCGGCCGCTCGACTCGGTGCTGATGACCGAAAGCGCCGATTTCGACCGCCAGGAGCAGGGCCTGAAGATCCGCACCATGGCCGCGGTGGCCAACGGAGCCTTCGGTCCGCGCTTTCGGCAGCAGGACATCTTCGACAGGGATCCCGGCCGGGGGTTGCAGAAGACCGACGCCGTCTGGCGCTTCATCGCCGACGGCATGCCGGGCCAGGAGAAGGTCTACGCCATCTGGCTGGCCCAGCCCTTCGCCAAGGGCGAACAGCCCACCGTCGAGAGCCAGGTCGCGGGGCTGAAGGCCAAGTATGGCGAGCCGACCGTGGTCGAGGATCGCGGGAAGATGGTCTGGACCGCCCAGCCGGATGGAACGCCGATCCCGGCGTTCGACCGCGAGCGCCTGCGCCGGTGCGCCAACACTGTCGACCCGGGCCACCAGGCCCTGAACTACGGTCCCGACTGCGGCGTGACCGTCGTCGCCCGGGTCACCCCCGACCAGAACCCGGCCCTGGCCTACCGGGTCGAGACGGCGGTGTTCGATCCCGCCGGCCTCTGGGCCTACCAGAACGAGCGCTTCGAACAGGAACGCGACGCCCTGCTGGCCGGCCAGGCCCTGGCTCAATCCAAGACCGCGGAAGGAGGGAAGTTCTGATGCCCGCGATGCGCATGACCCTGGCCGCGACCGCCTGCCTGGCGGCGCTGGCCCTCGCCGGCTGCGGCGACCGAAACAAGGCCGATCAGGGCGACAACGCCGTCGCCGCGTCCGGCCGGACCGCCGCGCCGTCCCTGGCCGTCGCCCAGCGAAAGGAAGCGCCCAAGCCGCCGGAGCCCAGGCGGGTGAAGTGCGACGAGTACCGCCCCGATCTGGAGGACGGGGACATGGTGATGATCTATCACGGGACCCTGGGAACGCCGCCGCCCATGGAGGCTTGGGCGGAGCGATCGCTCCATCAGTACGACAGCTCCGGAAATCCCGAGGTCGCCTGGACCACGGCCAAGACCGCCGTGCAGGCCCAGTTCGACGCGGTCGCCGGCATCCGCTGCCTGACCCTCCCGGTGGTGACCCAGCTGAGCCGCTATGATCCGGCGCGGGGCGGGGTGGTGATCGAGGACTTCGGCGACGGCCGCTTCTTCTCCTTCGGCGCCCTGGGCGAGCATGTGCGGCTGAAGATCCGCAACGGCGCCCAGGCCGGGGTCTGGCCGATGCCGGCCGACCGGGCCGAGGCGATGCTGAAGGGCGCCCGCGACCAGTACCGCACCCGCATCGTCGCCCGCGTTCGCATCCTCTCGGCCCGCCCGGCCCAGGGCTACGGCGTGCTCGAGGGCGAGGTCGTGGGCTTCGACGTCTACAGCGATCCCTACGGGACGGCCGCCAAGCAGCTGGCGACCGTCGTGGTTCCGGGAGCGGGGTCGTGAGGGTCCCCGCCCCGGACCGGCGCACGCTCCTGCTCGCCGCGGCGGGCGTGGCGCTGGGCGGGCTGGCCGCCGTCCCAACGGCGGGGGCGGCCCCCGTCGGCGGCCAGCCCGTACGCAATCGCCAACTGCTGGCTCGGCTGCAGCAGGCGCCCTGGACGGGGCGGCCGGGGAAGGGGGGCTGCGCCGCCGTCTACGCCCTGGTCTCGACGACCTGTCCCTACTCACGGGCGTTCATGGCCCAGGCCTATCCGCGGCTCGTGCGCCAGGGATACGACGTCCAGCTCGTGCTGCTGGCGGTCGACGGCGAGCGCAAGGAGACCATCACCGAGGCGGCCTTCCGGCGCGACCCGAGCCTGATCGTCCAGGTCTTCGCGGGGCGCTACCGGGGCGGGCTCGACCCGGCGGACAGCGACGAAGCGACGGCGGCCTTCAACGCCGCGGTGGCGGCGACCCTCGACGCCCGGGCCCTGTCCAGGGCGGCGGGGTTCGGCGCCTTCGTGCCCAGCTTCCTGTGGCGGGATCGGCAGGGTCAGTGGCGGATCTACAGCGGCTTCGCCGACGCGACCTTCCAGCGCGACTTCGCAACCCTGCCGCCGCCGGGCTGCTAGGTCGTAAGGGGACATGCTCCGGTGAAGCCGGTGCGTGTCCCCTTACTCTGATCAGAAGCCGAGGCGGACCGACTTGAGGGTTTCCACCGGTTGAGCAAGTCCGTCTGGGCGGTAACCCTCGAAGCGCGTGACGAGGGTGAAGGCCTCGGCCGCGCCGCTGTTCCGGAGCAGGATGCGGTAGGTCGAGGGCCTTCCGGTCTCAAACGGCGAGATCGAGACCATCTGGATGGCGAGAATATCCTCGTCGCCGAACATGAGCGCCTTGGCGCGGACGTCGCGAACATCGCAGCGCGGCGCCGCCTTGCTACAGCCCAGGGTCCAGTCGAGACGCCGCTGGCCGGAGAGAAGGTCGGCCCGGACTTGCGACCACAGGGCCAGCCCGCGATAGGCGACGACGACGTCCGGGGCGTCGAAATAGGCGGCGCCCTTGGGAATGTCGGCGCAGGCTGTCCCCGGAGCCATCTGCCGGAAGCGCCAGCCGAGGTGCAGGTCGCTGACGTAGTAGCGGGGGTCGGCTCCGTCCGGCTGGATCTGGGCCGTCATGATCCGCGCCTGGCACAGGCCCAGAGGCCCGGCAGGGATCGCGGGGCCGTAGAAGCGCTGTTCGTTCGGCCGGTACTCGACGAACTGCCCGGTGACGTCGGCCATCATGCGCGCGGCCAGCTCGGGCGGCGGAGTCCGGGTCAGGTCCTCGAGCGGATAGAGGGCGACGCCCGGCGGCGCGGGCGTCGGCGGCGGCGGCGGAATGGCGAACGCCGGCGCGGCGAGCAGCAGCGTGGTGATGGCGGCCAGTGTCGTCGAGATCGTCCGGTGCATCGGGTCCCCCTCCCGTCGCGGCTCAGCTTGCCGGAGCGGGATGGGCGGTCAAGGGGGGCTTCCCCGGGAACCTCAGTGGTCGACGGTGCGGTTATGTCCTGCGTGGTTCGAGACGCTCGCCAGGCTCGCTCCTCACCATGACGCACTCGGAGTTCGTCATCCTGAGGAGCGATCCCTCAGGATCGCGTCTCGAAGGATGCAACGCACATCCCCCACCGCCATCATCCTCGCGCTTGTCGCGAGGACCCATGCGTGGCGGGGCGGACGTCTCGCCGCGACATCACCACCGCTGGTGTTCATGGGTGGTCGGAACAAGTCCGACCATGACGGAGGGAGCGCGGAAACCGACGGGGACATGCTCCCGCAGGGTGCGTGTCCCCAAGATCGGAGCGCGCAGTCAGGGGACACGCACCGGCTTCACCGGAGCATGTCCCCACTCATCCGACCGGATGGGTCGGTTCACCAAAACCCATGCAGGCCAGCGTGCCGGACGCTCCGGGTTGGTCAAGGGTGGGTCCTGCGGACCCATCGCCTCCGGCGACGCGAAGCGCCCTTGAGCAACCCGGAACGCCCGGCGATGATCTCGGCATGGGGTTTGGGGGGCGTTTGGTGACTGATGCGGTGAAGGTGGACTTCGCACTCCAGGGCGCAGGTTGGGCTGACTGCCGTCTGGAGGTCGGCTTGAGCGTCCTTGAGATGAACGGCGTGAGTTACTGCACCGACGCTCTGGGTGATCTCGTCCGCGTCGCCGCCTTGATAGCGGCGGGGCATCACGCGGGGGCGCTCAGCTTTGACGGCGAGCCCAGGGAATGGCGCTGGATACTTGAACGACATTGGTCGGACGACCTCAAGGGCGTCGAGCCAGGCCTGCGCGTTCGAATCTTCGGCTTTTCCGACATCTCCCGGCATGCGCCCGAGACTGAAGGACATCTGGAGTTCGAGGCGGTCTGTGACCCCGACGCCTTCGCCCTCGCCGTCGAACGCATGGCGCGGAGCCTCCGGGACGCATTGGGCGCAGATGGGTATGCGGAGGCTTGGGGCGGCGCGCCATTTCCGGAGCGTGCGCTAGCTGGGCTGAAGGCCGTACTAGGCTTGCCGGTGGAAACCACGGCCTGACGGATCCCCAACGAAAAAGGCCGCCCCCTCTCGGGAGCGGCCTCTTCCAATTCAGCAGGCTGACGCCGTGACCTAGGTGGTCACCGCGTCTTCCGGTTCGACGCCTTCCTTCTTGGAAAGGTCTTCGCCGGTTTCCTGATCGACGATCTTCATCGACAGCTTGGTCTTGCCGCGGTCGTCGAAGCCCAGGAGCTTCACCTTCACGATTTGGCCTTCCTTCAGCACGTCCGACGGCTTGGCGACGCGTTCGTTGCTGATCTGGCTGACGTGGACGAGGCCGTCCTTGGCGCCGAAGAAGTTCACGAAGGCGCCGAAGTCGACGACCTTCACGACCTTGCCGTTGTAGATGGCGCCGATTTCCGGCTCGCTCGCGATCGACTTGATCCAGTCGCGGGCGGCGTCGATCTTCGACTGTTCCGAGGCAGCGATCTTGATGGTGCCGTCGTCGGCGATGTCGACCTTGGCGCCGGTCTCGGCGACGATCTCGCGGATCACCTTGCCGCCCGAGCCGATCACTTCGCGGATCTTGTCCACGGCGATCTTGATAGTCTCGATCTTCGGCGCGAACTCGCCCAGCTCGGTGCGGGGCGCGTCCATGGCCTTGTTCATCTCGCCGAGGATGTGATCACGGCCTTCCTTCGCCTGCGCGAGGGCTTGTTCCATGATCTCCAGGGTGATGCCCGAGATCTTGATGTCCATCTGCAGCGAGGTGATGCCGTCGCTGGTGCCGGCCACCTTGAAGTCCATGTCGCCCAGGTGATCTTCGTCGCCCAGGATGTCCGACAGAACCGCGAAGCCGTCCGATTCCAGGATCAGGCCCATGGCGATGCCCGAGACCGGGCGGACCAGCGGCACGCCGGCGTCCATCATGGCCAGCGACGAACCGCAGACCGTGGCCATCGAGGACGAGCCGTTCGACTCGGTGATCTCGGAGACCAGGCGGATGGTGTAGGGGAAGTCTTCCTTCGTCGGCAGCATCGGGCGGATGGCGCGCCAGGCCAGCTTGCCGTGGCCGATTTCGCGGCGGCCCGGCGAGCCCATGCGGCCCGTCTCGCCCACCGAGTAGGGCGGGAAGTTGTAGTGCAGCAGGAAGGATTCCTTGTAGGTGCCTTCCAGGGCGTCGATGAACTGCTCGTCGTCGCCGGTGCCGAGGGTCGCGACCACCAGGGCCTGCGTCTCGCCGCGGGTGAACAGGGCCGAGCCGTGGGTGCGCGGCAGGATGCCGACCTCGCCCAGGATCGGACGCACGGTGCGGACGTCACGGCCGTCGATGCGCTTGCCGGTGTCCAGGATGCCGCGACGGACCACGTCCGCTTCCAGCTCCTTGAACACGCCGCCCAGCTTCAGCGGGTCGACGCCTTCCGGATTGGCTTCCGACTTGCCGAGGGCCTCGACGGCCTTCTTCTTGGCGGCGCCGATCGCTTCGTAGCGGTCCTGCTTCTTCTGGATGGTGTAGCCGGCGGCGATGTCGGCGCCGACCAGGGCCTTCATCTGAGCCTTGATCGCGTCGGTGTCTTCCGGCGTGAAGTCGAACGGCTCCTTGGCGGCGTGCTCGGCCAGTTCGATGATCGCGTCGATCACCGGCTGGATGCCTTCATGGGCGAACTTGATGCCGCCCAGGACGATCTCTTCGTTGAGTTCCTGGATCTCGGACTCGACCATCATCACGGCGTCGGCGGTGCCGGCCACGACGAGGTCCATCTTCGATTCCTTGGACTCGTCCAGGGTCGGGTTCAGAACGTATTCGCCGTTGATGTAGCCGACGCGGGCGGCGCCGATCGGGCCCATGAACGGAGCGCCCGACAGGGTCAGGGCGGCCGAGGCGGCGACCATGGCCAGCATGTCGGGATCGTTCTCGAGGTCATGCTGCAGCACGGTGCAGACGACCTGGACTTCGTTCTTGAAGCCCTTGACGAACAGCGGACGGATCGGACGGTCGATCAGGCGGGAGACCAGGGTCTCTTTCTCCGACGGACGGCCTTCGCGCTTGAAGAAGCCGCCGGGGATCTTGCCCGCGGCGAAGGTCTTCTCCTGGTAGTTGACGGTCAGGGGGAAGAAGTCCTGGCCCGGCTTCTGCGTCTTGGCGAAGACGGCGGTGGCCAGGACGACGGTCTCGCCCATCGTGGCCAGCACGGCGCCGTCGGCCTGACGGGCGATGCGGCCGGTTTCGAGGGTCAGCGTCTTGCCGCCCCACTCGATGGTCTTGCGTTTGATATCGAACATATCAGGTGTGTCTTTCATTCGTGTCCCGCGGGCGTATTCCCTGGCGGGGGCGGACAGGGTCGTTTCCGAAATCCTCTCCATTGATCAGGCCCGGTGAGGATCGCGTTGAACCCTCTGCGTACGTTCTGGAGTCCCCGGTTTCGGGAACGCCGCGCCGCCGGTTCCAGAGCCTGGAGGAACGGGCGGCGAATAAGCAGAAGGGCGAGACCCGAAGGTCTCGCCCCGCTTTGGTCTACCGACTAGCGGCGCAGGCCGAGCTTCTCGATGAGGCTCTGGTAGCGCGCGGCGTCGGACTTCTTCAGGTGGTCGAGCAGCGAGCGACGCTGCGAAACCATCAGCAGAAGGCCACGACGGCTGTGGTTGTCCTTCTTGTGCGACTTGAAGTGCTCGGTCAGGTTGGCGATGCGCTCGGAGAGGATCGCAACCTGGACTTCGGCGCTGCCCGTGTCGCCCGGGGTGCGGCCGTGTTCGGCGATGAGCGCGGCTTTGCGCTCCATGGTGATCGACATCGTGTGGTCTCCGCTCAGGCTTGAAGAAAGACCCGGACGGGATTGAGCTTTCCCGCACGCATCTCGGCGAGGGCCACCAGCCTGTCTCCCTCCATCGCCGAAACCAGTCGCGAACCGCCGGCGAGGCGGGCCTTGAGCGTTTCGACCTGTCGGGGAACGAGAACGATGGGTCGTCCCTGCGCCAGCCGGAAGGCGTCCTCCGCGGTCACGGCCAGCGCCGGGATGTCGTCCAGCGCGGTCTCGACCGGGAGCAGAACCTCCGGAAGCGCGGCCTTATGGCTCATATCTTCCAGATTTTCCAGAGAAATCGCACGATCCTCCCCGAACGGACCGACCCGCGTTCTGCGCAGGGCGCTGACGTGGGCTTCGGCGCCGAGGGCGGCGGCCAGGTCGCGGACGATGGCGCGGACATAGGTGCCCTTGCCGCATTCGACCTCGATCTCGACGTGGTCGGCGTCCGGGGCGGCGCTGACGCGGGCCGAATGGACCATGACCTTGCGCGACTTCAGCTCCACCGTCTCGCCGGCGCGGGCCAGGTCGTAGGCGCGCTCGCCGTCGACCTTGATCGCCGAATAGGCCGGCGGGACCTGTTCGATCTCGCCCACGAAGGCGGGCAGGGCGGCCTCGACCTGCGCGACGGTCGGACGCACGTCCGAGGTCCCGGTCGTCTCTCCCTCGCGGTCCAGCGTGGCGGTCGAGCGACCCCATTCGATGGTGAAGCGGTAGGCCTTGTCGGCCTCCATCATGAACGGAACGGTCTTGGTCGCCTCGCCGAGCGCGATCGGCAGCACGCCGGTGGCCAGCGGGTCCAGGGTGCCGGCGTGGCCGGCCTTCTGGGCGTTGAACAGCCAGCGGACCTTGCCCACCGCCTGGGTCGAGCCGAAGTCGTAGGGCTTGTCGAGGCAGACCCAGCCCGAGACCGGATCGCCCTTCTTCTTGCGGCCCATCAGTCTTCCTCGTCCTCGACGATGTCGCTCAGGCGGCGGATGTCCTGCTGGACGCGGGGGTCCAGGAACAGGCGGTCCATTTCGCCGGCGGTGTTGAAGCTCTCGTCGTGGATGAACTTCAGGTCGGGGGTGAACTTCATGTCGATGTGGCGGCCCAGGCGTCCGCGCAGGAAGCGGGCGACCCGGTTCAGCGCCTTGACCACCTCGTCGGCGTGCTCGCCGCCGAGCGGCTCGACGAAACAGATGGCGTGCTTGAGGTCCGGGCTCATGCGGACTTCCGAGACCGTGACCGACACGCCCTGCAGCGCCGGATCCTGCAGCTCTTCCTCGCGCAGGGTCTCGACCAGGGCGTGGCGGATCAGTTCGCCCGCGCGCAGCTGCCGCTGGGTAGGACCGGCCGGAGCGGCCTGGCCCCGGGACTTCTGATGGCGTGACATGATGCACCCTCTGGCCCGCGGGAGGATCGAACTCCCTACAGGTCGAAAAACGAAGGGCGCGCTTCTAGGCTCCATGAAGAAGGATGTCCAGGGTTCGTGGAAGGATGCTCCCCCAGAGGGGAGGATCCATCCCTGATCCCGCCTTCAGAAATACGAGTAGCCGGATGGCCGCCGGCTCTGCCAATATCCGTATCGATTAGAAACTAACCCGTGCGGACGGATATGAAGGACACCCTGGACGCCCCGGCCCCGCCGCATCCGTTGCTCGCCGCGCCGGTGGCGCCGACGCTGCTGAAGCTGGCCGCGCCCAATCTGCTGGGCATGCTGGCGACCACGGCGGTGTCGATCGCCGAGACCGCCTATATCGGCCGCCTGGGGGCCGAGCCGCTGGCGGCGGCGGCGCTGGTGCTGCCGCTGATCATGCTGATGGGGATGATGAGCGCCGGGGCCATGGGCGGCGGCGTCTCCTCGGCGGTCAGCCGGGCGCTCGGCGCCGGCGACCAGGCGCGGGCCGAGGCCCTGGCCCGGCACAGCGTCGTCCTGGCGCTGGGGTTCGGGCTGTTCTTCACCCTGGTGCTGATCCTGTTCGGCCGGGGGGTGTTCGGCCTGCTCGGCGGGCAGGGCGAGATCCTGCATCAGGCGGTGATCTATTCGGCGATCGTGTTCTCCTTCGCCGCGGCCATCTGGCTGCAGAACATGCTGGCCTCGATCCTGCGCGGCTCGGGCGACATGGTCGGCCCCTCGATGGCCTTCCTCGGAGGGGCGGCGCTGCAGGTGGCGGTCGGCGGGACCCTGTGCTTCGGCTGGGGTCCGGCGCCGCAGCTGGGCATCGTCGGGGTCGGGCTGGGGCAGGCGACGGCGGCCACGATCGTGACCCTGGTCCTGCTCTGGATGCTATGCAGGCCGACGGCGCGGGTCCGGCTGACGGCGCGCGGTCCCCTGAAACGCGAGCTGTTCGGCGATATCCTGAAGGTCGGGGCGCCGGCCTTGCTGTCGCCGATCCAGACGGTGGCTACGATCCTGATCATCACCGCGATCGCCGCCCGGTTCGGGACCGAGACCCTGGCCGGCTACGGCATCGGATCGCGGCTGGAGTTCCTGCTGGTGCCGATCGCCTTCTCGGTCGGCATCGCCTCCCTGCCCATGGTCGGGCTGGCGATCGGGGCCGGCGACGTGGCGCGAGCCCGCAGGGTCGCGTGGACGGCCGGCGGAATGGCCGCGGCTGGGCTGGGCGTGCTGGGCCTGTTCCTGGCGCTGGTCCCGGGCCTGTGGGTGTCGATCTTCACCCACGACGCCGGCGTGGCGGCGGCCGCGTCGCTGTACCTGCATTTCGCCGGGCCGGTGTTCGTCTTCTTCGGCCTGTCGCTGGCGCTCTACTTCTCGGCCCAGGGCGCGGGGAAGATCGGCGGGCCGTTGCTGGCGGGCACGGTGCGGCTGGTCCTGGTCGCCGTCGGCGGCCTGGTCCTGGTGAAGACCGGCGCGCCGTCCTGGACTCTGTTCCTGCTGGTGGCGCTGGGCATGGTCACCATGGGCGTGGTGACCGCCGGCTCGATCGCGATCACGCCGTGGGGGCCGAAGACGCCGGTGAAGAGCTAGTGATTGCGCCGTCGTAGACGACCCGCCAACCAACCCCCAAAATAGGAGGCGGCCAGGAGAACCGGGAAGATGGAAAAGATCAGAAGCCACCAAGCCCATTCGGCTCCGCGGGAGATCACGAGAACCGCGCCGACATAGCCGAGCCCTATCAGCCTGGCGATGTTTGGTGCGGGGCCGGGGATCTTTTCGCCCCAGAAAGAGCGATTCTCTTCATCTCCACTCATGTTCCCAGCCGCTGCTTGAAGAAGCTGATCGTGCGGGCCTCGGCTTCGCGGGTGGGGCCGCTGTTCGCGAGGTGGATGGTCAGCACCGAGTGGCTGGGCACGCCGGTGCCCTGCTGGCCGTCCTCCTGGCGAAGCTGCCAGGCCTCGAAGCGGTCGCCCAGCTCCTCCTTCAGCATTTCGAACCGGCCCGGCGGGACGAAGCGGTCGCCGTGGAAGGCCAGGCCCAGGACGCTGAGGTCCTCATCGACCAGCCGCCGCTTCACGCAGGAGAACTCCGCCGCCGAGCAGTCGATGGCGCGTTCATGGCCGCGGCCGATCGGCATCGAGGGCTGGCTGAGCACCGGGGCGACCACCGAGGGCTCGGTCATCATCGCCAGGGCGAAGCCGCCGGTGAAGCACATGCCCAGGGCGCCGACGCCCGGTCCGCCGCAGTCGGCGTGGGCCTTGCGGGCGAGGGCGCGCAGCCAGTCGACGATCGGCGAGGAGCGGCCGTTGGCCCAGACGTTGAATTCGCGGCGGATGCAGACGTTCATGAACATCTGCTGCAGCACATAGCCGTTGGAGATCGTCTTGCCCGGCGCGCCGAACAGGCTGGGCAGATAGACGGTGAACCCGGCCGCCGCCACGCCGTCGGCATAGCGTACGACCAGCGGATGCAGGCCGGGGATCTCGTGCATGATGATCACCGCCGGTCCCGCGCCGCGCCGGTAGACCGGGCGGGTCCAGGGTCCGTCGGTGAAATCGAACCGATCGTAGTCCCTCAGAACGTCGGCGTCGGCTGTGCTGACCATGCTGGGCCCTCCCGCCGACAGGTTAGGCTGCCGGCGAGCCCCAGTGGAAGACCCGTGTTCAGCTGCCGGGACGGCGGACGTAGTCGGGCGACATGACCCGCGCGGTGATGTCGGAGGCGTTGGGGTTGGGCATGCGCCACTCGCCGCGCCAGCTGAAGTCCATCACCGAGCAGAGGCGGGGCTCGCCGCCGGCGTCGGCGCCGAAGGCGTGGACGCGCAGTTCGCGGGCGTGGACGAAGGGGCCGACGGCCAGCCAGCCTTCCTGGGCGCCCGGGCAGAAGGCCTGGATCATGACCTTGCCCTCCTGGGCGGCGGGGTCGATCGAATAGAGGCTGCCGGAGCCGCGATCCTCGCCCATCAGGTCGTCCAGCTTGCGGACCATCGCGCCGTCGTCCAGCGGCCGGGGCAGGACGCCCACCGGCACCGCCGTGGCCCGGACGGCCAGCACGCGGGTGCGGCCCAGCATGGACTTGGTGAACACGAAGGTCAGCCCCGCGCCCGTCAGCCGCCGGGCTTCGGCGGACTCGGAATCATAGGTGACCATCCGCTTGGTCTCGGCGTGGGCGGCGCCCGCCGCGAACAGCGCCAGCCCGCAGGCGGCGACGGCGGCGAAACGAACGGAACTCGACATGACGGCCTCTAGCGGCGTTTGCCGCGCAAGTCGGAAAGATCCCCCTCGAACCCCGACAGTTTCCAGACCCCGTCCTCTTGGGTGAAGACGAGCAGGCAGGGCCCCTCTTTCTTCTTGGTCGCGCAAACGCGTCCGTCCGGCATGTAGCGCAACGCGCCGCTGATGGCGATACGGTTCGGCAGCGGCTGGTCGGCGGTGTAGCCGTAGTAGGCGGCGGCGGCGCGGAACACCTCGGGCCGGATCAGCGCCTCGCCCGCCAGGTCGGCCAGCGACGGGCCGAGCAGGGCCGCGGCCGCGCGCCAGCCGTCGTCCATGTTGGCCCGGCCGGCCTCGCGCGACAGGCGGGCGTCCAGCGAGCGCTTCAGCGCGTCCCGGTCGACGTGGCGGTCGAAGGCCTGGCGATCGTTGTCGCGGATGGCGACCAGCAGCGAATGCACGTCGCCGGCGGCGTCGTAGCGCGTGGCCGTCGCGCAGGCCGTCAGGGTCAGGGCCGCGAGGGCCAGGGTCGCGAGCTTGCGGATCATGGGACACTCCGATGGCGCGGCCGGACGGCGGAAATGCGGCGGGTTACGAACAGATCAGGCCTTCGCCCGGCGCGACCACATCGAACCGGAAGGTGACCTCGACCCGGTCGCGGACGTCGTCGTCCGGGTAGACCACCAGCGGAGCATGGGCCAGAGCCGACCGGGCGAAGCCCATGTCGGCTGGCGTCTCGGACAGAAGCCGGCATGCCGCCAGACGGCCGCCGGCCGGCTTGCAGGACAGGGTGGCGAAGCCGCCGCGGGCCATCCGCACGGCGCGGTCGGGCGGTTTGAGCTGTCCGGTCAGGCTCCGCAGCTCGGCGCTGCGGGTGCTGATCCGGGTCGAGAAGACGGCTGGATGCGCCGAGCGACAGTTGTCCTGCAAGGCGACGCGCCGGGGCTGGTCGGTGGTGGAGCAGGCGGCCAGCAGGGTCGCCAGCGCGACGATGGCCCCCGCCCGTCTCACGCCCCGACATCCTTGGGACGCAGCATCCAGGCCGCGATCAGGGCGATCGGCAGTCCGAACAGGAAGGCGTGCACCAGAAGGCTCTCGGCGAGGACCATGGGCGGCATCGGGTTGCGCGGCGCGGCCGACAGCGGCGTGATGATGAACCGCATGACGGTAAACATCGCCAGGCCGAAGAGCGTTCCATTGAGCCAAGGCCGCTGAATCTCCCTCTCCGGCGTCGCCACGACATAGACGCCCGCCGCGACGATGGAAATGAAGAGATCGGAGAAGAAGCCCAGCAGCACGACGGGCAGGCCGCCGGCCATGGCCGCCTCGCGTCCGATCCAGCCGCTGGCGACCGACTTGCAGACGATGTCCAGCGGCGCGTTGAACTGCGCCGAGGCCGCCAGCAGGTCCAGAGGTCCGGCGACGCCGCCGCCGACGACGGCGGTCAGCAGGTGTTTCCGAGTGATCTTCTTCACGGTTGTTGCCCCCACATCCGCGTGTCCCGGCGAAGGCCGGGACCCAGAGTCAGCCCGAACCTTTCGGCGGAGTCTGGGCCTCGACCTTCGTCGGGGCAATCGGATTTATCGGACAGGCTGTTCGTGTATTGTTCTGAGGGTGTCCTTCCACGTCTACATCGTCGCCAGTCGGCGGAACGGGACGCTTTACATCGGGTCCACTGATAACCTCGCGCGACGGGTCTGGGAACATCGGGAGAAGCTCAGGCCGGGCTTCACCAGCCGATATGGTGTCGGAATTCTGGTCTGGTGTCGGGTCTGCGATACGCGGGAAGCGGCCAAAGACCTGGAGCGGCGCATGAAGGAGTGGCGACGATCCTGGAAACTTCGGCTGATCGAAGAGAGCAATCCCGACTGGCTCGATCTTTATGAGACGCTCAACCAGTAGGCGTCGCGGCCAAGCTGGGTCCTGGCCTTCGCCGGGACGATCGGAACAAGAAAAAAGGCGCCGGAGTTTCCTCCGGCGCCCTTTTCGTTTGGACGGAAGCTGAGCCCTACAGGCTGCGCTTCACTTCCTCGACGGTGAAGCACTCGATCGTGTCGCCCTCGCGGATGTCCTGGAAGCCGGCGAAGTGCATGCCGCATTCCTGGCCGGCGTTGACCTCGTTGACCTCGTCCTTGAAGCGCTTGAGCGTCTGCAGAGTGCCCAGTTCCAGGACCACGACGCCGTCGCGCACGATCCGGACCTTGGCGCCCTTGCGGACCACGCCCTCGGTGACGCGCGAACCGGCGATCTTGCCGACCTTGGAGATGTCGAAGACCTGCAGGACTTCGGCGTTGCCCAGGAAGGTTTCGCGCTGGATCGGCGCCAGCATGCCCGAGAGCACGCCTTTGATGTCGTCGATCAGGTCGTAGATGATCGAGTAGTAGCGGATCTCGACGCCTTCGCGCTCGGCCATGGCCCGCGCCTGGGCCGAGGCCCGGACGTTGAAGCCGATGATCGGCGCGCCGGCGCCCTTGGCCAGCTGGACGTCGCTTTCGCTGATCGCGCCGGCGCCGGACAGGATGATCCGCGCGCGGACCTCGTCGGTGGCCAGCTTGTCCAGCGAGCCGACGATGGCTTCGACCGAACCCTGCACGTCGCCCTTGATGACCAGCGGCAGCTCGCTGACCTTCTTGGCCGAGAGCTTGGCCATCATGTCGGTCAGCGACACGCCGGCCGCGGCGCCGCCGACGGCCGCCTTGTCGCGCTTCACGCGCTGGCGGTAGTCGGTCAGCTCACGGGCGCGGGCGTCGTTCTCGACGACGGCGAAGGCGTCGCCCGGCGACGGCGCGCCGTCGAGGCCGAGGATCTCGACCGGGGTCGAGGGACCGGCTTCGGTCAGCTGCTCGTCGCGCTCGTTCAGCAGGGCGCGGACGCGGCCGAATTGGGCCCCGGCCACGACGATGTCGCCGCGCTTCAGGGTGCCGCGCTTGACCAGGACGGTGGCGACGGCGCCGCGGCCCTTGTCCAGCTTGGCTTCGATGACCACGCCCTCGGCCGTACGGTCGGGGTTGGCCTTCAGGTCCATGAGTTCGGCCTGCAGCTGGATGCGCTCGATGAGCTCGTCCAGGCCCAGCTTCTCCTTGGCCGAGACCTCGACCGTCTGGATGTCGCCGCCCAGGCTTTCCGCGACCAGCTCGTGCTGGAGCAGCTCGTTGATCACGCGGGTGGAGTCGGCGCCCGGCTTGTCGATCTTGTTGATCGCCACGATGATCGGAACGCCCGCCGCCTTGGCGTGCTGGATCGCTTCCGCCGTCTGCGGCTTCACGCCGTCGTCGGCCGCCACCACCAGCACCACGATGTCGGTGATGTTGGCGCCGCGGGCGCGCATGGCGCTGAACGCCGCGTGGCCCGGGGTGTCGAGGAAGGTGATCCGACCGCCGTCCTGCAGGCGAACCTGATAGGCGCCGATGTGCTGGGTGATGCCGCCGGCTTCGCCCTTGACCACGTCGGTGGAGCGCAGGGCGTCCAGCAGCGAGGTCTTGCCGTGGTCGACGTGGCCCATGATGGTCACGACCGGCGGGCGGACTTCCAGGTGATCGTCGTGGTCGTCGGCGGCCAGGAAGCCTTCTTCGACGTCGGCGTCGGAAACGCGACGCACGGTGTGGCCGAATTCGGTGGCCACCAGCTCAGCGGTGTCGTTGTCGATGACGTCGTTGATCTTCAGCATCACGCCCTGACGCATCAGGAACTTGATGATGTCGACGCCGCGGACGGCCATCCGGTTGGACAGCTCCTGCACGGTGATGACGTCCGGAATGACGACTTCGCGGGCGACGCGGGCCTGTTCAGCCCCGCCGCGGCGCTTTTCCTTCTCGCGTTCGCGGGCGCGGCGGACCGAGGCCAGCGAGCGCATGCGCTCGGCGGCGCCCTCGTCATCGCCGGCCAGCACCTGGATGGTCAGGCGACCTTCGCGGCGCTTGGGTTCGCCCTTGGTGCGCGAGACGGCCTTGCCGGGCGCGGCGCCCTTGCGGCGATCGTCATCCTCGTCCGGACGGCGGTCGAGCAGCGCGCCGCCGGGGCGCGGAGCCGAGCGGGTGGCGCGCTGGATCTCGGGCGTCGCCGGGGCGGCGGGCTGACCCGGGCGCGGACCGCGCGGACCGCCGGGGCGGTCGCCGGTGCGCGGCGCGGGCTTCGGGGCCAGGGCCGAGTAGCGGACGGTCTCGCCGCCGGCGCGTTGCGGACGATCACCCTGCGGACGATCGCCGTCGCGCGGCGGACGGGCGCCTTGATAGCCAGGGCGGTCGCCCTGCGGACGATCGCCTTGGGGACGGTCGCCGTGCGGCCGGTCGCCGTGGGGACGGGGCGGACGATCGCCCTGCGGACGCGGCGCGCGCTGGCCATAGGGATTGCCGCCGCCGCCTTCGCGCGGGGCGCGCTGGCCGTAGGGGTTGCCCCCTTGCGGCCGGTCCCCGCGGTCGCCGCCCTGAGGACGGTCCGGGCGGTAGGTGGTGGTGGTCGGGCGGTCGTCGCGGCGCTCGCGAGACGGCTCGTAGGTGCGGGTCTGGTTCGTCGCGGCGGCCTGGGGCTGAGCCGGAGCCGAGGGCTGCGGAGCCGGAGACGGCGCCTGAGCGGTCGGTTGCACGGGCTGAGCCGGAGCGGCGGGAGCGGGCGTCGGCGCAGGAGCCGGGGCGGGCGCGGGAGCCTTGGCGGCTTCCGCGGCGGCGGCTGCGGCGCGGGCGGCGGCCTGTTCGGCCGCCTGACGGCGCGCGGCTTCGTCAGCCGCGGCGCGCTGCTGCGCGGCCTGGCGCTCCTGAGCCTCGCGCGCGGCGTTGATGGCGCTCTGACGCGCGCGCATCTCTTCCGGCGACAGGTTGCCCGAGGGATCGATCGGCCCGGACGACGCCGGACGCGGGGCGTCCCGGCGCGGCTCGAAGGTCGACCGCTTCTCGGCGTTCGAGGGACCGGCCAGATTGGTCGAGCCGCCCGGCGCATGCGTGCGAGCGCGTTTCGTCTCGACCACCACCGTCTTCGACCGGCCGTGGCTGAAGCTTTGCTTGACCACGCCCGCGCTCACCGAACCCGCGCGCGGCTTCAGGGTGAGGGAGGGCCTGGAGGTGTTCGGCCGGCCGTTGTCGTTCTCGTCGCTCATGCGTCTCGCTTAACTCACAGCCGGCGGATCCGGCTTCAAACGTCTTTAGTCCAAACCGCGAAGGGACCGTGGCGGTCCCGCCCGGCCCGTTACGTATCCTCGCGCCAACTCTCGGGGAGAAGCGGACGAAAGCCCGACAGCTTCTGGGCGTCCGACGACCAGCTCTGGGAGGCTCGCCCCGCAAGGAACGCGGTGTGTATCACATTCTCGCCCCCCAAGGCCAAACCCAATTCCTCCGAGGAGAAAACGCCGAACAGGCGCGGGGGCGAAGGGGACGTCCGGGTCGCCGACAGAAGCTTGCGGCGGCCGTCTGCGGCGCCGTCGGACGCCTCGACCAGCCAGGCCGCCTTGCCGCCGCGGACCGCGGCCAGGACCTTTTCAAAGCCCGAGGTAAGGTCTCCGCCGCGCCGCGCAAGGCCCAGGCCGTCGAGAAGCCGCTTTTTCAGCAGGCTTTCGACCAGATCGGGCAGGTCCGGAGCGGCCGAGAGCTTGGCCTTGGCGGAGCGGGAGAAGAGCCCCTTCTTGACCGCCGTCTCCACGCTGGCGCGGTCGGCGGCCACCCACAGGCCCCGGCCCGGCAGCTTGCGCGCCAGGTCAGGCGTGACCGAGCCGTCCGGTCCGGCGACGAACCGGATCAGCTGGTCTTCGCTCATCACCTGCCCCGAGACGATGTCCCGGCGCTGGCGTGAGGCTTCCCCGTGGGTCCTGGGGGTAAGGGTCGGAGGGGCGTTCATCTGAAACCGCCCTCGCGAAAGACGCCCTTAGGCGTCTCGCGCCTCGCCTTCCGCAACGGCCAGGTCGTAGTCCTCGGGGTTGTCGATGCCGTCCTCGGCCTCGCCCTCGAACGCGTCCTCGACATACTCCGGCTCCGGCGGGGCCTCGACCCAACCCATCACCACACGGGCGCGCATGATCAGGGTCTCGGCGTCATCCGGCGACAGGTTGAAGGACTCCAGGATGCCCGGTTCGCGCACGCGCTCGCCGTCCTTGGTCTCGAACCAGCCGCGCAGATCGTCCGGGATCAGGCCGGCGAGATCCTCGACGGACTTCACGTCTCCCTCGCCCAGGGCCACGGCCATCGGCAGGGTGACGCCCTCGATCTCCAGCACGGCGTCCTCGACGCCCAGCTCGCGGCGCTTGGCGTCCTGCTCGGCGGCTTCCTTCTCCAGGAACTCGCGGGCGCGGGTCTGCAGCTCGTCGGCGGTGTCCTCGTCGAAGCCTTCGATGGCCGCGATCTCATGCGGCTCGACGTAGGCGACGTCCTCGACCGACACGAAGCCTTCGGTGGCCAGCAGCTGGGCGATGACTTCGTCGACGTCCAGGGCCTCCTGGAACAGGGCGGTGGTCTCGGCGAACTGGCGCTGACGGCGCTCGCTCTCCTGGGACTCGGTCATGATGTCGATCTGCCAGCCGGTCAGCTGCGAGGCGAGGCGGACGTTCTGGCCGCGGCGGCCGATGGCCAGCGACAGCTGCTCGTCCGGCACCACCACTTCGACGCGCTCGTCTTCCTCGTCCATGACGACCTTGGAGACTTCGGCCGGGGCCAGGGCGTTGACGATGAAGGTCGCCTCGTCCGGGTTCCACTGGATGATGTCGATCTTCTCGCCCTGCAGCTCGGCCACGACCGCCTGCACCCGCGAACCGCGCATGCCGACGCAGGCGCCGACCGGGTCGATCGAGCTGTCGTTGGACATCACGGCCATCTTGGCGCGGCTGCCCGGGTCGCGGGCCACGGCGCGGATCTCGATGACGCCGTCGTAGACTTCCGGCACTTCCTGCGCGAACAGCTTGGCCATGAAGCCGCCGTGGGCGCGGCTCAGCATGATCTGCGGGCCTTTGGTCTCGCGGCGGACGTCGTAGATGTAGCAGCGGATCCGGTCGCTGATGTTGAAGTTCTCGCGCGGGATCGACTGGTCGCGGCGCATGATGCCTTCGCCGCGGCCCAGGTCGACGATGACGTTGCCGTATTCGACGCGCTTGACCGTGCCGTTGACGATCTCGCCGACGCGATCCTTGTATTCTTCGTACTGACGCTCGCGCTCGGCTTCGCGGACCTTTCCGGTCACCACCTGGCGGGCCATCTGGGTCTGCACGCGACCGAACTCGAACGGCGGCAGCTCCTCCTCGGTCACCTGGCCGACGAAGGCGTCGCGGTCGAGGGCCTTGGCGTCGCTCAGGCGGATCTTGCCCAGCGTGGTTTCGTCCAGCTCGGCGTCGTCCGGCACGACTTCGATGAAGCGCTTGATGGTGGTTTCGCCGGTGCGCGCGTCGATGTGCACGCGGATATCGTGCTCGGCGCCGTAGCGGCTGCGGGCGGCCTTCTGGATCGCTTCCTCGATGGAGGCGATCACGATCTCCTTCTCGATGCCCTTTTCGCGGGCGACCGCGTCAGCGATCTGCAGGAGTTCGAGCCGGTTGGCGGAAATGCCGGTGGCCATGGGTCGGTCCTACTCTTCTTCGGATTGGATGCGGGCGGCGCGTTCGTCCGCTCCGTGTTTCATCAGGCGATCGTTGAGGACCAGCTTGGCCTCGAGGATCCAGTCAAACGGAATGTAGAGGGTGGTCTCGTCCTCGCCCTCGACGTTGATCCCGACTTGGCCGTCTTCCGTTCCGGCGAGCTCGCCGCGGAAGCGCTTGCGGTTCTCGGCCAGGCGATCCAGCTCGATGCGGGCTTCGAACCCTTCCCAGGTGTCGAAGTCCTTCAGGCGGGTCAGCGGCCGGTCGATGCCGGGGCTGGAGACTTCCAGAGTGTATTCGCCGGCGATCGGGTCGGCGGCGTCCATCACCTCGGAAATGGCGCGCGAGAGGATGGCGCAGCCTTCGACGGTCATGTCGCCTTCCGGCGTCTCGGCCATGATCTGAAGGCGACGGCTTTCCTTACCCGCCATCAGACGAAGGCGGACGATCTCGTAGCCGGCGGCGTCGGCCACCGGATCCAGCAGTTCGAGCAGTCGGGCGTCTTCCGCCGTCCTAGCGCGCATTCTCAAACCCAAACAAAAAGCGGCGACCCGGGGGCCGCCGCTCGAAAGCGCCATCCAGCGCGATCAAACGATGTAGGAGCAATATAGCCGGTCAGGACGCGCTATGGAAGAGGGACGAGGGCGCGGGCAGTTCGGCGGCCACGACCAGCCCCGGACGGGCGTCTGCAAGGCGAAAGCCGCCGCCCAGTTCCTGCAGGCGAAGCCGCATGCCCTGCAGGCCGGCCCCGCCGGCTTCCGAACCGTCGGCCAGCCCGGCGCCGTAGTCGCGGACGGTCATCCGGACCAGGCCGTGGTCGACCGCCAGCGCGACCTCCGCCCGGCGGCTTCCGGAGTGGCGGTGGACGTTGTCGAGCGCCTCCTGCGCCATCCGGTAGAGGGCGATCTCCATGGCGGCGGAGAGCCGTGGGAAGGGCGTCTCGATGTCCAGCGTCACGGCGACGCCGGTCCGTCGCGAGAAGCCGCCGGCGTACTGACGCAGGGCCGCGGCCAGGCCCAGAGGCTCCAGCATGGGCGGGTGCAACAGGTAGGACAGCGTGCGCAGCTCGACGATCGCCGCCGACAGCACGTTGGCGGCCTCGGCCAGGGGGCCGGTCGCCGGATCGCCGTCGTTGGCGGCGAAGCGCCCCAGCATCAGTCGCGCGGCGGTCAGCTGCTGGGCGACGCCGTCGTGCAGCTCGCGGCCGATCCGGCGGCGCTCGGCGTCCTCGGCCAGCAGCAGGCCCGCGGCGATCTCCCGCAGCCCGCGCTCGGCCTCGCGGCGGGCGGTGACATCGTCGTGGAGGATCATCACGCAGGGGGCGGGCAGGCCGGGCGGCTCCAGCCGCAGGGCGGACAGCCGACCCCAGGCCGCTCCGGCCGGCGACGGGCATTCGTATTCGTGCCGGAAGGGGCCGGGCGCGCCGGCCAGCAGGGCGCGCAGTCCAGCGGCGACGGCGGCGCCGTCGGGATGGCGAGCGGTCTCGCAGATCTCAAGGTAGTTCCGCCCGACGCCATGAGCGGGGTCGGCCAGACCGTTCTCCTCGCCGAAGCGTCGCCAGGCGGCGTTCACCGCGATGATATCGCCGACGCTGTCGATCAGAGCGACGCACGAGGGCAGGGCGTCGAGCGTCGCCTGGTAGAAGGCCGGGACGGCGGAAGGGTTCGGTTCGGGGAGGGCGGCGGAGGGGGCCACGCCGTGTCTCCTGAGGGCGGACGAGATCGGTCGGGCGCGGGGTGCGCCTCTGCTAGATCGTCGTTTCCGAGAGTCATCGCCATCAGGCTGTTCCCGCGAGGCGGGATCAGGGTTTCACCCGGGAGGCGAACCTCACCCGCGCCGGAGGCTCAGGCCGCAACCGCCACGACGTCGAGGAACACCGGCGCGCAGTCGCCCAGCCGCTTCTCCTCATAGCGGGTCGTCAGGTGGTCGGCGGGCGGCGTCCGCCAATCGTCCGCTCGCTCGGCGGGCCAGTCGAACAGGCCGCCGCCGAGCAGGCGTTCCAGGGTCCAGTCGGCGTAGGCGGCCCAGTCCGTCGCGAAGCGCAGCCGTCCGCCGGGCTTCAGCACTCGATGCAGCGCGGCCAGGAACTCGGTCTGGACGATGCGCCGCTTGTGGTGGCGCGCCTTGGGCCAGGGGTCGGGAAACAGGATGAAGATGCGGTCCAGGCAGCCGTCCGGCAGGCGGTCGACCACGTCGCGGGCGTCGCCCTGGTGGACGCGCAGGTTGGTCAGCCCCCGCTCTTCGACATGGCGCAGGGCGCTGGCGACCCCGTTCAGGAAGGGCTCGACGCCCATGATCAGCAGCCCGGGATCGCGCTCGGCCTGGCCGGCCATGTGCTCCCCGCCGCCGAAGCCGATCTCCAGCCAGATTTCGCGAGCGTCGGGCTTGAGGTCGCGCGGATCGAACGGCCCGGCCGGCAGGTCGACCTGGGGCGCCAGGGTGTCGAGCAGCGCCGCCTGCCGCGCCTTGATCGGGCGCGACTTGATCCGGCCATAGCTGCGCAGGGCGCCGTGGGGCTGCTGGGGGTTCACGGTCATGGGGCGGTCTATAACAGAAAAGGGGACATGCACTTCAGTGCGTGTCCCCTCCCGAAGATTGATGGGGACAGGCGCCGCTTGGCGGAGCATGTCCCCGATCTGGATTAGGCGTTGGTCAGGCGTTGGAGTTCCGGAACCAGGTCCGTCTTCTCCCAGCTGAAGCCGCCTTCGTTGTCCGGCGTGCGGCCGAAGTGGCCGTAGGCGGCGGTGCGGGCGTAGATCGGCTTGTTCAGCTGCAGGTGTTCGCGGATGGCGCGCGGCGTGGCGCCGTTGATCAGCTCCGGCAGGATCTTCTCCAGCAGGGCGGGATCGACCTTGCCCGTGCCGTGCAGGTCAACGTGGAACGAGACCGGCTTGGCCACGCCGATGGCGTAGGCGATCTGGATCGTGCAGCGCTCGGCCAGGCCGGCGGCGACTACGTTCTTGGCCAGGTAGCGGCAGGCGTAGGCGGCCGAGCGGTCGACCTTGGTCGGGTCCTTGCCCGAGAAGGCGCCGCCGCCGTGCGGGGCCGCGCCGCCATAGGTGTCGACGATGATCTTGCGGCCGGTCAGGCCGGCGTCGCCGTCCGGTCCGCCGATCTCGAACCGGCCGGTCGGGTTGACCAGCCATTGCGTCTTCTTGGTGATCAGGCCTTCCGGGAAGATCGGCAGGATGTGCGGCTTGATCAGGTCGAGCACGCGCTTGGAGGTCGCGGCCTTGCCGTCGATCTTCTTCTTGTGCTGGTGCGAGACGACGATCGAGACGACGCGCTGCGGCACGCCGCTGCCGTCGTACTCCAGCGTGACCTGGCTCTTGGCGTCCGGCTCCAGCTCGGACAGCTCGCCGCTGTGGCGCAGCTCGGCCAGGCGCTTCAGGATGTTGTGGCTGTACTGCAGGGTGGCCGGCATCAGCTCCGGAGTCTCGGTGCTGGCGTAGCCGAACATGATGCCCTGGTCGCCGGCGCCCTCGTCCTTCTTGTCAGACGCGTCGACGCCCTGGGCGATGTGCGCGGACTGGCCGTGCAGGTAGCAGGCGTACTTGGCCTTCTCCCAGTGGAAGCCCTTCTGCTCGTAGCCGATGTCCTTCACCGCGGCGCGGACCTTGGGCTCCAGCGACTTGATGATGTCCTTGGTCAGGGCCTTGTTGGCGGCCTTGTCGCCGCCGGGCTTGCCGGCCCGGACTTCGCCGGCCAGCACGATGCGGTTGGTCGTCACCAGGGTCTCACAGGCGACCCGCGCCTCCGGGTCGGCGGCCAGGAAGGCGTCGACGACGGTGTCGCTGATGCGGTCGGCGACCTTGTCCGGATGGCCTTCGGACACGCTTTCGCTGGTGAAGATATACGACGAGCGACCCAAGAGAGACTCCATTGCGGCGTAGACGCCCCCCAGGGGCGAGGCCCGGAACATATAAAGACATCTTTATGTCGGCAAGCGGCTGTGTGTGCGCGCGAACGAAAACGGGCGGCCCCTCGCGGCGGCCGCCCGTCTCATGGCTTCTGCGCGAGGTCCGCGCCTACTCGGCGTCGCCTTCGCCGTCCTCTTCCTCGGCCATCGAGCGGACGAGATCGAGGATGCGGCGACGGACGCGGCCGCGCTTGATCTTGGGGAACAGCGCCGCCAGCTCCAGTCCTTCCGGGGTCATCAGGAAGTCATGGATGAAGGGCTCGGCGCCGCTGTCCGAAACGCCTTCGGCGCGCGCCGTGGACGGATCGACGAGGCCGTCGAAGAAGTAGGCGATCGAGGTCTGAAGAGACTTGGCGATCTCATACAGCTTGGAAGCGCTGACGCGGTTGGCGCCGCGTTCGTACTTCTGCACCTGCTGGAAGGTCAGGCCCAGGTCGTCGGCCAGCCGCTCCTGCGAAACTCCGAGGAGTTTCCGGCGCATGCGAATGCGTCCGCCGACGTGAAGATCGACGGGATTGGGGGAGCGGTCCGTTTCGGTGGTGGTCGTCATGGGCGCCTAGTCAGGGAAAACAGCGGTTTCTCTCTATCCCCCCTTCACCCCATTCTGCCGTCTTTTCAAGGGCAGGACTACCCGAATACGTAGAATCAACCCGAGGGTGAAACCTAGCGCGATAATCAGCGGCCAATCGCCCAGCCGGTTGTAGAGGGTCTCGAACCGCTGCTGAGGGATTACGGCGTCGATCACGCCGGTCTCGCCGAGGTCGAGGGCGCCGGGTCCGGTTCTGCCCAGGGCGTCGATCACCGCCGAGACGCCCGTCGGCGTCGACCGCAGGATCGGGACGCCGCTCTCGATGGCGCGATAGCTGGCGAGGTTCAGATGCTGCCGCGGGCCGCTGGTCGAGCCGAACCAGGCGTCGTTGGAGACGTTGACGATGAAGTCCGGCGTCTGGCCGGACGCCCTGCGGCCGGCCTGGACGAAGCCAGGGTACAGGGCCTCGTAGCAGATCAGCGGCTGGAACACGGGCAGGTCGGCGATGACCAGCGGCTGGGGCGGCGGGCCGGCGGCGAAGCCGTCGCCGACCTTGACCAGCGTCTTGAAGCCCAGCTTCGTCGCCAGTCCGTCGAGCGGCATGTACTCCCCGAACGGCACCAGTCTGTACTTGTCGTAGACGCCGATCGGAACCAGGCCGCGGGTCGGCGAGCGCTCGACGACCACCAGGCTGTTGTAGACCTGCTGCGCGGTCTCGAAGCGATAGGCGCCGACCATCAGGATCTGGCCTGGGGCCAAGGCGCCCTCGATGGCGTCGCGCGTCCAGGCGCCCGGCGCCAGGTACTCGTTGGCCGAGGCGGGAATGGCGCCCTCGGGCCAGATGACGATGTGGGCGGGGCCCCTCCCCTGGGGCGGCGGACGGCGAGTCAGGTCGACATAGGCGTCGACGATGCGCCTGAAATGGGCGGGGTCGTACTTGGCCGCCTGTTTGACGTCCGCCTGGACGATGCGGACGCGGACGCCCTCCGAATGGTCCGGCTCGGCGTCGGCGATGCGCATCGCGCCCCAGGTCCATAGGGCGCCGAGCAGACCGGCGGCGACGCCGAGGGGAATGTACCTGGGTCGCCCCTCGCTCCTGCGGCTCCAGAGCACGAAGGTGCAGGCGATGGCGAGGGTGACGAAGGTCAGGCCGTAGGCGCCGAACAGGCTGGCCGACTGGGACATCGCCGATCCGGCGCGCCAGGTCTCGCCGGGCAGGTTCCAGGGAAAGCCGGTCAGCACGTGTCCGCGCAGCCATTCGAAGGCGGTGAACACGCCTGCGAAGATCACGGGCCGCGTCAGGTCGGTCGCGCCGATCCAGCGGTACGCCAGGGCCGCCGCCCCCCAGAACAGCGCCACGCCGCCGGCCATCAGCAGCACCGCGAACGGCGCCATCCAGCCGTGCGCGGCGATGTCGACCAGGAAGGCCTCGGCGACCCACCATGTGCCGATCCCGAAGTAGGCGGCGCCGGCCAGCCAGCCGCGCCAGAAGGCCGAGCGCAGCGGCCGGTCCGCGGTCGCCGCCTCATCGACCAGCCACAGCAGGACCGCATAGCCGAGCAGTCCGGGCAGCAGGCCCCAGGGCGGATGGGCGAGCGCCGCCGCGGCGCCGGCCAGCAGCGCGATCAGCCAGCGGGGGATGCGCGCCAGCCAGTCCTTCACGCGGCGGGCGCCTCGGCCGCGTCGTCCGTCCGGCGCGGGCGGACGCGGACGCGCTTCACCCGCCGCGGATCGGCGTCGACCACCTCGAGATCGTAGCCGGCGGGATGGGTCACCACCTCGCCGCGGCGCGGGACCCGGCCGGCGATCGCCGTGACCAGGCCGCCGACAGTGTCGATCTCCTCGTCGAGGTTGGCGGGCGACAGGTCTTCCGCGCCGAGCGCGGCTTCCAGGTCCTCGAGCGGCGCTCGGGCGTCCGCGTCGAACACGCCGCCCGCGCGGGCGACGACGCCGCTGACCGCGGCCTCGTCGTGCTCGTCGTCGATCTCGCCGACGACCGCCTCGATCAGGTCCTCGAGGGTCACCAGGCCTTCGGTCCCGCCATGCTCGTCGATGACGAGGGCCATGTGGACGCGGCTCTTCTGCATTTGAGCCAGCAGATCCGCGGCCTTCATCGAGGTTGGGACATAGAGGATTTCGCGCTTCAGGCGCTTCAACACCTCCGAGGTCCCGGCCGGCTTGCGGCCCTTGCCGGCGACGGCGCGGAAGACGTCCTTGATGTGGACCACCCCGACCGGCTGGTCGAGCGTGTCGCGGTAGATGGGCAGGCGGCTATGCTCGGTCTCGACGAACTGCGCGACCAGCGCGTCGAAGCTGGTCGAGATGTCCACGGCGATGATGTCGGCCCGCGGCGTCATCACGTCGTCGACCGTCAGGGTCTGGAAGGCGCGCGCCTGGCCGACCAGGGCGGCCGCCGCGGCATGCGCGGGCGTGGCCTCCAGCTCGGCCACGGGTTCGCCGGACAGGTCGCGGCGAAGGCGTCGGAAAAGGGCCCTCAGCCCCCGGCTTCGTCGGGGGGGCTCTGCGGGCTGCGGACTGGAGTCGTCTGAACTCGGCATCGGTTTCCGGCTAGGGTCAGGCATAGGGATTGGGAACGCCCAGTCCGGCCAGTATACGCCGTTCCAGGTCTTCCATCTCCTCGGCCTCCTCCTCTTCGAGGTGGTCGTATCCCAGGAGATGTAGCACGCCGTGAGCCACCAGGTGTTGCAGATGATGAGCGAACGGCTTGCCCTGTTCCTCAGCCTCGCGCGCACAGACGCCATAGGCCAGCGCTATGTCGCCCAGATGACCTTCGGGGTTCTCCGGCGCCGGAAAGGACAGCACGTTGGTCGGGCCGGCCTTGTTGCGGAAGCGCTGGTTCAGGTCGGCCACCGTGGCATCGTCGGTCAATAGGATGGTGACGCCGCCGTCTCCATCCAGCGCCGCCTGCGCCGCCGCCAGGGCGACCGTCTCGGATTTCGGCAGGGCCGTCGTCCAGGCGTCGTCCTCGATCTCGATGTCGATGTCGCTCATGCCTTGCCGGCGCGCTTGGCCGCGTCGTCGTCGTAGGCCTTGACGATGCGGGCCACCATCGGATGGCGGACGACGTCCGCGGCGCTGAAGCGGGTCACGCCGACGCCCTCGACGTCCTCCAGGATCGCCACGGCGTGAGCCAGGCCGCTGTCGGCCGGGTTCAGGAGGTCGATCTGGCTCGGATCGCCGGTCACCGCCATGCGCGAGCCCTCGCCCAGGCGGGTCAGGACCATCTTCATCTGCAGGCGGCTGGTGTTCTGGGCCTCGTCGACGATGACATAGGCGTGGCTCAGCGTGCGCCCGCGCATGAAAGCGATCGGGGCGACCTCGATCTCGCCCTTGTCGCGGCGGCGGCGCAGCTGCTCGGTTCCGATGATCTGGGTCAGGGATTCCCAGACCGGGGCCATGTAGGGGTCGACCTTCTCGGTCAGGTCGCCGGGCAGGAAGCCGAGCTTCTCGCCGGCCTCGACGGCGGGGCGGGTGATGATCAGGCGATCGACGTCGCCGCGCAGCAACATGCCCGCGCCGTGAGCCACGGCCAGGAAGGTCTTGCCGGTGCCGGCCGGGCCGAGGCCGAAGGTGACGTCGTACCGCCCAAGCATCTCCATGTAGCGGGCCTGGGTTGCGGTCTTGGGCGAGACCAGGCCGCGGCGCGCGCCGCCGGACGGCGCCCCCTTGCCGCCGCGCTCGCGATCGCCGCCATCGCCCGAGCGGGCTTCGCCGATGGCGACGCGGACGTCGGCGTCCGCGACCTCCTCGCCGGCGTCGGCGCGATCGGCCAAGGCCAGAATGGCGCGCTTGGCGGCGCCGCGGCTGCGCAGGTCGCCGGAGATCGAGACCCCGCCGCCCGGCGTCTCGACCAGCACCTTGAAGGCGTCCTCGATCAGGGCCGCGTGGCGGCCGCCGGCCCCTGAGACGGCGCGGACCGCCTCGTCGGACAGCGGAAGGAACTCGGGCTTCTGACTCATGCTGTTTCCGGAACGAGCGAGCCCGACAGGCTGTTGCGGGTCGCCGCGTCGATGCGCACCGGCACGATCCGGCCGATCAGCGATTCCGGCCCGTCGATGTGCACCGGCTGCAGCCAGGGCGAGCGGCCGCCGATCTGGCCGGCGTGGCGGCCGGGCTTCTCGATCAGCACCGGCGCGACGCGGCCGACGACGGACTCGTTGAAGGCCTGCTGCTGCTCGCCGAGCAGGGCGTTCAGGCGCTGCAGGCGCTCGTCCTTGAGCTCCTCGGCCACCTGGCCGGGCATCGCCGAGGCCGGGGTGCCCGGTCGGCGGCTGTATTTGAACGAGAAGCAGGCGGCGTATCCGACCTCGCGGACGAGGTTCATCGTCGCCTCGAAGTCGCCGTCCCGCTCGCCGGGGAAGCCGACGATCAGGTCGCCGCTGATGGCGATGTCCGGCCGCGCGGCGCGGATCTTCTCGATCAGGCGGATGTAGCTCTCGGCGGTATGGGCGCGGTTCATCGCCTTGAGGATCTTGTCGCTGCCGGCCTGCACCGGCAGGTGCAGATAGGGCATCAGCTCCGGCAGCTCGCCATGGGCCGCGATCAGGGCCTCGTCCATGTCGCGCGGGTGGCTGGTCGTGTAGCGGATGCGGTCGACGCCATCGATCTTCGCCAGCTTGCGGACGAGGCCGGCCAGGCCGCCCTCGCAGCCGTCGTAGGCGTTGACGTTCTGGCCCAGCAGGGTGACCTCCCGCACGCCCTTGTCAGCCAGCACCCGGGCCTCGGCCAGGATGGCGTCGGCCGGACGCGACCACTCGCCGCCGCGGGTATAGGGCACCACGCAGAAGGTGCAGAACTTGTCGCAGCCCTCCTGCACGGTGAGGAAGGCGGTGACGCCGGTCACCTGCCGGTCGGCGGGCAGGGCGTCGAACTTCTCATCCGGCGCGAAGTCGGCCGACAGCCGCTCCCCGGTCGCGCGGTGCGCCTTGGCGATCAGCTCGGGGATCTGGTGATAGGCCTGCGGGCCGACGACCAGGTCCACCGCCGGCTGGCGGCGCATGATCTCGGCCCCCTCGGCCTGGGCCACGCAGCCGGCCACGACGACGTTCATGGTCCCGCCGGCCTCGGCCTTGCGGGACTTCATCAGCTTGATCTGGCCGAGCTCGGAGTAGACCTTTTCGGTGGCCTTCTCGCGGATGTGGCAGGTGTTCAGCACCACCAGGTCGGCGCCTTCGGGATCGTTGGTCACGCCATAGCCCAGCGGGCGCAGGACGTCGGCCATGCGCTCGCTGTCGTAGACGTTCATCTGACAGCCGTAGGTCTTGATGTAGAGGCGCTTTTCCGGCGCGGACTGGGTCATGAGCGGCGTTATGGGGTCGAGGGCCCCTCCGATCAAGCGGCGGTCTGCTCCAGAAGCCAGCGGCGGAACGCTTCCATGGCTTCCGTGGCGGGCCGGGTCTTGAGCCGCGTCAGCCAGTAGGCGCCGGTCGCGACCGTCGTCGGGAAGGGTTGGACGATGCGTTCCGAGCGCAGGTCGCCCTCGAACAGGAGGGGCGGCGCCAGCGCCACGCCCTCGCCGTGGGCCGCGGCCTGGACCATGGCCAGGGAGGTGTCGAACACCGGTCCGCGGATCGGCGGGGCGGCGGTTCCGGCGGCGGCGAACCAGGCCGGCCACTCATCGGCGCGGTAGGAGCGCAGCAGGGGCTGGCGCGCGAGGTCCGCGGGCTCGTGGAGCCGGGCGGCCAGCCTGGGCGAACAGAGCGGCGACAGGGCGACGTCGAACAGCTTGCCCGCTTCGGTCTGATGCCAGGCTCCGTCGCCGTAGCGGACGGCGTAGTCCAGACCTTCGGCCGCCGGGTCGACCTTGTTGTTGTTGGTCAGCAAGCGCAGATCGACGAAGGGGTGGCGCTCGCGGAAGTCCGCCAGTCTGGGCAGCAGCCAGCCGACCGCGAAGGCGCCGACGGCGCCGACGGTCAGCACCTGGCGCATCTGTCCGCCCTCGAACCGCTCAAGCGCCTCGCCCATGCGGTCGAAGGCTTCGGTCAGGCTCGGCAGCAGGGCCAGGCCCTCGTCGGTGATAGCCAGCCCGCGAGGCAGGCGGCGGAACAGGGGCCTGCCCAGCCGCTGCTCCAACGCCTTCACCTGGTGGCTGATGGCGGCCTGGGTCACGCACAGCTCGCCGGCCGCCCGGGTGAAGCTGAGGTGCCGCGCCGAGGCCTCGAAAGCGCGCAGGGCGTTGAGCGGCAGATAGGGGCGGGTCTGGACGTTGGCCAAATTCAGCTAATGTCAGCGGCGAGAAAGGGTCGTTTGCGATCCTGCCGTTTCGATCGCCAATGTCCAGGCCTCATCCTTATTGGAGCAGGGTTTCATGGACCGGAACGTCATCACGAGCCGCGTAGCGACGCGCACCACCCATAAACTGGCAAAGGCCTTTCTCGCCGTCAGCCTGCTGGCGGCGGCCAGCGCCTGCAGCCGTTCGGCGGCGGCCGACCCGGCCGCGGTGGTCCAGGCTTCGGCGACCGAGCGCCGGCTTGCCGAGCTGAGTCTGCGGGCCCAACCCGGCGTGCTGGGCGTCTATGTCGAGGACCTGGCGACCGGCTGGAGCGCCGGGGTCGAGGCCGACGCCCCCCGGCCGATGATGAGCGTCTTCAAGGCGCCCATGGCGGCGGCGGTCCTGGCCCAGGTCGACGCCGGCGCGCTGTCGCTGGAGCACAAGGTGACGATCCGCAAGGAAGACCTGCGCGGCGGGCCGACCATCGTCGCAGACCAGTTCAAGGGCGAGCCCTTGACCTTCACGGTGCGCGAACTGCTCGGCTATGCGGTGAGTCAGAGCGACAACACCGCCACGGACGCCCTGTTGCCGTTGATCGGCGGCCCGCCGGCGGTCACCGCCTATATGCGCGGCAAGGGGATCGAGGGCTTCCGGTTGGATCGCGACGAGCGCGCCCTGGGCGCGGACATTCGGCGACTGGGGGCCGAGGGCTTCATGGCCGACCCGCGGGACACCGTGACCCCACGCGCGGCGGGGGCGTTCCTGCGCCAGCTGGCGGCGGGCGAGTTGGTCTCGCCGGCCTCGACCGCCCTGCTGCTGGATCTGATGCGAAAGACGACGACCGGCCCGCGGCGCATCCGCGTCGGCATGCCGACCGGCTCGCAGCTGGCGCACAAGACGGGCGGGTCGGGGATGGTGGGCAAGGTCGCCATCGCCACCAACGACATCGGCCTGGTGACGACGCCGGATGGCCGGCGGCTTGCGGTGGCGATCTTCCTCAGCGCCTCGCCGGCCAACGACAAGGAGCGCGACGCCCTGATCGCCGAGGCGGCGCGGATCGCGACGGGAGGCTAGCCGGACGATTCCGAGCGTCCTGGCGAAGGCCGGGGCGCCCGGAAGAGGATCTCGTCCTAGTCCTCGATCGGCACGCCGTAGAGTTCGAGGCGGTGGTCGACCAGCTTGTAGCCGAGCTTCCGGGCGATGGCGTGCTGGAGCGCCTCGATCTCCTCGTCGACGAACTCGACGACCTTGCCGGTCTTCATGTCGATGAGGTGGTCGTGGTGAACGTCCGGCGCCTCTTCGTAGCGCGAGCGGCCGTCGCGGAAATCGTGGCGCTCGATAATGCCGGCCTCCTCGAACAGGCGCACCGTGCGATAGACGGTGGCGATCGAGATGTGCGGATCCAGCGCATGGGCGCGGCGGTACAGCTCTTCTACGTCAGGGTGGTCCTGGGCGGACGACAGCACGCGCGCAATGACCCGACGCTGGTCGGTCATCCGCATGCCTTTTTCGATACAAAGCTTTTCCAGGCGATCCAAGGCGCTGTCTCCCGCTTGAGTCGGCCGCAAGATAGGCGTCCAAAGCTCAACTGTTAAGCGCGCGCCGCATCACGACAGCGTCGGAGCCGCTCGCATAGTAGGCCTTGCGCCGCCCGACCGGCTTGAAACCCGCCGCGGCGTAGAGGGCGAGGGCTGCGAGGTTGTCGTCGGCGACCTCCAGAAACAGGCTTTCGGCCCCGCTTTCAGCTGCGACGCCGGCCGCCGCCTCGACCAGCGCGCGACCGACGCCGCCGCGTCTGCGGGCCGGCGTGACCGCCAGCGTGAGAATCTCGGCCTCGCCGACGACGGCGCGACAGAGAATGAAGCCCTGGTCCTCGACCACCAGGGCGAACACGCCGGGCGAGGTCATCAGCTCGGCGATTTCGCGCTCCGGCCAGGGGTGTTCGAAGGCCTGGGCGTGCAGGGCGGCGAGGGCGGGGGCCTCGTCCGGCGCGGCGGGCCGCAGGCTCATAGCGTCGGCAGCTTGGCGTCGGGCGCGCGCAGGTACAGCGGCCGCGGCGGATGTTTCGGGTCGGCGCCGCGCGCGGCCAGCCGGGCCACGGCGACGGGATCGGGGCCGTCAGGCGTCTGGGTCCGCGCCTGGGGCAGGATGTCGGCGACCAGCGGCGCGCCGGAGCCGATCAGGGTCGCCGGGCCGCCGGCATAGACCTCGGCCATCCGGGCCATGGCGTCCTCGGCGGTCAGGGCGTCGGGCGCCGTCAGGGCCCGGCCGTCGCCGAACAGCTGGACGTAGACCTGGGAGCGGCGCGCATCGAGCACGGCGGTCACGAAGCCCTCGGTTCCATAGGCCAGGGCCTCGAGCGTCCCGACCCCGACGGCCGGGATCGACAGGGCCGCCGACAGGCCCTTGGCGAAGGCCAGCCCGACGCGCAGGCCGGTGAATGAGCCCGGGCCGACAGTCACGCCGATCCGGCTCAGGTCCGAGAAACCGACGCGGGCCTCGGCCATCAGTTCGCGGACCAGAGGCGCCAGACGCTCCTGGTGGCCGCGCGGCATGGCTTCGGAACGGGCGGCGAGCACGGTCTCGCCGTCCAGAAGGGCGGCGGAGCAGGCGGTCAGGCAGGTGTCGAAGGCGAGGATCAAGGAACGGTCCGGTTGGTTCGGACCGTTCCTAGAGCATGCCGGCGCTTACGCGAAGCGGGCGGCGTCCTCGAAATCCAGGCGCGGGCTGCGCGGGAACAGGTTCTCGCCGCTGCCGTAGCCCAGCGAGACGATGAAGTTGGACTTCACGTTCCGGCCCGGGAAGAAGGCCTCGTCGACGGCGGCGTTGTCGAAGCCCGACATCGGGCCGGTGTCCAGGCCGAGCGCGCGGGCCGCCAGGATGAAGTAGCCGCCCTGAAGCGAGCTGTTGCGGAAGGCCAGCTCCTGCGCCGCCGGGGTGCCGCGCATGCCTTCGAGCATGGTCGGGGCGTGCGGGAAGAGCTTGGCGTTGTGATCCATGAAGTCGAGGTCGTAGCCGATGATCACGGTGGCGGGGGCGGCGAGGATCTTGGCCTTGTTGTTGCCCGAGGCGAGTTCGGCCAGCTTGGCCTTGCCCTCGTCGCTGGTCACGAAGACGAAGCGCGCGGGGGTGGCGTTGACGGCCGTCGGGCCGAACTTGGTCAGGTCATAGAGCTCGCGCAGCAGCGCCTCGGGGATCGGGCGATCCGACCATCCGTTGTGGGTGCGGGCTTCGCGGAACAGCAGGTCGCGGCCGGCGTCGCTAAGGACGGCGACGGGGGCGGGCGACGGTTCAATAGCCAGGGCGGCGGACATCGTGTCCCTCCATCAGCAACAATTACGGTTGCCGATATGGGCGCCGCGAAATCGGCTACAAGAGGTGTTGCTGAAAAAGATCGTGGGTCAGCGAACCTTGCGGCCGTCGTTGTAGACCGGCGCCAGCGAGGCGTCGGGCAGAGCCTCGCCTGGGGCCAGCCAGCGGATCGCCACGATTTTCGCCGAGGGGCCCTTGCCCTTGAAGACATAGGTCGTGTTGGGATCGTCGGCGCGGCGGCACAGCGTGCGGGTCATGTAGTTCTGGCCCTTGCCGGCTTCGCACTGGGCGTCGGTGAAGCTGGTTTCCGAACGCAGGGCGCCGATCTTCTCGCCGCCGGGGCCGACCACCGGGCCGCCCAGGACGTTGATCAGGCCCACGCGGTTGAGCATGTTCTTCTCGACCACGTCGACGATCAGGCCGTTCTCGCCGGACAGCGAAAGCACCGCGACCATGTTGTCGGGCGTGACGAGGAAGGTGGTTTCCGCGCGGGCGCCGGGGAAGGCCTTCTCCAGCGCGCCCATGTCGAAGCGGGTCTGGTCGGTGACGGCGCCGACGCCGGTCTTGGTCGCCTGGAACGGCCCGGCCGCGGTCAGCGCCGGAGCCGCGGGGGCGGCGGGTTTGGGCGCGGGGGCCGAAGCGGGTTCGGAAGCTTCGCCACAAGCGGCCAGGGCGACCGCGGCGGCGGCCAGGACGAACGGCATCTTCATGTGGGCTTCCCGCACCGGACACAAACCGAGTTGCCAGGGGAGTAGCCGCGAACGCCGTTCCGGGCGAGCGTTTTCCGCCCGCCGTTGTTGTTTCAGAGCGTCTGCTCGACCCGCGTCACTTCCGGGACGTAGTGTTTAAGCATGTTCTCGACGCCGGCCTTCAGCGTGGCCGACGACGACGGGCAGCCCGAGCAGGCGCCGCGCATGTGCAGGTAGACCACGCCGGTGTCCGCCTCGAAGCGCGAGAAGACGATGTCGCCGCCGTCCTGGGCCACGGCCGGACGGATGCGGGTGTCGAGCAGGTCCTTGATCTCCTCGACGATCTGGGCGGTCTCGCCTTCGTAGGCCACATCGTCGTGGCCTTGGGCCGCGCCATCGGTCACGATCGGCGCGCCGGAAGTGAAATGGTCCATGACCGCGGCCAGGATCGGCGCCTTCAGATGCGCCCAGTCGGTCCCTTCCGCCTTGGTCACGGTCAGGAAGTCCGGCCCGAAGAACACCCGCGTCACGTCGCCCAGGTCGAACAGCGCCCGCGCCAGCGGCGAGGCGTTCGCCTCCTCGTCGTCGCGGAACTCGCGCGCGCCTTCGGTCAGGACCTCGCGGCCGGGCAGGAACTTCAGAACCTCGGGGTTCGGCGTGGCTTCGGTCTGGATGAACATGACCCCTCCTAGATGAGCCCCCGCGGGCGCTCCGGCAAGGTCCGGCATGAAATCCGTCGCCCGGCGAACAAAGTTATTCCCTGTAAGGGCGAGCTTAACTTCCCCGTCCCTAGAGGTTGTTCCCGTAGTTCATTGCTCAGAAGGGGCGTTCTAGGATGAAATATCCCGCTTACCTCGCCGCCGGCCTGCTGGCCGCGCTGTCCCTGGCCGGTCCGGCCGCCGCCAACAATCTCCAGGCCAAGATGGAATCGTGCCTCTCCAAGCACGCCAACACTCGTCAGGCCGCCACCATCACGCTCGAATGCAACGCCGCCGACGGCAAGCTGAGCGCCTGCAAGGTCATCTCCAGCCAGGCGCCGTCGCCCGGCTTCGAGAAGGCCGCCATGTGCGTCGCCGAGATCCTGCCGATGGGCGGCAAGTCCGGCGTCATCCGCGTCCCGGTGCGTTTCCCGGGCGAATAATCGCCATGCCGCCGGGGCGTCCCAGCCAGGCGCCGCCGGCGGCGTTAACCTCAAGCTTACGGACGGTCCGAATGGTGGCCGTCCAGTGTTTTCAGTATCGGGCCGGGGGAAAGTCAGATGCGTATGCCTAGGTTGAACGACGCGCCATTGGCCGTGAAGGTCGGCCTGGCGCCGCTGATCGGCGTGATCGCGCTGGCGCTGGTCGCCGGCGGGTCCTGGTGGATGAACCACAGCCAGCGGACCGTCCTGACGCACGTCGTCGAACGCGACGTTCCCGAAGCCCTGAAGCTGGCGTCGATCTCCCAGCGGATTACCGCCGCCCACGGCGAACTCTACCGACTGACCACGGGCAAGCTCGCCGAGATCGAGCCCGACAAGATTCCGGAGCGCGCCTCCAAGCTCTCCGCCGAGATCACCGACATCCGCAAGGACGTCGACGCCGCCGCCAAGGCCGCCGTCGACCCGGCGAACAAGAAGCAGCTGCAGGCCCTGTCGCAGGAGCTGAGCTCCTACCAGGACGCCGTCGAGCTGGTGACCGGCATGCTCGACGCCGACGCCACCACGGCGGCGCAGTTCACGGTGCCGTTCGAGGAAGCCTACGTCCAGATGAACGCGGTCCTCGCCAAGGCTGTGGACTCCAGCCGCGCCGCCTCGGTCGCGCGGGCGCAGAAGTCGGTGGCCGACGCCGAGACCATCGGCGCGATCGCGACGGCGCTGGTCGTCCTGGCGCTGCTGACGGTGGCTTCGGTGGCCGTCTTCCTGGTGCTGGCCATCCGCAAGGGCGTCATCCAGATCGCTGGCGCCACCGAGCGGCTCGCGGGCGGCGACAACCAGGTGAGCCTGGACGGCCTGAAACGCGCCGACGAACTGGGCGCCATCGTCAAGTCGCTGGTGGTCTTCCGCGACAACCAGCTGCGGCTGGCCGAACTCCACGAGAACGAACAGGCGGCCGCGTCCGACCGTGAGGCGGCCCGCGCCGAGCAGGAGCGGGCCCGCGCCGCCAGCGCCCAGGAGCAGGCCGAGGTCGTCGATGGCCTGGCCGAGGGCCTGCGTCGCCTGACCGGCGGCGACCTGACCTACCGCCTCGACCGTCCGTTCGCGCCGGCCTACGAGACGCTGCGCGCAGACTTCAACGCCACCGTCGTCCAGCTCTCCGAGATCATGGGCGTCATCGCCACCCGGGCGAACGGCATCGAGATGGCGTCCGGCGAAAGCAGCGCCGCCGCCGACGACCTGTCGCGCCGCACCGAAACCCAGGCCGCGAACCTGCAGGAGACGGCGACCACCCTCAACGAGATCACCGACGCCGTGTCGCGCACCGCCGAGGGCGCCGTCGAGGCCGACCGCATGGTCGCCGAGACCGGCGAGACGGCCCGGGAATCCGGCGACGTCGTCCGCCGCGCGGTGGCCGCCATGGCCCAGATCGAAGCCTCGTCCAAGCAGATCGGCCAGATCACCGGCGTCATCGACGAGATCGCCTTCCAGACCAACCTGCTGGCGCTGAACGCCGGCGTGGAAGCGGCCCGGGCCGGCGACGCCGGCAAGGGCTTCGCGGTCGTCGCCCAGGAAGTGCGGGCCCTGGCCCAGCGCTCGGCCGAGGCGGCCAAGGAGATCAAGGCGCTGATCGCCTCCTCCAGCGGCCAGATCGACACCGGCGCCGGACTGGTCGGCGAGGCCGGCCAGGCGCTGGAGCGGATCGTCACCCGGGTGGCGGACGTCACCCGCCTGATCTCGCAGATCAGCGGCTCGGTGCGCGAGCAGTCGAACGGCCTCAAGGAGGTCAACATCGCGGTCAACCGGATGGACCAGATCACCCAGCAGAACGCCGCCATGGTGGAGCAGTCCACCGCCGCCTCGCACGCGATGCGCCAGGAGGCCGAGCAGCTCGGCGTGATGGTTCGCCAGTTCAAGGTCGCCGACCAGGTCATCCATCGCGCGCCGGCGGACAGCCGCTACGCCGCCTAGGAGAGTCCGGACGGGCTGCAACCGGGACGCCCCGGAGGTTCAGCCTCCGGGGCGTTTTCGCGTCTTCTTGTCGTGACACCGGCGTCATTTTCTGGCGTCATGTGAACAATGACAAGATAAGGGAGATCGCCATGGCCGACGGCGCATTCGAACTGGGCCGAGCCCAGAGGGACAAGGAAGCCCGCGAACGGGCATACTCCATTCCGCTCTCGCAGATTCATGTCGCCGACCCGGAGCTGTGGATCACCGACACCCACTGGCCTTACTTCGAGCGCTTGCGGAAGGAAGACCCCGTCCACTGGTGCGAGGTCGACGAAGAGATGGGCGGCTACTGGTCCGTCACCAAGTTCAACGACATCATGGAAGTCGACACCAACCATCAGGTGTTTTCGTCCGACGCCTTCAAGGGCGGCATCACGCTGCGGAACTTCGACGAGGACTTCGTCCTGCCGATGTTCATCGCCATGGACCCGCCCAAGCACGACGTGCAACGCAAGACGGTGTCGCCCATCGTCAGCCCGGCCAGCCTGATGCAGCTGGAGCCGATCATCCGCGAGCGCGCCGCCGGCCTGCTCGACAGCCTGCCGGTCGGCGAGACCTTCAACTGGGTCGACAAGATTTCGATCGAGCTGACCACCCAGATGCTGGCGACGCTGTTCGACTTCCCCTGGGAGGACCGCCGCAAGCTGACCCGCTGGTCGGACGTGGCCACCGCCATCCCCGGCAACGGGATCATCGAGACCGAGGAGCAGCGTCGCGAGGAGCTGTTCGAATGCGTCGACTACTTCACCCGGCTGTGGAACGAGCGGGTGAATTCCGAGCCCAAGCACGACCTGATCTCGATGCTGGCCCATGGCGAATCCACGCGGAACATGGACCGCATGGAGTACCTCGGGAACCTGATCCTGCTGATCGTCGGCGGCAATGACACCACCCGCAACTCGCTCAGCGGCGGCCTGCTGTTCCTGAACCAGAACCCCAAGGAATACGACAAGCTTCGGGCCGACCCCTCGCTGATCCCGTCGATGGTGTCGGAGATCATCCGCTACCAGACGCCGCTGGCCTACATGCGCCGGACCGCGCTCGAGGACTATGTCCTGAACGGCAAGACCATCAGGAAGGGCGAGAAGGTCGCCATGTGGTACGTCTCGGGAAACCGCGACGACGAGGTCATCGACCGCCCGAACGAATTCATCATCGACCGCGAGCGGCCGCGCCACCACATGTCGTTCGGCTTCGGCATCCACCGCTGCGTGGGCAACCGACTGGCCGAGATGCAGCTGCGGGTGGTCTGGGAAGAGATCCTCAAGCGCTATCCGGTGATCGACGTCGTCGGCGAGCCCCGGCGGGTCTACTCCAGCTTCGTGAAGGGCTACGAGGAGCTGCCGGTCCGGATCCCCGCGCGGGTCGGCTGACGGGAGGGCGACTCACCAGCGGCGCGGGCCCACGCCGGTCCGCTGGAAATGCTCCAGCATGCGGGTCCAGGCGTCCTGAGCGGCGGCCGCGTCGTAGCTGGCGCGGTAGTCGGCGTGGAAGCCGTGCTGCGATTGCGGATAGACGATGATGTCGCTGTCGCTCTTGCGGTACTCGCGCAGCTTGTTGCGCATGGTCTCGACGTCGGTGAGCGGGATGCCCTGGTCCTGGCCGGCGTAGAGGCCCAGGACCGGCGCCTTGAGGTAGCCCGCCTCCTCGACCGGCCAGCGGCGGTCGGCCTCAGACAGGAACTGGCCGTCCGCCGGCCGCGCCAGGCGGCCGTACCAGGCGACGCCGGACCGGAAGTCCCGGAAGCGCGAGCAGGCCAGCCAGACCACCGCGCCGCCCCAGCAGAAGCCGGTGATCGCCGTGCGGCCGCGGTAGGCGAACGGCTGGGCGCCGAGCCAGCTGATCGTGGCCTGGATGTCGCCCATCGTCTCCTGTTCGGTCGCGGCCGAGACGATGTCGCGGATCTTGTTGAAATCGGTCAGCGGGGCGGGGTCGCCGTGACGGACGAAGAAGTCCGGCGCGATCGCCACATAGCCGAGCCGGGCCAGCCGCCGGCAGGTGTCGCGGATATACTCGTGGACGCCGAACACCTCCGACACCACCAGCACCACCGGGAAGCGTCCCCGCGCGTCCGGACGGGCGACGTAGGCCGGGATCGCGCGGTCGACCGTCGGGATCATCGCCGTCTCGGTGATCAGCCCGTCCGCCGGGGTCGTGATCGGCTGGGCGTCGGCCGAGACCGCGGCGGCGGCGTAGCCGGCGAAGAACAGGCCGCCCAGCATCCGCCGGGACAGGTTCAGGTCGCCGGGTTCGTTGCCCTCCGGCCGGGTGAGCTTCAACATGGCGGTTTCCTCGGGTGAGCCGTTTTGACGCACCCTAATCCGCAGTCGGAGCTCCAGCCAAGGGCGGGGCCGGCCGCGCCCGTCGGAGGGTCAGGTTGATCCGGCCGCCGCCCGGGACCAGCCGCGACGATCCGGGCAGGATGCGGTCGACGCCATGGTAGGCCAGTCGCGCCGGGCCGGCGAGCCGGCAGACGTCTCCCGAGGCCAGCCGCACGGACCGCGTGGGGTCGTTCCGCTGCAGCCCGCCGATCCGGAACACCGCTGTGTCGCCCAGCGAGATCGACAGCACCGGAAAGGCGTAGTCCGCCTCGTCCTCGTCGCGATGCAGGCTCATCCGCGCGCCCTCGCGGTAGCGGTTGACCAGGCAGGCGTCGGCGGGAACCCGCGCGTCGCCGAACTCGGCCCACAGCGTCTGCAGGATCGCCGGCATCTCCGGCCAGGGCGCGCCGGTCAGCGGGTGGAGCGGCTCGTAGCGATAGCCGCGGCCGTCGGTGACCCAGGACAGCGGTCCGAGGCCCGTCATCTCCACGCTCATGGGCTTGCCGCCGGGCGTGACCTGACGGTGGAACGGCGCGGCGTGGGCCGCCTCCAGCACCGCGTTCAGCAAATCCGCCTGGGCCTTGGCGTCCAGACGGCCGGGCGACAGGGTGAATCCGGGAACGACTTCCATGATCGTCAATCTACCAGTCAATCGGGAGCGGGACAGGGTTTGCACGCAACCCGTTTTGGGGAGCGCCGTCGCCCGCGGCGTCGAATCCTGCGTTCGGCGATCCCGAGGCGGCCCGGTCCGGCGTGAAAGCCCTCCGCCCCTTAGGGGTTTTGCTCTTGCAGCAGGGGGGCTGCTTCCCATATGGCGGACTTGATGACGGTTTCCGGCGAGCGGAGACCGCGACCCACTCCCAAAGGATCTCACGGGGACGGAAGAGAAGAACCGGGGCGCTTCTAGAAGGCCCTTGTCACCACCGTCCGCCGGCTAAGGAGCGAGAAAGACCCCAAGATGAGCAAGATCATCGGCATCGACCTCGGCACGACCAATTCTTGCGTCGCCATCATGGACGGCAAGAACCCGAAGGTGATCGAGAACGCCGAAGGCGCGCGCACGACCCCGTCGGTCGTGGCCTTCCTGGACGACGGCGAGAAGCTGGTCGGCCAGCCCGCGAAGCGCCAGGCGGTGACGAATCCCGCCAACACCCTGTTCGCCATCAAGCGCCTGATCGGCCGCTCCTACACCGACGAGGTGGTGGCGAAGGACAAGGACATGGTGCCCTACGACATCGTGAAGGGCCCGAACGGCGACGCCTGGGTGCGCGCCCACGGCAAGGACTACAGCCCGCAGGAAGTGTCGGCCTTCATCCTGATGAAGCTCAAGGAAGACGCCGAGCGTCACCTGGGCGAGAAGGTCGAGAAGGCCGTCATCACGGTTCCGGCCTACTTCAACGACGCCCAGCGTCAGGCGACCAAGGACGCCGGCAAGATCGCCGGCCTGGAAGTCCTGCGCATCATCAACGAGCCGACCGCGGCGGCCCTGGCTTACGGCCTGGACAAGAACGACGGCAAGAAGATCGCCGTCTACGACCTCGGCGGCGGCACCTTCGACGTCTCGATCCTGGAGATCGGCGACGGCGTGTTCGAGGTGAAGGCCACGAACGGCGACACCTTCCTCGGCGGCGAGGACTTCGACCTTCGCGTGGTCGACTACCTGGCCGATGAGTTCAAGAAGGAAACCGGCACCGACCTGCGCAACGACAAGCTCGCCCTTCAGCGCCTGAAGGAAGAGGCCGAAAAGGCCAAGAAGGAGCTGTCGACCACCGCCCAGTACGAAGTGAACCTGCCGTTCATCAGCATGAACGCGTCGGGCCCGCTGCACCTGAACATCAAGCTGTCGCGCGCCAAGCTGGAGGCCCTGGTCGAGGACCTGATCGCCAAGACGATCGGCCCGTGCGAGCAGGCGCTGAAGGACGCCGGCCTGAAGAAGACCGACATCGACGAGGTGATCCTGGTCGGCGGCATGACCCGCATGCCCAAGGTCGTGGACGCGGTGAAGGAGTTCTTCGGCCGTGAGCCGCACAAGGGCGTGAACCCGGACGAGGTCGTGGCGCTGGGCGCCGCCGTCCAGGCCGGCGTGCTGCAGGGCGACGTCAAGGACGTGCTGCTGCTGGACGTCACCCCGCTGACGCTCGGCATCGAGACCCTGGGCGGCGTGTTCACGCCGCTGATCGAGCGCAACACCACCATCCCGACCAAGAAGAGCCAGACCTTCTCGACCGCCGACGACAACCAGTCGGCCGTGACGATCCGGGTCTTCCAGGGCGAGCGTCCGATGGCCGCCGACAACAAGATGCTGGGCCAGTTCGACCTGGTCGGCATTCCGCCGGCGCCGCGCGGCGTGCCGCAGATCGAGGTCATCTTCGACATCGACGCCAACGGCATCGTGCATGTGACGGCCAAGGACAAGGCGACCAACAAGGAACAGTCGATCCGCATCCAGGCCAACGGCGGCCTCAGCGACGCGGACATCGACAAGATGGTCAAGGAAGCCGAGTCGAACCGCGCTGAGGATGAGAAGCGCAAGGCCGGCGTCGAGGCCCGCAACCAGGCCGACGGCGTCATCCACTCGACCGAGAAGGCCCTGGCCGAGCACGGCGACAAGGTCTCGGCTGAAGAAAAGGGCGCCATCGAGACGGCGCTGGCGGACCTGAAGGGTTCGCTCGACGGCGGCGACGCCGAGGCGATCGCCAACAAGACCCAGACCCTGGTCCAGGCTTCGATGAAGCTGGGCGAGGCCATGTACAAGGCCCAGCAGGGCGGCGAGGCCGGCGACGGCGCCGCCCAGCAGCAGCCTCAGGACGACGGCGTCGTGGACGCCGAGTTCGAGGAAGTCAGCGACGACGACGCCAAGAAGTCGTCCTGATCCCCGCGATGGCGACGACCGGCCTCCTTCAGGTGAAGCACCGACCCGAGGCCGGCGTCGCCGCTCTTTCCGTCATGGCGGACGTCCCGCTTCCTGCTGCTTCCGGCTCGGCGCCGGACTTGCAGGCCCGCGGGCGTCACACCACCTCAACCAACATGCGGTTTTTGCTGATCCCGGCCGATGCGTGACTATTACGACATTCTGGGCGTCGAGAAGGGTTGCGACGACGCAGCCCTGAAGAGCGCCTTCCGCAAGAAGGCGATGGAGCACCATCCCGACCGCAACGGCGGCTGCGGCGACGCCGAGGGGCGCTTCAAGGAGGTCAACGAGGCCTATTCGGTCCTCTCCGATCCGCAGAAGCGCGCGGCCTACGACCGCTTCGGCCACGCCGGCGTCAACGGCATGAACGGCGGCGGCCCCGGCGCGGGCTTCACCGACGTCCATGACATCTTCAACGAGGTCTTCGGCGACGCGTTCGGCGAGATGTTCGGCGGCGGCCGCCGCCGCCAGAACAGCGGCCCGGCCCGCGGCGCGGACCTGCGCTACGACCTGGAGATCTCCCTGGAGCAGGCCTATGCCGGCGCCGAGGTCGAGATCACCGTCCCGGCCTCGATCACCTGCGAGCCCTGCGAGGGCTCCGGCGCCAAGCCCGGCACCACGCCGACCGTCTGCGGAACCTGCGGCGGCGCCGGCCGGGTCCGCGCGGCCCAGGGCTTCTTCGCCATCGAACGCACCTGCTCGCGCTGCGGCGGAGCGGGCAAGCTGATCCTCGACCCGTGCGCCAGCTGCCACGGCCATGGCCAGATCCGGAAGGACCGCATCCTGTCGGTCCGCATCCCGGCCGGCGTGGACGACGGCGCCCGCATCCGCCTGGCGGGCGAGGGCGACGCCGGACAGCGCGGCGGTCCGCGCGGCGATCTCTACATCTTCCTGTCCGTGGCCCCGCACGACCTGTTCGAGCGCGACGGCCTGGACCTGCTGTGCACCGTGCCGGTGCCGATGTCGGTCGCGGCCCTGGGCGGCGAGATCGAGGCGCCGTGCCTGCGGGGCGGCGACAACTGCGACGGCGAATGCCGGATCAAGGTGACGATCCCCGAGGGCGCCCAGACCGGCAAGACCATCCGCCTGAAGGGGCGCGGCATGCCGTCCCTGCGCTCGCGCGAGCGCGGCGACCTGATCGTCGAGGTGTTCGTCGAGACCCCGACCCGGCTGAACGCCCGCCAGAAGGAGCTGATGCGCGAGCTGGCCGAACTGTGCGGCGATCAGCAGCATCCGCAGGCCAGCGGCTTCATGGGCAAGGCGCGCCGGTTCTGGGACGACGTGACGGGACAGGTCTAGCGTCGTATCGACATTCGAGCGGTGTGGCCTGTTTTCCTCCGAGTGTTCCCGCGAAGGCGGGAACCCAAGCTGAGATTCCGGTCGGCCATCGGCGGTGAAGCGGCATGGTCGGCTTGGGCCCCCGCTTTCGCGAGGGCGTTCGGGTAAATTTCCGCACGCTTCCACGAATGTTGATCGGCCCTAGCGCCGGCGGCGTCTCCACCACAGCCACGCCCCGATAGCCGTGAGGATGACGGCCGCGAGGATCGCGACGTGGAACGCCCACTCCACGTCCAGATACACCGTGATCGGCTGAAGCTTGCCGTGGGGTCCGGACATTCGGCCCCCCTTGGTCGTCCGGCATGCTGACCGGCGTTCCGGTTCGCGGCAATGGCGCTCGAAACCCTTAACGACCCCCGCGAACGCCGCTAGGTTCGGCGACGATGAACGCCCACGCCTCCCCCTCCGCGGCCCAGCTCGATCCGACCGGCGCGACGCCGGTCATGCAGCAGTATTTCGACGCCAAGTCGCGCCAGCCGGACGCGCTGGTGTTCTTCCGCATGGGCGACTTCTACGAGCTGTTCTTCGACGACGCGATCCGCGCGGCGGCGGCGCTGGGCATCTCGCAGACCCATCGCGGCACCCACAACGGTCAGCCGATCCCGATGGCCGGCGTGCCGGTGCACGCGGCGGAGGCCTATCTGGCCAAGCTGATCCGCGCCGGCTTCAAGGTCGCCGTCTGCGAGCAGATCGAGAGCCCCGCCGAGGCCAAGAAGCGCGGCTCCAAGTCGATCGTGGCGCGGGACATCGTCCGCGTCGTCACGCCCGGCACCCTGACCGAGGAAGGCCTGCTCGACGCCCGCGGCGCGAACCGGCTGGCGGCCGTCGCCCTGCGCGCGGGCCAGGCGGCGGTGGCCAGCGTCGAGCTCAGCACCGGCGAGGTCGAGAGCCTGCTGGTCGCGCCGTCCAGCCTGGGCGCGGCCCTGGCGGCGCTGCAGCCGTCGGAGGTCCTGGTTCCCGACCGGCTGTTCGCCGACGAGACGGTGAACCTGGCCCTCAAGACCGCCGGCGGACTGGTCCAGCCGATGGCCCAGGCCCTGGCCGAGCCCTCGGCCTCCGAAGCCCGCCTGAAGCGGCTCTATGGCGTCGAGACCCTGGACGGGTTCGGCGGCCTGGCGGGCGCCGAGATCTCAGCCCTGGGTCTGATCGCCGCCCACTTGGAGACCACCCAGGCCGGCAAGCTGCCGGTGCTGTCGCCGCCGCGCCGGGCGGGCGAGGCCGACGTGATGGCCATCGATCCGGCCACCCGCGCCAGCCTGGAGATCGAGCGGACGCTGTCGGGCCAGCGCGACGGGTCGCTGCTGGGCTGCATCGACCGCTGTGTGACCGCGCCCGGTTCGCGGATGCTGGCCGCCCGCCTGGCGCGACCGCTGCTGGACCCCGCCGCCATCGATCAGCGGCTGGACGCCGTGCAGTGGATGCTCGACCGCCGCCGTCTGCGCGAGCGGCTGCGGGACAGCCTGCGCAAGTCCGGCGACCTGGCGCGGGCCCTGTCGCGCCTGGCCCTGGGGCGCGGCGGTCCGCGCGATCTGGGCACGCTCCGCGACGGACTGCGCACCGGCGAGGCCCTGTCGGCCCTGGTGGTCGAGGAGGGCGCCCAGTTGGCCCCGCCGCCGGGCGAGATCGAACAGGCGCTCGGCGCCGCCAACCCCTCGCTCTCGGTCGAGCTGTCAGGCCTGCTGGCTGAACTCGAGATGGGCCTGGGCGCCGATCTGCCCAACCAGCCCCGTGACGGCGGCTATGTCGCGCCCGGCGTGCGGCCCGAACTCGACCAGGCCCGGGCCCTGCGGGACGACAGCCGCCGGGTGATCGTCGAGCTGGAGAGCCGGCTGGTCGCCGAGAGCGGCGTGCCGCTGAAGATCAAGCACAACGCGGTGCTCGGCTATTTCGTCGAGACCACGGCGGGCAAGGCCGATCCGCTGTTCCAGCCGCCGCTGAACGCGACCTTCATCCATCGCCAGACCCTGGCCAATCAGGTGCGGTTCACCACCGTCGAACTGGCCGACCTGGATGCTCGGATCGCCCAGGCGGGCGAGCGGGCCCTGGCGATCGAGATGGCGACCTTCGAGGCTTGGCGCGAGGCCGCCTGCGCCCTGGCCGCCCCGATCCAGGCCGCCGCCCGCGGCCTGGCCACGCTCGACGTCGACAGCGCCCTGGCTGAATGGGCCGAGGACCAGAGCGCGGTGCGTCCGAGCGTCGACCGGTCCTTCTGTTTCGAGGCCGTCGGCGCCCGTCACCCGGTGGTCGAGGCGGCGGTGAAGCGCGCCGGCGATCCCTTCACGCCCAACGACTGCGCCCTGGACGGCGCGGCCGAGGGCTACGCCCGCCTGTCGATCGTCACCGGACCGAACATGGCCGGTAAGTCGACCTTCCTGCGCCAGAACGCGATCCTGGCCGTGATGGCCCAGGCCGGATGCTTCGTGCCCGCCCGCTCGCTGCGGCTCGGCGTGGTCGACCGTCTGTTCAGCCGCGTCGGCGCCGGCGACGACCTGGCGCGCGGCCGCTCGACCTTCATGGCCGAGATGGTCGAGACCGCCGCCATCCTGACCCAGGCGACGCCGCGCAGCTTCGTGATCCTGGACGAGATCGGCCGCGGCACGGCCACCTGGGACGGCCTGGCCATCGCCTGGGCCTGCGCCGAGGCCTTGCACGGCGTGAACCGTAGCCGCGCGCTGTTCGCGACCCACTACCACGAGCTGGCCACGCTGGAGGAACGCCTGCCGGGCGTCTCCAACCTGTCCCTGCGGGCCAAGGAATGGAACGGCGACCTGGTCTTCCTGCATGAGGCGGGCCCCGGACCGGCCGACCGCAGCTACGGCGTCCAGGTGGCCAAGCTGGCGGGCGTGCCGCCGGCCGTCGTCGCCCGCGCTCGCCAGGTGCTCGAGCGATTGGAGAGCGAGGCGGAGTCGCCCGCCAGGCTCGAAGGCTTGCCTCTGTTCGCGTCCGCCGCTCCGGCTCCGACCGGCCGTTCCGGCCCGAGTCCGGTCGAGGAAGCCCTGAAGGGCATGGAGCCCGATGGCATGAGCCCCCGCGAGGCCATGGAGGCGCTCTACCGGCTGAAGGGGTTGCTCTAGGCTTTGCCCAGCGCTTTCCTGGCCAGCCGCATGACCGACAGGTCCAGGTTCAGCTGCTCGGGATCACTGTCCTCGCCGTCGCCGTAGATCCAGGCGGCGGACAGGGCCGCGTAGGCGAAGATCCACTTCAGGAGCCGCTCGCGATCCAGGCCGGCGGCTTCGGTCACCACCTCCAGCCGACGCTCGAACACGCCGGGCGCCAGGGCGGTCTCCGGCGTCGGGTCACGGAACAGGTTGGCGTAGTCGAAGGTCCGCTCGCCCCACAGGCCCTTGGGGTCAATGGCCAACCAGCCGCGCTCCTCGAAGTCGAGCAGGTTCTCGTGGTGCATGTCGCCGTGCAGGACGGCCTCGTCGCGCGCCGTGGAGAGCAGCTCCAGCGCCGTGTCCGCCGCCTCGGCCAGCAGGCCGCCGCGCGCCTGCGCCATCGGCGGCAGCTCGCGGAACCAGGCAGCCAGCGGGACGACGGACTTGGGCGGCGCACGATGGTCGCCATGACCGTGCAGCTTGGCCAGTCCGGCGCAGAGGATGCGGGTCGCTTCGTCGTCCTGCTCGCTGGCGGCCATGTCGGCGAGCGATCGCGGACCGGTGGCCCGCTCCATCAGCAGCGCGCCTTCGGGGCCGTGGGCCAGGACAGCGGCCGCGCCATCGCCTTCCCACCAGACCATGACGGCCGCCCCCCGCTTTTCCTCGATCTCGTGGGGCAGCTTGATCATGGCCGGCGCGCCGCCTTCCGTCCGCACCGGCAGCAGCAGGCTGCTGTGCGTCACGATCGGCGCGCCGTCCTGGCTCAGGCGCCAGTCGCGCAGATAGGGTGGGAACTGCGGGTCGAGGGCGGAGGGGGCGGCGTCCTTCATGCCTGGCTAGTTAGGCAGGGCGTCACCTGTTCGCCAGGCTCGGCCGTCAATCTCCGCCCGTCCCGGCGAAGGCCGGGATCCAGCTTCAAGCTCAGCACCGAGCGATCTTGCGTCGAGACGCAGCTCTACGACCTGGGTCCCGGCCTTCGCCGGGACACACGGCGGGCTAGGCGAGGTCGGCGATCTCTTCGTCGGTCAGGTCGCCGGGCACCACGGTGACGGGCAGCTTGCGGGCGCCCCAGTTCACGCCGTCCTTGGCGATCGAGGAGACCAGCGGCCCGGGTCCCTTGCCCCCGGCGGAGGCGGCCAGGACCAGGATCTTGATGTTGGGGTCGTTGGCCACCACCGAGCGGATCGCCGACTTGGTGTTCTCGGCGTGTTTGATCAGGAACTCCGGCGGTTGGCCGGTCTCCTGCATCACCTGTTCGGCGAGCTTCTGCAGCAGGGCTTCGGCCTCGGCGCGTTCCTGGCGCTCCATCTCCTCGCGCACGCCCGACCAGTGCTCGAACACGGCCGGTTCGATCACCCGCAGCAAGGCGACGTGCCCGCCGGTCGATCGGGCGCGACGACAGGCATAGCGCAGGGCCGCCTGGAACTCGGCGCTATCGTCGGCGATGACGAGGAACTTGCGAACGCTCATGACGGGGAGCCTACACCTCTCCCATGGGGAGAGGGAGGGGCCCATGCGCAGCATGGGAGGGTGAGGGGGTAGGGCGTTCCTAATCCCTCATCCTCCCACGGCTCCTACGGAGCGCGGGCCCCTCCTTCTCCCTCCGGGAGAAGGAGAGTTAGAGCGGCAGGAAGCCGACCAGCTTCTTCACCTCGGCCACCGTCTGGTCGCCGATTTCGCGGGCCCGCTCGGCGCCGGCCTTGAGGACGCGGTCGACCTCGGCCGGATCGTTCATCAGGCGGCGCATCTCGGCCGTGATCGGCGCCATCTTCTCGACCGCCAGCTCGGCCAGCGCCGGCTTGAAGGCGCCGAAGCCCTGGCCGCCGAACTGGGCGATCACGTCCGCCTTCGAGATGTCCGCCAGGGCGGCGTAGATGGCCACCAGGTTGGACGCCTCGGCGCGGCCCTGCAGGCCTTCTTCCGTTTCCGGCAGCGGCTCGGGATCGGTGCGCGACTTGCGGATCTTGCTGGCGATCGCGTCGGCGTCGTCGAGCAGGTTGATCCGGGACTGGTCCGACGGGTCCGACTTGCTCATCTTCGCCGAGCCGTCGCGCAGGCTCATCACCCGCGTGGCCGGCCCCTCGATGACCGGTTCGGTCAGGGGGAAGAAGCCCGGCGCATCGTAGTCGTTGTTGAACTTCTGGGCGATGTCGCGGGTCAGTTCGAGGTGCTGCTTCTGGTCCTCGCCCACCGGCACGTGGGTGGCCTTGTACAGCAGGATGTCGGCCGCCTGGAGCACCGGATAGGTGTAGAGGCCCACCGAGCTGCGCTCCTTGTGCTTGCCGCTCTTTTCCTTGAACTGGGTCATCCGGTCGAGCCAGCCGAGCCGGGCGACGCAGTTGAAGATCCAGGCCAGTTCGGCGTGCGCGGGCACGGCCGACTGCGGGAAGATGGTCGCCTTGGCCGGATCCAGGCCCGAGGCCAGGTAGGCGGCGGCGATCTCTCGCGTCTGGGCGGCCAGGACCTTCGGATCCTGCCACACCGTGATCGCATGCATGTCGGCGACGAAGATGAACGGCTTCTGGTCCTGGACGGCGGCGAACCGCTTCAGGGCGCCCAGGTAGTTGCCCAGGTGCAGGGCGCCGGAGGCCTGGATGCCGGAGAGCACGCGGACGGGACCGGCGTATGGGACGGGAGCTTGATCGGTCATGGATCGGTCTTCTTTGGGTACAGGTCTGTCAGGCGCGCGGACACGGCCCGCGCGAGGGTCGGCGAGGAAGCGTCAGACGCTGCGCCATCGGCGCGGGGTATGAGCCGCGAAGACCATGCAGGCTCGATACGGCGCCGCGCCGATCAGGGCAAGCCGTCTACAGGGTGTCGGGCGTGGGGGCGTCGCTGGTCCCGGCGCGCCGGCGCAGAGCGGCTTTCGCCTCCGCGACCGTTACGCCTCCCGAGAGGAACAGCAGCGCCGGGTACAGCGCGGCGCCGACCAGGCAGACCGCCAGGATGGTGATCTCCTTGGGGCCCAGGCCGGCGAAGCGGAACCCGGCGAGCGGCGCCTCGAGCATCGGACGCAGCCACTGGGCGCCGAAAAGCAGGAGGCCCAGCAGCAGGCTGGCGATCAGGACCCGAACCAGCTTGCCCCAGGCCGCCTTGGACGGGCTGTAGTCGCCGCGCCGGTGCAGGGTCCAGGCCATCTGGCCGACATTGACCCACGAGGCGAAGGCGGTCGCCGCCGCGATGCCCTCGAAACCGATGACCTGGAACAGCGCCACGCCCAGCACGATGTTGATGGTCATCGAGACGATGGCGAAGCGCATCGGCGCCTTGGTGTCCGAGCGGGCGAAGAAGACCGGCGACAGCACCCGGGCCAGCACGAAGGCCGGCGTGCCCCAGCCGTAGTGGAACAGGGCCTTGGCGGTTTCCGTGGCGTCATAGGCTGTAAACTCGCCGCGCTGGAACAGGCCGTCGATCAGGTAGTGGGGGATGGCCAGCAGGGCGGCGGCCGCCGGCAGGGTCAGGGCCATGGCGAAGACGATCGCCTGGTCAGTGGTCTTCTGGGCGTCTTCCTTGTCGTCCAGGCCGATCGCCCGCGACAGGGCCGGCAGCAGGGCGACGCCGATGGCCACCCCGACCAGGCCGAGCGGCAGCTGGTAGAAGCGGTCGGCGACCGACAGCCAGGTCCGGGCGCCGTTCACCTGGCTGGCGATGATGCCCGAGACGAAGATGTTGATCTGGGTGACGCTGGCGGCGATCGCGCCGGGGATAGCGGTGGCGATCAGGGCCTTGATCTCGGGCGTGAGCCTCGGGACCGTCGGTCGGATCTTCGCGCCGGCCTTGCGCACGCCCCACCACAGCAGGGCGGCCTGGGCGATGCCGGCGCCGAAGATGCCCCAGGTGGCGGCGTAGGCCGAGCCGACGGCGTCGCGCGGGACGATCACGGCGATCAGGATGCCGGCGTTCAGGATGGTCGGCGCGGCGGCCGACAGAGCGAACCGTCCCTTGGCGTTCAGCACCCCCGACAGCAGCGCCACGATGGCCATGCAGGGCAGGTAGGGCATGCTGATCTGGGTCAGGACCACGGCCAGCTTGTATTTCTCGGTCGCGTAGCCGAAGCCCGGATTGATCGCCAGCATCAGCCACGGCATCGCCAGCTGGGCCACGACGGTCAGCACCAGGGTCGCGGCGGCGAGGGTGGCCAGGGCGTCGGTGGCCAGGTTGTCGGCGGCGTCCTGGCCTTCCTTGGCCAGCACCTTGGAATAGGCGGGCACGAAGGCGGCGGTGAAGGCGCCCTCGGCGAAGATGCGCCGGAACAGGTTCGGGAACGATTGGGCGGTGTTGAAGGCGTCGGCGGCCGGGGTCGCGCTGGCGCCCAGGCGCGCGGTGATGAACAGGTCGCGGGCCAAGCCCATCACGCGGCTGACCAGGGTCAGGCCGGAGAACACCATCGAGGAGCGGATCAGGCCGCCCTTGGGCTTGTCGGACATGCGGGGGGCGGCTCTGGACGCGACGTTCGAGCGCCGCTTGTGCGCCCCGGCCGCCGGAGGGTCAAGGCGGCGCTACCGCGCCACGCTGGCCCTCGCCCGTTCCAGGCGGGGGCGGCCGCGGGCGGACTGGCCCTCCTCGGCTTCGAGGACTTCCAGCAGCGTGTTCTTCAGACCATTGGCTTTGCGTGTGTCGGCCAGTTTTCCGCCGCCCTGGGTCTGGACATAGAAGGCGTCGACCGCTCGCTCGCCGTAGCCGTCGATATGGGCGCTGATGATCGACAGGCCGGCGTCGGACAGAACCCGCGCCAGCGCTTCCAGCAGGCCCGGTCGGTCGCGGCCAGAAGCTTCGATCACGGTGGCGTCCTCGCTGGCCTCGTTGTCCAGCATCACGGTCGGCGAGATGGCGAAGGCGGCGGCGCGGCCCAGTTCGGGCGCCTTGCGCGGCTCGAAGGTGGCGGGCTCGCCCCGTCCGGCCGCCTCCAGGGCGTCGGCCAGGCGGCGCAGGATCCGCGGATTGTCGCAGCCGATGGCCGAACCGGTGACGTCCTGGACGTGGAAGACGTCCAGCGCCTGGCCTTGGGCCGAGGTGAACACCCGCGCTCCGACGACGTTGCCGCCCAGGCCCGAAATGACCAGCGCCAGGTCGGCGAACAGGCCGCGGCGGTCCTTGGCGGCCACCACGATCTCGGCGGCGTTGCGGTCGGGACGGATGCGGGTCTCGGCCGCCGCCCCGCCCTGGATCTGCGCCCGACGGGCGAGGGCGGCGTGGGCCGACAGCTCCTCGGGCCCGAAGGCGGTGAAATAGGCGTCCTCCATCGCCTCGGCCCAGCCCTTGGCGGCCGGATCGGCGGCGATCAGGGTCGTGCGCGCCTCGGCGGCGATCGAGGACTGGTGGCGGCGGGCGCTGGCGGCGGGGTCGCTGCCGCGGCCGCCGCGGAACACCGCCTCGGTGGCGGCGTACAGCTCGCGCATCAGCTGGCCCTTCCAGCCGTTCCAGACGCCCGGGCCGACGGCGCGGATGTCGGCCACGGTCAGCACCAGCAGCAGGCGCAGGCGCTCGGGATTCTCGACGATGCCGGCGAATGCGGCGACGGTGGCCGGGTCGGTCACGTCGCGCTTCTGTGCGTAGTCGCTCATCACCAGATGATGCTCGACCAGCCAGGCGATCAGCTCGATCTTGCCGCGGTCCAGCCCCAGGCGCTCGCAGGCCGAGCGCGCGGCGCGGGCGCCGGCCTTCTCCTGGCCGCCGGCCCCGCCCTTGCCGGTGTCGTGCAGCAGCATGGCCAGAAACAGGCTCTCGCGGTCGTCGATCAGCGGCATGATCGAGACCGACAGCGGATGGTCCTCCGACAGCCGGCCGTCGGCGATGTCGGCGATCACCCCCACGGCCCGCAGCGTGTGCTCGTCGACCGTGAACGAGTGGTACATGTTGAACTGCATCTGGCAGACCACCCGGCCGAACTCCGGCACGAAGCGGCCCAGCACGCCGGACTCGTTCATCAGCGTCAGCGTGCGGTAGGTGCGGCGGCCGCGCGCCAGGATGTCCAGGAAGGCCTTGGCCGCCTGCGGATCGCGCCTCACCTTCGAGGTGATCAGCCCCAGGTTCCGCGTGACCGCCGTGAAGGCGTCCGGGTGCAGGTCCAGGTCGCGCTGGTCGGCGATCCGGAAGATGCGGATCAGGTCGACGGGGTCGCGCTCGAACACCTCCGGTCCGGCGATGTTCAGGCGGCCGCCCTCCTCGTGGAAACCGGCGACGTCGAGCGGCTTGCGCTTGGGGCCGCCGCGACCGGGCAGGAACCGTGACAGGCCCTTGGGGTGGGCCTTGAGATGTTCGGTCTCCAGCTTGGCCGAGAAGGTTCGGGTCAGGGCCCCAACCTCGCGCGCGATCAGGAAGTAGCGCCGCATGAAGCGCTCGACAGCCGGGTTGTCGGCGCGGTCGCCATAGCCCATGCGCCGGGCGATCTCCGGCTGCAGGTCGAAGGTCAGCCGTTCCTCCGGCCGGCCGGTGGCGAAATGCAGGTGGGCGCGGACGGCGTGAAGGAAGTCGAACGCCCGCACGAACACCGCCACCTCGCGGCGGTCGAAATAGCCCAGGGTGAAGACCTCGGTCGGGTTCTCGACCGGGTGCAGGTACTCGGCGATCCAGACCAGGGTGTGCAGGTCGCGCAGGGCGCCCTTGCCCTCCTTGACGTTGGGCTCGACCATGTAGCGGCTGGCGTCGGCCCGGCCGTGGCGGTCGTCGCGCTCCTTCAGCTTGGCGGCGACGAACTCCGCGCCCGTGCCCTTGACCACCTCGGCGCGGAAGCGGCGCTTCAGCTCGTCCGCCAGGGCCTCGTCGCCGGTCAGCCGCCGCGCTTCGAGGATCGAGGTGCGGATGGTGAAGTCCTCGCGGGAGAGCTTGATGCACTCCTCGACCGTGCGCGAGGCGTGGCCGACCTTGAAGCCCAGGTCCCACAGCGCATAGAGCATGAACTCGATCACGCTCTCGGTGTGGGCCGTCTGCTTGTAGGGACGCAGGAACAGCAGGTCGATGTCGCTGTAGGGCGACAGCACCGCCCGGCCGTAGCCGCCCACCGCCATCAGCGTCAGCCGCTCGCCCTCGGTCGGGTTGCGGGCGCGGAACATATGGACGGTGGTGAAGTCGTAGAGGGCGGTGATCACCTCGTCGGTGACGCCGCTGAGCAGACGGGCGGTCTCGACGCCGCCGGCGCCGTTCTCCAGCCGCTCCTTGGCGATCATGCGGCCCCGGAACAGGGCGGCCTTCAGGATCTCGAGCGCCTGTTTGCGCTGCTCGACCTCGTCGCCGATGGCGTCCAGGGCGGCGGCGGAGAGACGGGCGCGCAGGGCGTGGCCGTCGACGACGTGTTCCAGGCGGGTCGGGCGTAGGCGAGGGGGCATGACGGCCCCCTATGTGCGACGCAACAGGGCCGGGCGCAATGCGCGTTGCAGTGTCCGGCGTCCCGGCGCCTGCTCCGTGAACAGGCGCCTCAGGGGCAGCTGCCGATTAGCCGCGCAGCTTGCGGGTCAGGGCTTCCAGGTCGCGAGCGAGCTGGGCGTCCTCGGCCTTCAGGGCCTCGATGCGGCGCACGGCGTGCAGGACGGTGGTGTGGTCGCGACCGCCGAAGCGGCGGCCGATGTCCGGCAGCGACCGGGTGGTCAGCTGCTTGGCCAGCCACATCGCCGCCTGGCGCGGGCGGGCCACCGAGCGGTTGCGGCGCTCGGAGATCAGGTCCGCCTGGCGCAGGCCGAAGTGCTCGGCGGTGGCCTTCTGGATGTCGTCGATGGTGATGCGCTTCTCGGCGCCGCGCAGGTGCGGACGCAGGATGTTCTGCGCCTCGTCCAGCGTCAGGGCGCCGACCTCGCCGCCCATGCGGGCGACCAGGGTGTTCAGCGCGCCTTCCAGTTCGCGGACGCTGTCGGTGAAGCGATCGGCCAGGAACTGCAGCACGTCGGGGCGGGCCTGGGCGATGAAGCCGCCCTGGCGGCCCAGCGAGGCCAGCTTGCGCTCCAGAATGCCCATACGCAGGCCGCGGTCGGCGGGCTCGATGCCGCAGACCAGGCCGGCCGACAGGTGGCTGCGCAGACGAGCGTCCATCTCGGTGATCGCCGCCGGCGGGCGGTCGGCCGAGAACACCACGCGGCGGCCATCTTCCATCAGGGCGGTCAGGGTGTGGAACAGCTCTTCCTGGGTCGACTGCTTGCCGGCCACGAAGTGCACGTCGTCGATCAGCAGCAGGTCGGCCGCGCGCAGCTCGTCCTTGAACAGGGCGGTCTGGCGATCCATCACCGCGCGGACGAAGGTCGACAGGAAGCGTTCGGCGGTCAGGTAGACGACCCGCTTCTCCGGCGCGGCGCGCATGGCCTCCCAGGCCAGGGCGTTCAGCAGGTGGGTCTTGCCGAAGCCGTAGGGGCTGTGGAACACGACCGGGTTGAAATGGCCGTCGGCCCAGCTCGCCACGCGGCGCGCCACGGCGTGGGCGAACTCGTTGGCCGGGCCCGGCACGAAGCTGTCGAAGGTGAAGCGCTCCTGCAGGCCCGCGGTGCGGGACGGCCGGGTCGGGGGCGTCGGAGCGATGGCGGGGGCGTCGGTCGAGACGGGATCCATGACCTCGATCGCCTCGGCGATGATGTCCATGCCGCCGGTCTCGGACTCGAACTCCATGCGGGACTTCAGGTCCAGGCTGCGACCCTCGGGGTCGTGCTGAGCCCACAGTTCGCCGATCCGACGCCAGGCGTTGCGGCGGATCCAATCGCGCGCGACGCCGGTCGGGGTGACGAGCACCAGCTGGCCGCCGACTTCGCGCAGAGAGGCCTGCGCCAGCCAGGAGCCGAAGGCCGCCTCGCCCAGCTCGCTGCGAAGCGCCAAGCAGGCTTTCGTCCACACAGCGCCTGCCGGAGTTTGCGAAGGCATTTGCCCGCCCATCGAAGTCATAGTTTCAGCCCGCCCAAAACCAAGTGTTCCTCGCGAATGGAGCTCCCCCTCCCCACGGCCGCGAAGCCGAAAAATCCAACGCAAACAGGGTCTTATTCAGCGGATGCACTGCGCCCGCCGTCGCCTTCCTCATGCCCAAAATGGAGATGAACTATCGCGTTAGGGCGCTCACAATAGGTGGCCCAAAAACGGTGGGTCAAACGTGAAATTAGAGTCTCGGCACGGATATTTCTGTTGACTCGGAGTTGCCCCTCGCCCGGCAAGGGAATCCGCGTTTCAGGGGTCAGATGGCTGAGTGATTTCGCCGCATGCGGGAACTGTGGACGCGAAAAAACCGGCCGGCGAGAATGTCGCCGACCGGCTGATCAACCTGCTGAATTTTCAGGCAAAGCGGGCGAATTAACCGTCCGCTCCCGGGAGAACCCCTTAGGCCGCCGACAGCTTCTTCAACTGGGCGTTCAGGCGCGAAACCTTGCGCGAGCCGGTGTTCTTGTGGACCACGCCCTTGGACACGGCGCGCATCAGCTCCGACTGGGCGGTGATGAAGGCGGCCTTGGCGGCGGCGGCGTCGCCGGACGCCAGGGCTTCCTCGAACTTGCGGAGGAAGGTGCGCACGCGCGAACGACGGGCCTTGTTGACCTCGGTGCGGCGCTCGATCTTACGGATCGCCTTCTTGGCGCCGGGATTGTTAGCCATGGGGCTCGGACCTCAAACGGACAGGGCGCGCGCGACATCCGCGTACGCCGAATAAATCGAAGGGCGGCCAAATACAGGAAGGCTGGGGGTCGGTCAATGCGACTCTGGCCGAGTCTGGCCGAAGATGACGCGATCCGTCATAAGCAACGCCGATGGATCGCAGAGTCTTCGTTTTCTCCGCATTGGCGCTGAGCGGCTGCGGCCTGTCCGGGGGACCGGTGACCGTCGTCTGCGACCCCGATCTGACGTCGAACCTGGCGCGCGCGCTCGCCGCTCGAGACGCGAAGGCCTACCGCCTGGAAGGTCTCTCGCCCAAAGGCCTGTTGGAGCGGGCCGAAGCCGGCGGCGGCCTGATCCTGGTCACGGCCGAGCCCAAGCTCACCGATCGGCTGCAGCGTCTCGGCTTCGCCCGGCTGCAGAACCGCTGGAAGCTGCAGGTCAGAGGCGCCCCCGCCCACATGATCGTGACCGACGGCGCGGGCGAGGCGGCGGCGGTTCATCTGGCGAAATGGCTGGCGGGCGAGGAAGCCGCGCCGCTGCTCAGCGCCCCCTGAGGCCGCGGCCGCCCTCGGAGACGCCCTCGCGCCGCAGGGCCTCGGCCAGGGCCCGGTCGCCCAGTCGGCAGACGGCGATCAGCCGGTCGTAGCTGACCACCCGCCCGTTGTCGCCGCGCACCGCCGTGCAGGTCAGGGCGCGTCCCGCGGTGACCCGCTCCAGCGTCGCCTTGGCCCGGGCGCCCCCGGGCTCGCGCAACTCGGGGGCGTAGAAATCGGCCAGCCGGATCTCGACCCAACTGCGCGGATCGGCCGTCCGGCCGACGCACAGGCTGTCGCCGTCGCCGACGTAGCGCACCGGACCCGTCACGACATAGCCGGGCCTGGCCCAGCTCGGCTTGGGTCCCTTGTCTGGGATCGCCTGGCAGGGATCGGCGAGGGCCGCGGTGGCGGCCATCGACAGCAGCAGACCCAGAACGACACGAACCATGAGCACCGAAACCGAACGTCTTCGAACGCTCCGTTATCGGCGCGCAAAGACGAACGGCCGGTGAAGGCGGCGGTCAGCGGCCCTTGAAGTCCGGCTTCCGCTTGTCGACGAAGGCGGCCATGCCTTCCTTCTGGTCGTCGAAGGCGAACAGGCTGTGGAACAGGCGGCGCTCAAGGGCCACGCCGGTGGTCAGGGTGGTCTCGTAAGCCGCTTCGACCAGTTCCTTGTTCATCAGCACCGCGAGGGGCGAATGGCCGGCGATCTTGCGGGCCGCGTCCAGGGCCTCGTCCAGGAGCTTGTCCTTGGGGACCACGCGCGAGACCAGGCCGGAGCGCTCGGCCTCGGCGGCGTCCATCATCCGGGCGGTCAGGATCATGTCCATCGCCTTGGACTTGCCGACGAACCGGGTCAGGCGCTGGGTGCCGCCGATACCGGGCGCGACGCCCAGATTGATTTCCGGCTGGCCGAACTTGGCGGTGTCCGAGGCGATGATGAAGTCGCACATCATGGCCAGCTCGCAGCCGCCGCCCAGGGCGTAGCCGCTGACGGCCGCGATGATCGGCTTGCGGAACTGCTCCACCTTGCGCGCGGCGGCGGTGAAGAAGTCGCTGGTCATCATCTGGGCGTAGGACTTGTCCGACATCTCCTTGATGTCGGCGCCGGCGGCGAAGGCCTTCTCCGAGCCGGTCAGGACGATCACCCGCACGGTCTCGTCCGCGGCGGCGGCGTCGAGGACCTGGCCGAGCTCGCCCAGGAGCTGGCTGTTGAGGGCGTTGAGGGCCTCGGGCCGGTTCAGGCGGACGAGGGTGACGCCCGTATCCGGCGTCTCGACGATCAGGGTCTGGTAAGCCATGGCGGGTTTGTGCCTCCGCCGCCGCTTCGGCTCAAGCGCTGTTCTGACCTATTGGGGTCCCTCGACCTCGATCCCCTGGGCGCGAAGCAGGGCCGGCACGCCGTCCGGACCGACCAGATGGCCGGCCCCCACCACGATCACCGTTTCGCCCGCGCCGGCCAGGCGCTTGCGGATCGCCGCCACCCAGCGCCGGTTCCGTTCGACGATCAGCCGCTGATAGAGAACCGGCGACGCCGTCTTGAGCGGCTCGAGCCCCAAGGCCTCGATCGTCTTCAGGTCGCCGGCGACCCAGGCTCGGATCAACCGGTCATAGAAGGCGGGATCCTCGTCCAGCTGGCGAAGCGTGTCTTCCAGCGAGGCCAGTTGGTCGGCCTCGGGCGCGTCGGCGAAGAAGGCGATCTGTTCGGTCGGGCTTTCCAGCATCTTCCGCTCGGCCCTGGGCGCCGCGTCGAGCAGGGACCGTTCGACGCCCGCCTCGACGCCGGCGCCTTGGGCGGCCAGGGCCGCCACGCTCAGGGTCACCTCGGCCAGCCAGGGTCGCAGCCCGTCCAGCGCGACCGGCGCCAGGCCCAGGCGGGCGCATACCCGCTCCAGCCGCGCGCGGCCGGCCGGCGACAGTGTCGCGAGCAGGCCGGCGCCGGCGGGCCGGGTTCCATGCCGCCGGGCCAGCAGTCCGGACTCGGTCACGCCGGCTCCGCCGACGTCGGTCTCGAACCAGAGATCGTCGGCCTGGGCCAGCGCGTCGTCGAGCGCCTTCGGGCGCCAGGCCAGCTCCGGCGGCAGGACATGCACCGATCCGAACAGCAGGATGCGGGAGTCGGCGTCCTTCACCGTCCAGGTCGCCGGCTCCGCGGTCGCCGGCGACGCCGAAGCCAGCGCCAGCAGGCTCAGCACGGTCGACAGGAGGGCGCGTTTCGAGGTCATGGCCCTTCGTTAGCGTCGACCGCTCCGCCGCGTCACGCACCCATAAATTGCATTCTTACAATCGTCGCCGGATGGGCGCAGGATCGGCGCCGCCAAGACGCAGAGGGAGGGCGGCGATGTTGATCGGCATTCCTGTGTACCAGGGCGTGAACCTGCTGGATGTGGCCGGGCCGATGGAGATGTTCCATTGGGCTCAGCTGGACGTGGAGCTGATCGCGGCGACGCCCGGGGTCGTCACCACGATGAACGGCGTGCAGCTGAAGATCGACAAGGGCTTCTGCGAGGCCTCGGCCTGGGACGTGCTGTGGACGCCGGGCGGCGCTCCGGACGCCCTGGCCGCGCAGCTCGACGATCCGGAGCGGACCTATCTGAACTTCCTGGCCGAGAAGAGCGTCGACGCCAAATACGTCTGCTCGGTCTGCGAAGGGGCGGTGCTGGGGGCCGCGGCGGGGATCTTCGACGGCTACGAGATCACCACCCACTGGGCGTTCGTGAACTGCTTCGGCAAGTATCATGGCGTGACCGTCGTGCCGGGCGCCCCCCGGTTCCACCTCGACCGCAACCGCCTGACCGGCGGCGGCATCTCCTCGGGACTGGACGAGTCCCTGAAGCTGATCGAGCTGCTGCTCGGCACGGCGGCCGCCCAGTCGGCGCAGCAGACGACGCAGTACTATCCGGACCCGCCGGTCACCAGCACCCTGCCGCCGGCCGGAACCTGCCCGGTGCCGGGCCTGGGCGCGGCGGCCTGAAGCCTATTTCTGGCAGCGGCGACAGAAGAAGGTCGAGCGGCCGGCCTGGACCTCGCGCTCGATCGTCCCGCCGCAGCCGGCGGTGAGGCAGGGCTCGCCTTCGCGGCCGTAGACCTGGAAGCGGTGCTGGAAATAGCCGAGCGCGCCGTCGGTCGAGGCGAAGTCGCGCAGGGTCGAGCCGCCGGCCACGATGGCCTCCTCCAGGACGTCTCGGACGACCTGGACCAGCTGCGGGAATTTGGCTTTTGGGACCTTGCCCGCCGGCTTCAGCGGCGAGATGCCCGAGCGGTACAGGGCTTCGCAGACGTAGATGTTGCCCAGGCCCGCGACGATGCGCTGGTCCAGCAGCAGGGTCTTGGGACTCTGCTTTCGGCCGGCGAAGGCCTCGGCCAGCAGGGCCGGGTTGAAGTCGGATCCCAGCGGTTCGGGGCCCATGCTCGCGAACCAGGGATGGCTCGTCACCCCGGCGGCGTCGACCAGGCCCATGAAGCCGAACCGACGCGGATCGTAGTAGGTGACGCGGGCGCCGGCCTCGGTCTCGAAGACCACATGGGCGTGCTTGGGGTCGGGCGGAGCGGCGTAGACGAACTCGCCGGGACGCTGGGCGGCGGCCTCTCCGGCCTCGATCTCGAACCGGCCGGTCATGCCCAGGTGCATCACCAGCACGTCGCCGCGGTCCAGATGTCCGAGCAGATACTTGGCGCGCCGGCCGAGCCGTTCGATCCGTGCGCCGGTCAGGCGCTGGACGAAGCCTTCCGGCAACGGAAAGCGCAGGTCCGGCCGCCGCGCCTCGACGCGGACCAGGCGCGCGCCCTCCAGCACCGGCGACAGGCCGCGGCGGACGGTTTCGACTTCGGGCAATTCAGGCATGCGGCTCGGCTAGCGGAGGATGACGTTGGGGTCTATGAGCTAGGCCATGAGCGAGACCAGCGCCACCTTCGGCTTCAAAGACGTCGACCCCAAGGAGAAGGCGGGCCTCGTGCGCGGCGTCTTCGACAGCGTCGCCTCGAAATACGACGTGATGAACGACCTGATGAGCGCGGGCGTGCACCGGCTCTGGAAGGACGCGGTCGCGGCGCGGCTGAACCCGCAGCCGGGCGAGACCATCCTGGACATCGCCGGCGGCACCGGCGACATGGCCCATCGCTACGCCAAGATGGCCCGGGCGGCCCAGGAGCGGCGCGGCGGCGACGACGCCACCGTCCACGTCATCGACTACAACGCCGAGATGATCGCCGCCGGGATCGCCCGGGGCTATCCGCCGGAAGTCTGCTGGGCCGTGGGCGACGCCCAGCGGCTGCCGCTGCCGGACGCCTGCGCCGACGCCTATTCGATCACCTTCGGCATCCGCAACGTGACCGACGTCCAGGCCGCCCTGTTCGAGGCGCGCCGGGTGTTGAAGCCGGGCGGGCGCTTCATCTGCCTGGAGTTCTCGCGCCCGACCAGTTCGGCGGTGCGGTCGGCCTATGACCTGTGGTCGTTCAAGGCGATCCCGCAGATCGGCGAATGGGTGGCCAAGGACCGGGAGTCCTACCAGTACCTGGTCGAGAGCATCCGCCGCTTCCCCGACCAACGCACCTTCGCCGACATGATCCGCAAGGCGGGCTTCAAGACCGTCGGCTTCAGCAACTTCACCGGCGGGGTCGCGGCCATGCACACGGGCCGGGCGCTGTAGGCGATGACCTTTCAAGCTCCGCTCATCCCGGCGAAGGCCGGGACCCAGATACGGTCTGAGCGCGTGACGGGTTTCATCTGGGCCCCGGCCTTCGCCGGGGAAACGGTCTAGGCGATGGACCTGGCTGCGTTCGCCCGCCTGCTGGCCGTCGGCTGGACCTTGATCCGCGCCGACGCCTTGATCCCGCGCGAGGTCGACCCCCTGCTGCCGCCGGGCGTCCGGACCCTGGCCGCCTTCCTGCGCCTGTTCTCGGGCCGCGCCGCGCGGCAGGGGCGGCCGGGCGAGCGGATGGCGCGCGTGCTGGAGGGGCTGGGCCCGGTCGGGATCAAACTGGGCCAGGTGCTGTCCACCCGCGCCGACATCTTCGGCAAGACCTTCGCCCAGGACCTCTCGCACCTGAAGGACAAGCTGCCGCCGTTCCCGACGCCGATCGCCAAGGCCGAGATCGAGCGCGAGCTGGGTCGGCCGGTGGAGAGCCTGTTCGTCAAGTTCAGCGCGCCGGTCGCCGCCGCCTCGATCGCCCAGGCGCATGAGGCCTGGCTGGCCGACGGCCGCAAGGTGGCGGTGAAGGTCCTGCGCCCGGGCGTCGAGGCCAAGGTCGCCGCCGACGGCCGCGCTCTGCTGCTGGCCTCACGGCTGATGGAGCGGTTCATCCCGGACGCGCGCCGGCTCGAGCCGGTCGCCTTCTCGCGCACGGTGATCCGCGCCCTGCAGCTGGAGCTGGACCTGCGGTTCGAGGCCGCCGGCGCCTCGGAAATGGCCGAGGTCATGGCCCGCGACCCCTACATGCGCGCGCCGGCCGTCGTGTGGGACGGCGTCGGCAAGCGGGTGCTGACGCTGGAATGGGCCGAGGGCGTCCCGCTGTCGGATCCGGCGACCCTGGATCTGCCCGGCCTGAACCGTCAGGAACTGGCCGACAACATCATCCGCGCCTTCCTGACCCAGGCCCTGGACCATGGCGTGTTCCACGCCGATCTGCACGAGGGCAACCTGTTCGTGATCCCGCCGGCGAAGCTGGTGGCGGTCGACTTCGGCATCGTCGGCCGACTGGGCCCGATGGAGCGTCGCTATCTGGCCGAGATCCTCTACGGCTTCATCACCCGCGACTACCAGCGGGTGGCGCGCATCCATTTCGACGCCGGCTACGTGCCGGCCCATCACGACCAGGAAGCCTTCGCCCAGGCCCTGCGCGCGGTCGGCGAGCCGGTGCTGGGTCGGGCGGCCAGCGAGGTCTCGATGGGACGGCTGCTGGCCCAGCTGTTCGAGATCACCGCCCTGTTTGACATGCGGCTGCGTCCCGAGCTGGTCCTGCTCCAGAAGACCATGGTGACGGTCGAGGGCGTCGCCCGGCGTCTCGAGCCGGACCACGATCTCTGGACCGCGGCCGAGCCGGTGGTCCGCCGCTGGATCGCCCGCGAGCTCGGCCCGGTCGCCCAGGCCCGCGACTTCGCCCAGGAAGCCCTCCGGGCCGTCCGCGCCTTGGCCCGGCTGGCGGAGGCCGACGCCGCCGGCCGCGTCACCGTCGTCGAGACCCGCGACAAGTCGGGCGGCCTGGTCTGGTTCGCCTTCGGCGCCGTCGCCTCGGCCGCGGCGGCCTGGCTGTTCTGGGCGTTGGCTTAGGGGCAAGGATGCGAAGCCCGAGCTGGGAGATCGATGGCTGGGAGCTGGAAGACGGCGAAGATCGTCATCGCGCCGCGCCGGCGACGTTTGAAATCCCCGACCTAGCCGTTCGACAGGCGCTCTATCCGGGCTGTTTCGCCAAGCTGATCTTCCGGATCGCGCTCGAGGGAGATGGCGATCCCGAAGCATGCGAACGGATGTGGGTCATCGTCCGTGAGCTTCTGCCGGATGGCTCGTACATCGGGATGCTCGACAATCAGCCGAGCGAGATCGCCGAAAACGACAGCCTGTGGCTGGGTTCGGAACTTCCGTTCGAGCCCAGGCACGTGATCGATGTCGGACACGCCAACGACGAAAGCATGGCTGCCATAGCCGCGCCGCCTGCCATTCCGTGGAGCCGATAGAGAGCTCCGTCAGCCCCGTTCGCCGCCGCGATCCCCGGTCCGCTCCCGGTTCCGCCGCGCGCCGCCTTCGGCTTCCCGCGCCTTGACCTCGCGCCAGTAGTCCGAGCCCTCGCGGGGCTTGAACATCGTGCGCGGCGCGCCGTCGCGGGTGGCCACGGCGAAGACGTTGCCGGCGGGATCGTAGAGCAACCGGTCGCCGTTGCGGCGGGTCAGGGTCTCGACGCCCGCCGGCGGCCGGTTGATGAAGGCGTGGGCCTTGGCCACGTAGTCGTCCACCGAACCGGCGTTGAACGCCGCGCCGTCCCGCTCGAAATGCCGCCGGGCGTTCTCCTCGGCGGAATAGCGACGATTGGACGACCAGACCGGCTTGCCGTCGATCCTGCGGACCGCCTCGGGCCGCTGCCTGGGCGGCGGGTCGAATGCGGCGCCCGGCGTTTCGACGACCGCGCTCGCCGCCACAGGGGTCGGCGCGGCTTCGCCCCGCATAGGCACCGCTGACGCGCCGCCGTCGCATCCGGCGAGCAGAAGCGCGGCCCCGGCCACGATGGGCCAGGCCATTCTCAATCCGTCCATGAAAGCCCCCGTCATACACGTTAAAAGTGTTAACGAACGAATGCAGAACACAGGGTTGAACGTTTGTCCAGCCCGTTCCGGCGCCTTAAGTGACGAGGCTACGGCTAGAGACGAGGGTTCGGCTTGAGCGAGCGGCGGGTTCTTCTGATCGTCGGCGGCGGCATCGCGGCCTACAAGACGCTTGAGCTGACCAGGCTCCTGCGCAAGGCGGGCGTCGGCGTCCGGCCGATCCTGACCAAGGCGGGCGCCGAGTTCGTCACGCCGCTGTCCCTGTCGGCCCTGTCCGAGGACAAGGTCTACAGCGAGCTGTTCTCGCTGACCGACGAGGCCGAGATGGGCCATATCGAGCTCAGCCGCTCGGCGGATCTCGTGGTGGTCGCGCCGGCGACGGCCGACCTGATGGCCAAGGCCGCGGGCGGCCATGCCAACGACCTGGCCTCGACCACGATCCTCGCCACCGACAAGCCGGTGCTGATGGCGCCGGCGATGAACGTGCGCATGTGGCACCATCCCGCCACCCAGCGAAACCTGGCGACCCTGCGGGGCGACGGCGTCAGCTTCGTCGGCCCCGACGAAGGGGCCATGGCCTGCGGCGAGTTCGGTCTGGGCCGGATGGCCGAGCCTCCGGCGATCTTCGACGCGATCATGGCCATGCTGGAAGGCCCGGCCGGGCGGCCGCTGGTCGGAAAGAAGGTGCTGGTCACCGCCGGCCCGACGGCCGAGCCGCTGGATCCCGTGCGCCTGCTGACCAACCGGTCGAGCGGACGCCAAGGTTTCGCCATCGCCGCTTCGCTGGCCGCTCTGGGCGCAGAGGTGACCCTGGTCGCCGGGCCGGTCAGCCTGCCGACCCCGCCGGGGGTGAAACGGGTCGACGTGGAGTCCGCGCGTGAGATGCTCGCCGCCAGCCAGGCCGCCCTGCCGGTCGACGCCGCGGTCTGCGTCGCCGCGGTCGCCGACTGGCGTCCGGACGAAGCCTTCGGAGTCAAGCTGAAGAAGGGCAAGGACGGCCCGCCGCAGCTGCGGCTGGTCGAGAACCCTGACATCCTCGCGACCCTGGCCGTCGACAATCCGCAGCGGCCCAGGCTGGTGGTCGGCTTCGCGGCCGAAACCAACGACGTGCTCGAACACGCCCGCGCCAAACTGGCCCGCAAGGGCTGCGACTGGATCATCGCCAATGACGTCACCGAGCCTGGCGTGATGGGCGGGAGCGAGAACGCGGTGATGCTGGTCACCAAGACCGGCGTCGAGCGCTGGGAGCGCGAGGCGAAGGAGAGCGTCGGCGCCAAGCTGGCCGCCCGCATCGCCGAGGCCCTGATCCAGAGCTGACCGCCCCGTCGGCTCCACCCTGTCTTCAACCGATCGTTCCGCGAGTTTCCATGACGCCGACCATTCCCGTCACCCGCCTGCCGCACGCCGAGGGCATTCCGCTGCCGGCCTACGAGACCGCCCTGGCCGCGGGCATGGACCTGCGCGCGGCCGTGCCCGAGCATGAGCCGATGATGCTGAAGCCGATGGCGCGGACGATGGTCCCGACCGGCCTGTCGTTCGCCGTGCCGGCGGGCTTCGAGGCCCAGGTGCGGCCGCGGTCGGGCCTGGCCGCCAAGGCCGGGATCACCTGCCTGAACACGCCGGGGACCATCGACGCCGACTACCGCGGCGAGGTGAAGGTGATCCTGATCAACCTGGGCGAGGAGGACTTCATCATCCGCCGGGGCGACCGCATCGCCCAGCTGGTGATCGCGCCGGTCGCCCAGGCGAGCTGGCGCGAGGTCGCGAGCCTGGAAGAGACGGCGCGCGGCGCCGGCGGCTTCGGCTCGACGGGCGCGGCCTAGAGGGGCAGGCCGAAGAAGCCGAGATAGCCCAGGAAGCCGGTGACGAAGGCCATCGCGGCGATGACCATGAACGGCTTGATCACGTCGAAGGGGTGGTCGGCGGTGACGCGGCGCATGACGCTGAAGGTCCTTGTGGAGCCGGGTATTCAACGCTTGAACACATCGGCGCCGCATACGGTTGCAGGCGTCGTCTGAACCGAGGGTGACGTGATTCGCCTATCGATGGATAAGTTGGCCGAGCTGCTCGCCTCCCGATTGAAACCGGGGGAGGGAAGGCTGTTCATTCCGGGCGGTCCGGGCGAGCCGCTGGGGCTGCTGGAGGCGTTTCGTCGCAGCCCCGACCTGGCCGCCGGGGCGACCTTCGTCGGACCGCATGTGCCGGGGATCAACCGCACCGACTGGGCCGGCCTGCATGCCGAGGCGCGGGCCGAGGGGACCTTCCTGTCCGCCGACTGGCGGCCCAGCTTCGAAGCCGGGCGGTTCGCCCTGCGCCCCCTCACCTGGCGGCAGACCTACGACTGGCTGGGCGAGACGCCGCTGGATCTGGCGGTCTTCGTGGTCAGCGCGCCGGACTCGGACGGCGAGGTGTCGCTGGGTGTCGCCAGCGACCTGGCCCCGGCGGTGCTGGCGAGGCCGGGTCTGCTCAGGGCGGCGATCGTCAATCCGAACATGCCGCACGTGCAGGGGGCGACCGTCCCGCTGTCGGCGTTCGATCTGATCGCCGAGGACGACACGCCGCTGCTGGGCTACGACGCCGGCGATCTCGATCCCGCTTTCGAGACGATCAAGCAGCGCCTGGCGGAGATCATGCCGACCGGCGCCAGCGTCCAGTTCGGGCTCGGCAAGGCCGGGGTCGCGGCGCTGCAGGCGCTGGACGGGCTGAAGGGCCTGCGCATCCATTCCGGCATGGTCACCGACCCGCTGCTGCCGGTCCTCGAGTCGGGCGCCTTGACCGAGGTCGTGACCGGCCTGGCCGCCGGTTCGCCGGGACTCTACGCGCGCTGCGCCGAGGACAGGCGGATCCGGTTCGAGCCGTCGAACGTCACCCATGACATCCGCGTGCTCGCCCAGATCCCGCGCCTGGTCGCCGTGAACTCCGCCCTGGAGGTCGATCTGCTCGGCCAGGCCAACGCGGAGTTCCAGGGCGGCCGGCAGATTTCCGGAACCGGCGGCCTGACCGACTTCCTGCGCGGCGCACGGTTGTCGGACGGCGGCCTGCCCATCCTGGCGCTGCCGGCCACGGCCAAGGGCGGGGCGATCAGCCGGATCGTCCTGCGGCTGGGCGAGGGGGCGGTGTCGGTCTCGCGCGCCGACGTCGGATTGGTGATCACCGAGCACGGCGTGGCCGATCTGCGCGGACGGACGCTGGACGAACGGGCCGAGGCGCTGATCGGCGTGGCCGCCCCCCAGCATCGCGACGGCCTGGCCGACGCTTGGGCGGGCCTGCGCCGCAAGATCTGAGCTACCGGACGGAGCGGTTCGAGGCTATTGGGGCGCCGTCCGCCGCACCGGCGGGACGCAGCGTGGAGACGGCCCGTGACCCTGATGATCCAAAGCGACCTGCCGCTGGACCTGATCGGGCGCGGCAAGGTGCGGGACATCTATGCCGTCGACGCCGACCGGTTGCTGCTGGTGGCGACCGACCGGGTGAGCGCCTTCGACGTGGTCATGACCGAGCCCGTGCCGAGCAAGGGCGCGGTTCTCACCCAGCTGAGCGCCTGGTGGTTCCGCCATCTGGACGGGGTGGTCGACCACCACATGCTGTCGGCCGACGCCGACGAGATCATCGCCGCCGTACCGGCTCTGGCCGAACATCGCGACGCCATCCTGGGCCGGGCCATGCTGTGCCGCCGGGTGACGGTCGTGCCGGTGGAGTGCGTGGTGCGCGGCTACCTGTCCGGTTCGGCCTGGAAGGAATACGCCGAGCGCGGCACTTTGGCGGGCGAGGCCCTGCCGGCCGGCCTGCGCAAGAGCGAGAGGCTCGATCCGCCGGTGTTCAGCCCAGCCACCAAGGCCGAGACCGGCCACGACGAGAACATCACCATCGCCCAGATGGGCGCCGCGGTCGGCGTCGACCTGGCGACTGAGCTGGAGACGTTGGCCCGCAAGGTCTACGCGACTGGCCGCGACCTGGCCGCCGAGCGCGGCCTGGTGCTGGCCGACACCAAGTTCGAGTTCGGCCGCGACGCGGCGGGCAAGGTCGTACTGATCGACGAGGTCATGACGCCGGACAGTTCGCGCTACTGGCCGGCCGAGGGCTGGAGCGTCGGCGAGGTCCCGCCGAGTTTCGACAAGCAGCCGCTGCGCGATTACCTCGACGCCGAGAAGACCGCCGGCCGCTGGAACGGCGAGGCTCCCGCCCCGGCGCTGCCGGCCGTGGTCGTCCAGGCGACGTCGGAGCGGTATCTGGACCTGTACCGCCGGATGACCGGCGAGGCGCTGAAGATCTGAGGGGCGGGACGCTCACTGCGTGATCCGAGACGCCGGGCTGAGGCCCGGCTCCTCACCATGACGAATGTGAGCGGCGCCTTCTGACTTCGTCATCCTGAGGAGCGAGCCCTCAGGCGAGCGTCTCGAAGGACGCAATGCGACTACCCCAGCAGCTCTTCCGTCTGTTCGCCCAGCTTGGGCGCGCGTCGGCCGGGCATGCGGTTTCCGTCGACCTTCACCGGCGCGGCCAGCATGTGCAGGCCCTGGGGGCGGTCGGGATGCTCCACCATGTCGCGCATGCCGATCTCGGCCACGAACGGATTGTCCAGCGCCTCGAACAGGCCGTTGACGGGGCCGAAGGGGACGCGGCCGGCGAACAGGGCGTGCCATTCCGCCGTGGTGCGGGTCGCGAACAGGGCGTCGATCGCCTCGGTCAGCGCGGGCCGGTTGGCGCGACGGGCGGCGAGGTCGGCGAAGCGCGGGTCGGCGACCAGGTCCGGGCGTTCGGCGATCGCGCAAAGCTCCAGCCAGAACTTCTGCGTCATGCACATCAGCTGGCCGTAGCCGTCCTTGGTCTTCACGCGCTGCACCGGCGCGAGCGAGGGGTGGGCGCCGGCGGGCAGGCGGTCGGTCGGATGGCGCTCGTTCATCGCCCAGATCGCCGGATAGCTGAGCTGGTGCAGGGCGACGTCGAACAGCGACACGTCGATGTCGCAGCCCAAGCCGGTCGTCCGCGCCGACAGGACGCCGGACACGACCCCGAAGGCGAAGGTCGAACCCGTCATGAAGTCGATGATCGAAACGCCCATCCGCGCCGGCGGGCCGTCCGGCTCGCCGGTCAGGCTCATCAGCCCGCACTCGGCCTGCATCGGATAGTCATAGCCCGGCCAGGCCTCGCGACTGTTGCCCCGGCCGTAGGCCGACAGGTGGCCGCAGACGACAGCGGGGTTGATCGCCTTCAGGGCCTCATAGGTGAGGCCCAGCTTGACCGGCTGGTCGCCGCGCAGGTTGTTCACCACCGCGTCGGCGCCCGCCACGAGCCGCTCGAAGTCGGCGCGGCCCTGGTGGGTCTTCAGCTCGACCGCGGCGCTCTTCTTCGAGCGTGAGAAGGTCTGGAAATACTGGCTGTCGTGCTCGCCGAGCATGAACGGGCCGGTGGGACGCGAGGCGTCGCCGCCCAGGGACGGGCTCTCGATCTTGATCACCTCCGCCCCGAGTTCGGCCATCAGCTGGGTGGCGTAAGGACCGGCTCCGAAATGTTCGATCGTCAGCACCCGCACGCCTTCGAGAGGCCGTCTCATGTCGTCTTCCCCTGTTTTCTTCGGGCTAGGCGCGGGACGAGGACCGGTCAAGCGGTGTCGCTGTTCTGCAACAGTCTATGAGTTGCGAACGATTCTCATTGCAAGTCTGAAATGCGAGGCATAAGAACGCCTCGCAGTCGCACCCTTGCTGGGAAGGGGGCGGCGAAGACTGGGGATACTCGACCAATGCGATCCAACACCCGCGCCGGCGTGACCGCCCGCGCCAAGCGCGCCCTGAGCGTGGCCGCCGTCGCCGGCGCCGCCGGCCTCTCGCTCGCGCCCGCCCTGGCTCTGGCCGCCGACGCGACCGCCGCCGACGCCGATCAGCCGACCGACGTCTCGGGCGTCGATATCGTCGGGGCCAAGGGCCATGCGCCGTCCTCGCCGAAGCTGACGGCCACGCCGCTCGATACGCCCCAGACCATCACCGTCGTCTCCGATCGGACGGTCCGCGATCAGAACCTGATGACTCTGCGCGACATCCTGACCACGGTGCCGGGGATCACCTTCGGCGCCGGCGAAGGCGGCGGCGGCTACGGCGACAGCATCAATCTGCGCGGCTATTCGGCCAACAACGACATCACCACCGACGGGCTCCGCGACAGCGCCCAGTACACCCGCAGCGATCCTTTCAACCTGCAGCAGATCGAGGTCGTGAACGGGGCCAACTCGGTCTATTCGGGCGCCGGCTCGCTGGGCGGCTCGATCAACCTGGTCAGCAAGCTCCCGCACGCCCGCGATACGGCCCTCATCACCGGCGGCCTGGGCACGGACGGCTACGGTCGCCTGACCGTCGACGCGAACAAGGTGGTGGCCGACGGGATCGCCGTCCGGCTGAACGCGATGAAGCACAAGAACGACGTGCCGGGCCGGGACGTCGAAACCTACGACCGCTGGGGGATCGCACCCTCGGTCACCTTCGGCGTCGGCGGTCCGATCGAAGCGACGCTGTCCTACTTCCACCAGGAAGACGACAACACGCCCGAGTACGGCGTGCCCTACGGCTCGAACATCATCGTCAACGGCCCGCTGCCGGGCGTCGATCGGTCGACCTACTTCGGCTACCGCAACATGGACCGGCAGAAGACCCAGGTCGACAGCCTGACCGGACGGGTGCGCTGGACGTTCAACGACAACATCACCCTGTCGAACATCAGCCGTTGGCAGAAGGTGACGCAGGATCTGCTGGTCAACCCGCCGCAGGGGACCTGGTGCCTGAACAACGGCTTCAGCGCCCAGCCGTCGACGACCTTCCAGCCGGTGGCCTGCACCCCGGCCGGCAGCTACACGCTTTCCGGTCCGCGCGGGAACATCCGCGACACCGAGAACCAGCAGTGGGTCAGCCAGACCGACGTGAACCTGAAGTTCGACACGTTCGGCTGGAAGCACAACATGGTGGTCGGCTTTTCGATCTCGCACGAGACCTACGACCTCACCACCGGCAACATCCAGCGGACCACCGCGGGCGTCGCCCCGGCCTATCCGCAGATGACGCTCCGCAACCCGGTCAACGTCTACACCGGCCCGCGGAACTTCTTCCTCAGCGCGATCAGCGAAGGCGAACTGAACAACCAGGCGCTCTACGTCTTCGACACGGTCGAGCTGAACGACCAGTGGCAGCTGAACGGCGGCCTGCGCTACGAGAAGAACGACGGCGAGTTCATCAACACGCCCTACACCGTGGTCGGCGGCGTCGCGACGCCGGGCGTCACCACCCGGGCCAAGAGCGATGAGAACCTGTTCTCGTTCCGCCTGGGCGTCGTCTACAAGCCGGTCGAGAACGCCAGCCTCTACCTGGCCTACGGCAACACCGAGACGCCGTCCCAGGGCACCGTCAATGGCGGCTGCTCGGTCACCACCAACCCCAACTGCGACGTCGATCCCGAGGAGGGCGAGGTCATCGAGCTGGGGGCCAAGTGGGACGTGTTCGACAGCCGCCTGTCGCTGACCGGCGCAATCTTCCAGAACGAGCGCAGCAAGTTCCGGGTCAACGACCTGACCACCAACCTGCCTCAGCAGCTGGACGGCAAGTCGCGCGTCCGCGGCCTGACGCTGGGCGCGGCCGGCCAGATCAATGAGCGCTGGACGGTCATCGCCAACTACACCTACCTGGACAGCGAAATCCTGCAGAACGTCGTGGACGGGGTGCTCGACGCCCAGAAGGGCGACCCGCTGCCCAACACGCCCAAGCACGCGTTCAACCTGTGGACCAGCTACATGATCACCGACAAGATCATGGTGGGCTACGGCGCGACCTTCTCGGGCGAGTACGCCTTCCAGCGGCCGACCGGCTCGACGGCGCTGTACCACGCGCCGAGCTACTGGGTGCACAACGCGGCGGTCACCTGGACGGCCACCGACAACATCAGCCTTCAGCTGAACATCAAGAACCTGACGGATGAGGAGTACTACACCCGCATCCGCTCCGCGAACGGCTTCGGCTGGGCCACGCCGGGCGACGCCCGGTCGGCTCAAGTCACCCTGAACTACCGGTTCTAGTTTCCTCCGATCCTCCTCTCGGAACCGGTTATCCTGCGCCCCGTCCCTCTCCGGACGGGGCGACTTTCTTTCCGCAGGAACCCGCCGTCATGATGCTTCAGATTCCCGGGGTGCTGACCAAGGACGAGGTCGCCCGGATACGTGCGCTGATCGACGCGGCGGGCTGGGTCGACGGCGGCGTCACCGCCGGCTTCCAGTCGGGCCTGGCCAAGCGCAACCGCCAGCTGCCGGAGGAGAGCGCCGTCGCTCGGGAGGCTGGGGCGGTCATCGTCGCGGCCCTGAACCGCCACCCCCTGTTCGTCGCGGGGGCGTTGCCAGCCAGGATCTTTCCGCCGCTGTTCAACCGCTACGGCGTCGGCGAAACCTTCGGCGACCATGTCGACAACGCCATCCGCCAGACCCGCGACGGGGCGCTGCGCATCCGCACCGACCTGTCCGCGACTCTGTTCCTGACCGAGCCCGAAGCCTATGACGGCGGCGAGCTGACCGTCGACGACACCTACGGCGTCCACCAGGTGAAGCTCGAGGCGGGGGACCTGATCCTCTATCCGGCCTCCAGCCTGCACCGGGTCGAGGCGATCACTCGCGGCGAGCGGGTGTCGTCCTTCTTCTGGATCCAGAGCCTGGTCCGCGACGACGCCCGCCGCGCGCTGCTGTTCGACATGGACATGGCGATCCAGCGGGCGGCTCAGACGCTGGGCCAGGGCGACCCCTCGATCGTCTCCCTGACCGGCGCCTACCACAACCTTCTGCGGATGTGGGCCGAGCCCTAGCGCGCCGCGCGCCGCGAACGTCCCGTTCACCTTTGCTCCTCCAATCTCGAAACGGGGAAGCGAATGGGATGTCCGGGATGAAGACCGGCGACAGAAGAAGGCGGCGGCAGGCCGGCGTCGACGCCGCGACCGCGCGCTGGTTCTTCGACAACGCCATGGACATGTTCGCGGTGGTCTCGCCCGCCGGCGTCTTCGTCGACGCCGGCGCCGGCTGGGACAAGACCACGGGCTGGACGCGCGAGGACCTGGTCGGCCATCCCGTCCTGGACTTCGTCCACCCCGACAGCCAGGCCGAGGCCGCCGACACCGTCCGACGCCTGCGGCGCGACGGCGAGGCGACGAACTGCCTGCAGGTGGCCTGCAAGAACGGGGGCTGGCTATGGCTGGAAGGTCGTTCTCGGCTGGGGCCCGGCGGCGAGTTGATCGGCATCCTGCGGGACGTCACCCGGGAACGGCGCGAGAAGGACGAGCTCGAGGCGGCGCGCCGGATGCAGTCGATGCTGTCCGAGGCGGCCGGGCTCGGGACCTGGAGCTACGAATCCCGGGAACGCCGGATCGAATGGTCGCACGACATCCTGGCGATGAGCGGCTGGTCGGCCGAGGACATCGCCGAACCCGAGCGCTTCTACGAGCTCATTCCTCTTGAGGACCGCGAGGCCGTCAGGGCCGTGTTCGCGGCGGGAGTCCTGAAGGGAGTCGGCGCCACGATCGAGCATCGCCTACAGACCCGCGACGGGCGCTGGCTGACGATGCGGGCCACCTTCCGCACGGAGCCTCGAGGCGGAATCTTCGCCCTCAAGGGCATCTCCCAGAACGTGTCGGAACTGGTCGAGGCCCGGGACGCCGCCCGCGCCGGCGAGGCTCGGGTCCAGGCGCTCATGGAGCGGGCGCGGATGGACGCCTGGCGCCAGGAGCTGGCGCTCGACGCGGCCGAGGCGGGGGCCTTCGAGATCAACCATCTGGCGCGGACCTTCTGGGCCAGCGAGACCTTCTTCCGGGTCGTCGGTCGGCGGATGAACTACACTGACGTCGCCCAGACGGTCTGGCCCTTCGTGCATGCCGAGGATCGTGAGCTGGTCAGCGCCGCGAACCGCCGCTGGTCGCAGGGCGAAGAGAACATCTCGATGGAGTTCCGCATCCATCACGGCGAGGGCGTCGAGCGTTGGGTCCGGGTGTTCTACCGACTCGACCGACCCACCCGGCGGGGTGTCGGCCTGGTCCTCGACATCGATGCGCGCAAACGGCAGGAGCTGGCCCTGGTCGAGGCGCAGCGGGCGGCGGAGACGGCGGCCGAGGCCAAGGCCCGGTTCCTGGCGAACATGAGCCACGAGATCCGCACGCCCATGAACGGCGTCATCGGCGTGCTCCACCTGCTCAAGAATGAACCGGTCAGCGACGAAGGTCGCCGACTGTTGGACGAGGCGCTCAGCTGCGGGGCGATGCTCTCGACGCTGCTCGACGACGTCATCGACTTCGAGCGGATCGAAGCCGGCCGGCTGGATCTTTCGGAAGAGGCGGTCGAGGCCGCGGACCTGGTCCGCAGCGTGATCCGTCTGCTCGAGCCCCAGGCTGCGGCCAAGGGGCTGACGCTGGCCCTCGACGAGGCCGAGGCATTGGGCTGGGTCTGGACCGATCCGGTGCGTTTGCGGCAGTGCCTGTTCAACCTGATCGGCAACGCGGTGAAGTTCACGCTGGATGGCGGCGTGCGCGTCCGCTGCGAGCGGCCGGCGTCCGATCGTCTGGCCTTCATCGTGGAGGACACCGGCGTCGGCATCCGGCCGGAGGCGCAGGTGAAGCTGTTCGAGCGTTTCCACCAGGCCGACGCGTCGGCGACGCGGCGCTTCGGCGGCTCGGGGCTCGGTCTGGCGATCACCCGCCGCCTGGCGGAGATGATGGGCGGCTCGGTGAGCTTCGTCTCCACGCCCGGCGCGGGCTCGACCTTCCGGCTGGAGATCGCCGCCCAGGTTGCAAGTCCGCGGGCCGCGGACGCCCAGGCGGAGAGCAGGCTGCTCGAAGGCTTGAAGATACTGGTCGTCGAGGACAACGCCACCAACCGCACGATCGCCTGCAAGCTTCTGGAGACGCTCGGCGCGATCGCGCACACGGCGGCGGACGGCTTGGAGGGGGTTCAGGCCGCGACGGCGGGCGGCTTCGACCTGGTCCTGATGGATATCCAGATGCCCGGCATCGACGGCTTGGAGGCCGCTCGGCGGATCCGGGCCTTGCCGGGCCCGGCGGGTGTGACTCCCATCGTGGCTTTGACCGCGAACGTGCTATCCCACCAGCGTCAGACCTATCTCGCGGCCGGGATGGACGGCGTGGTCGGAAAGCCGATTTCGCCCGCCGCCCTGTTGGCCGAAATCGCCCGCATCGCATCCCCGGCCGACGTTTCGGAGACCCACGTCGCGTGAACGCCTTTTCCCCGGTCGCGGGCGTGCTAGACCTGCGGTCGACACAGGGGGAACGGGGACATGGCGGATATGACGGCGGAAGCGCCGCGCGCCCAGGATGAACAGCCGGCGTCGATGCGTACGGTGGTGGCGGCGTCATCCGCCGGCACCGCGTTCGAGTGGTACGACTTCTTCGTCTTCGGGGCGCTGACCTCGATCATTGGCAGGAACTTCTTCGCCGAGCTGGGCGAAACGGCCGGAGTCCTGGCCGCGTTGGCCCTGTTTGGCGCGGGTTTCTTCTTCCGGCCGCTGGGGGCGCTGATCTTCGGCCGCATCGGCGACAAGGCCGGCCGCAAGGGCGCCTTCCTGATCACGGTGGTGCTGATGGGGGCGGCGACCTTCGCCATCGGCCTGCTGCCGACCTACGGCCAGGCGGGCTGGGTCGCGCCGGTGCTGCTGATCCTGATGCGGATCGTGCAGGGCACCGCCCTGGGCGGCGAATACGGCGGCGCGGCGATCTATGTCGCCGAGCACGCCCCGGCCGACAAGCGGGGCCAGATGACCGGCTGGATCCAGACCTCGGCGGCGTTCGGCCTGTTCGGCGCGCTGATCGTGATTCTGGTCACCCGCACGATCGTCGGGGAAGAGGCCTTCACCGCCTGGGGCTGGCGAATTCCGTTCCTGGTTTCGGCCGGCCTGCTGGTGGTCTCGATCTTCATGCGGCTGAAGCTGTCCGAAAGCCCGTCGTTCCAGAAGCTGAAGGAGAGCGGCGAGGCGACCAAGGCGCCGTTCAGGGAAGCCTTCGGCCAATGGAAGAACCTCAAGACGGTCCTGTTGGCCCTGACCGCCATCATGTTCGCCCAGGGCGCCGTCTGGTACTGCGCCTTCTTCTACATGCCGGTCTTCCTGGAGCGTTTCCTGAAGGTCGACCCAAAGACGGTGAACCTGCTGATCATCGCCGCCACCGTGGTCAGCGCGCCGCTGTACGTCTTCTTCGGCTGGCTGTCGGATAAGGTCGGCCGCAAATGGGTGCTGTGGGGCGGGATGACGCTGGCGGTCATCGCCTTCTTTCCCGGCTTCCACCAGATGGCGCGCTACGCCAACCCGGCCCTGGCCGAGGCTGAGGCCCGCATGCCGGTGGCGGTGATCGCCGATCCGGCCACCTGCAGCCTGCAGTTCGACCCGGTCGGCAAGGCGCAGTTCGTGACCTCCTGCGACATCGCCAAGGCCGCTCTGGCCAACGCCGGGATATCCTACGAGAACCGCGAGGCCCTGCCCGGGGCGGTCGCTTCCATCACGGTCGGCGGCGCGACCGTGGCCTCGTTCGAGGGCGCGGGCCTGGGCAAGGCGGAGCTGAAGACGGCCAAGGCCGGCTTCGAGGAACGTCTGCAGACGGCGCTGGCCAAGGCCGGCTATCCGGAGAAGGCCGATCCTGAGCGGATGAACCTGTTCGGGCTGTTCGGGGTGATGCTGATCTTCGTGGTCGCGGCCACCGCGCTCTACGGGCCGCAGGCCTCGACCCTGGTCGAGCTGTTCCCGACACGGATCCGCTACACCGCCTTGTCGCTGCCCTATCACGTCGGGACGGGTTGGGTCGGCGGCTTCGTGCCGTTCAGCGCCTTCGCCATCGTGGCGGCGACCGGGAACATCTACGCAGGCCTCTGGTACCCGCTGCTGTTCACCCTGGTCAGCGTGGTCTGCACCCTGTTTCTGCTGCCGGAGACGCGCGGGCGGCCCCTGGACTGAGGGTTTCTGGAGGCGGCCGCAGAGTTTCGGAGTCCCCTGGCGCGCCGCGTTCTGGCATGGACGCCGCCATGTCGTTCGACCTGCGGACCCTTCTGCGCGGCCATGCGCCCATCAAGCTCGCCGACGCTCTGCGCGGCGGCGCAGGGGCGTTGCTCGGCATCGCGGCGGTGGGGTTCCTGGCGCGGCTGGTCCATGACCATGCGGCTTCCTGGGTTCCGCTGATCGCCGCGCCGATCGGCGCTTCCGCGGTCCTCGTCTTCGCCGTGCCGGCCAGTCCGCTGGCCCAGCCGCGCGGCGTGATCGGCGGCAACCTGATCGGCGCGTTGGCTGGTGTGGCCTGCGGCCTGTTGATCCCGGTTCCGTTGCTGGCGGCGGCCGTCGCGGTCGGTGCGGCCATTGTCGTCATGTCGCTGCTGGGCTGCCTGCACCCGCCCGGCGGCGCGGTGGCCTTGGGCGCAGCGCTGGCGGCGCCGGCCGCCGGCCCGCCGCCCTGCCGGACACCGTCGGTCTCGTCGGGCTCTGCTCGCTGCTGCTCGTCGCAGCGGCCATGCTCTACGCGAAGGTGTCCGGCCGGTCGTATCCGCACCGCGTCGCCCCGCCGGCGAACGTTCACGCCACGACCGACCGGCCGCCATCCGAGCGGGTCGGGTTCACGCCCGCCGACCTCGACCGCGCCCTGGCCCAGTACGGCGAGTTGCTGGACATCGGCCGCGACGATCTCGACGCTCTGTTCCGCCAGGTCGAACTGCAGGCGCATCGCCGCATCCATTCGCGGATCCGCTGTGGCGACGTGATGTCGACGGACGTGAAGGCGGTGGACGCCGACCAGTCCGCCGAGACGGCTCTGGCCTTCCTGCGCGCTCACGACCTGCGTACGGCTCCCGTGATCGACGGCCTGGGACGGGTGGTCGGGATGGTCCGCCGTGCCGAGCTGGTGGCCGGGCTCGGCCGGCCGGTCGGGGCGCTGCTCGATCCGTTGGTCCGCCGCGTCCAGCCCTCGACCGCCATCGAGGCGCTGCTGCCGATCCTGTCCAGCGGCGCGGCGCATGAGGCGATGGTCGTGGACGAAGCCCAGAGACTGGTGGGCGTGATCACCCAGACCGACCTGCTGGCGGTCCTCTATCGCGCGCACGTGGTCGAGTCGGTGGCGAGCGCGGCCTAGCCGCCCCGCGTGCGGCGCTCGACGGCGCGGCCGACCGCGTTGGACGCCAGAACGGCGACGAAGGCGATGGCGGTGGCGACGCCGCACAGGATCATCGCCCGCTGCTCCGCGCCTGGAATCTGGACCGCCTGGTAGATCGCGGTGGGCAGGGTCAGGGTCTCGCCCGGGATCGCGGCGGCGAAGGTGATGGTGGCTCCGAACTCGCCCAGCGCCTTGGCGAAACCCATGATCACCCCCGCGACGATCCCCGGCGCCGCCAGCGGCAGGGTCACCCGGATCGTCCGCCTCAACGCGCGCGCGCCGAGGGTGAGGGCGACCTCCTCGACCTCCGGATCGATGGCCTCGATGGCCAGGCGGATCGGGCGGACCATCAGCGGGAAGGCCATCACCGCCGCGGCCAGGGCGGCGCCGGTCCAGTCGAAAGCGAAGACGACGCCGATCTTCGACAGCGGCTCGCCGATCGGGCCGGTCCGGCCGAACAGCAGCAACAGGACGTAGCCGGTCGCCACCGGCGGCAGGACCAGCGGCAGATGCACCAGGCCGTCGAGCAGCGACCGGCCCACGAAGCGGCCCCGCGCGAGCAGCAGGGCGACCCCGAAGGCGACCGGCAGGGAGAAGACCGTGGCCGCCGCCGACACCTTCAGCGACAGCAGGACCGCGGCCAGGTCGTCGGGGGTCAGCAGGGTCACGTGCCGGGCGCGGCCAGCAGGACCTCGACCTCGATCCCGGCCTCGACCAGGGCTCTGAGGTCTTCGGGACTGGGCGGGGCGACGACCAGCCTGACCACTTGCCGGCCCCCCCGGACCAGCGCGATCAGCGCTTCGGGCGTGGCCTCGGCCTCTGTCAGGCGGCCGGCGTCGCGCCGGGCCATGGCCAGGATGCCGGGCTCGACGCCCTCGGGAACGACCAACACATCCGTCTCGGCCAGGACCCGGCCGGCGCGCAGGGTGATCAGGTCGGCGGGGCCGCGGCCGGCCACGAAGCGGACGCGACCGCCCGGCGCCTCGCCGCTCCCGAAGGCGTCCAGGCTTTCGACGAACAGCCGGTCAGCCTTGTCGACCTCGCCGGCCATGGCGGCCTCGGCGGCTGGGCTGGACAGGGCGTCGCGCAGGAAGCTGCGGCGCAGGGGCAGGTCGGGGATGGCGGCGCGGACGGCGTCCTGGTGGCGGCGCAGCAGCGCGGCGACCCGGCCGGAGCCTTCCGGCACCCGCGATTCGATGGCGTTGCGCAGCAGCGAGGCCAGCATCGGCGCCGAGCCGGCCGTGCCTACCGCCGCTACCACCTCGCCGCGGTCGATCACGGCGGGGGTGTGGAAGTCGGACAGCGCCGGCTTGTCGACCACGTTGACCAGCACCCGGGCGGCGCGGGCGGCGGCGGCGGCGGCCTGGGCGAACAGTTCGTCGCCGGCGATGAAGGCCAGGCTGGCGCCGGCGTAGGCGCCGGGCAGGAAGGCGTCGGGGCCCTCCAGCCGGACCAGGGTCGCGGGCGAGCCGTCGAACAGCCGCGCCTTGGCCTCGGCCGCCTCGCCGGTTCCGGCGACGACGACCTTGCGCCCGGCCAGCGGGAAGAAGGCGGGAAACGCGTCCAAACCCGGTCAGCCCTCCCGGCAGTTGCTGTAGGGACCGCCCGGGAAGCCGGACAGCATCGCCGTCTCGCCCTTGCCCCAGATCTCGTAGGCGCCGGCGGCGTAGCGGGCGCCGCTGGCCGAGCGGGCGGGGCAGCGACTTGGTCACGCCGCCGGCGGTGACCTTCACCTTGTCGCCGGGCTGGTTCCAGGCCGCGGTGAACCGCTTGCCGCCGTCGCAGCGATAGGCGAGCGGGCCGCTGTTGGTCCCGGGCGCGGCTGGACCGTGGCGCAGCCGGCGGCGGCGAGCCCGAGGCCCGTGATCGCGGCGATGGCGAGGATGCGGCGCATGGCGATTCCTACTTCTGAGTCTTCAGGTAGCCGATGATCGCCTTCCGCGCCTGCGGTTGCGCCACACGGTTGAAACATTTTTCGTGCCCGGGGGCGTAGGTCGCCGGGGCCGTCAGATAGGCGTCGAGCGTCGCGTCGGTCCAGGTCCCGCCCTTCTTCGTCAGGCCGGCGGAGTATTGTGTAGTCCGGCGCCGAGGCGGCCTTCCGCCCGGTCACGCCCTTCAACGTCGGGCCCATCGGGGAACTTTTGCCGGTCACCGTGTGGCAGCTCTTGCACTGGGCGTTGACAGCGCCTGCCCGTCCTGGGCGACGGCCGGAGCGGCGAGGGCGGAAGCGACGAGCATGGCGAGGATCAGGCGCATGACGGGTCTCCAGCGGCGCACGGACGCGGCGCCTGAGAAGCCTAAACGCGAAGCCGAAGATTTCACTGGCCGCCCAAGGCGCTTAACAACGTTAAGATGGGGCAGGGTCGCCGGTCCGGCCGGCGAAGATGAAACGCCATCGAGGAGCCGCCATGCCCATCGCGCTTCAGGTCAACGGCAAGTCTGTGAACGTGACGGCGGCGGAGGACACGCCGCTGCTCTGGGTCCTGCGGGACGAGCTTTCGCTTACCGGCACGAAGTACGGTTGCGGGATCGCCCAGTGCGGCGCCTGCACCGTGCACGCGGACGGCCAGCCGATCCGGTCCTGCTCGACGCCTATCGGGGCGTTGGCCGGCGTGGCGATCACGACGATCGAGGGGCTGGGCGGAACGCATCCGCTGCAGGAGGCCTGGGTCAGGGCGGACGTGCCGCAGTGCGGCTACTGCCAGTCGGGCCAGATCATGAGCGCCGCGGCCCTGCTGGCCGAGAAGCCCAAGCCCAACGACGCCGACATCGATGCGGCCATGGCCGGAAACATCTGCCGCTGCGGGACCTATCAGCGCATCCGCGCGGCCATCAAGGACGCCGCGGCGACCCCGGCGCCCACGCCGGTCAAGGCCTAGGGAGGGGATCGTCATGAACGCGCATGTGAAGCTCGACGCTCCTCAGGGGCCTTCCCGCCGCGACGTGCTGGTCGTCGGCGCCGTGATGGCCGGCTCCAGCCTGCTGGTCGGCTGTTCGGTGGGCGAACTGCTCAGCGTCGGCGCCAAGACCGAGTTCGGCGCCTTCGGACCCTTCATCAAGATCGCGGAGGACGGCGCGGTCACGGTGATCTCGAAGCACATCGAGTTCGGCCAGGGCAACCACGCCGGCCTCGCCGCCATCGTCGCCGAGGAGCTGGACGCCGACTGGGCGAAGGTGAAGGTCGAGCAGGCTCCCGCCATCGCCAAGGTCTACGCCAACCTCGGCATGGGCGTGCAGGGCACCGGCGGCTCGACGGCGATCTCCAACAGCTGGGAGCAGCTGCGCAAGGCCGGCGCCGGCGCCCGGGCGATGTTCGTTCAGGCCGCGGCCGCCAAGTGGAGCGTCCCGGCCGACCAGATCACCGTCAAGGACAGCATCGTCAGCGGCGGCGGCAAGAGCGCGACCTTCGCCGAGCTGCTGCCTGACGCCGCCAAGATCACTCCGCCCGAAAGCCCGACGCTGAAGGACCCCAAGACCTTCACCCTGATCGGCACCGACCGGGTGCGGCGCAAGGACAGCCGGGCCAAGAGCACCGGCGAGGCGCGCTTCACGATCGACGTGAAGGCCGAGGACCTGATCACCGCCATGGTCGCCCATGCGCCGCGTTTCGGCGCCAAGGTGAAGAGCTTCGACGCGACCGAGGCCAAGAAGGTGGCCGGGGTCATCGACGTGGTCGAGATTCCGAGCGGCGTGGCCGTGCTGGCCGACAACACCTGGGCTGCGCGCCAGGGTCGCGACGCCCTGAAGGTCGAATGGGACGAGACCGAGGCCGAAAAGCGCGGCTCGGAGCAGCTGATGGCCGAGTTCCGCGACATCGCCGCGGGCAAGGGCCCGACCGATCTGAAGTGGACGCCTTTCGACTCGAAGGGCGACGCCGCCGCCAAGGTCGAGGGCGAGACGGTCGAGCTGGCCTACGACTTCCCCTACCTGGCCCATGCGACCATGGAGCCGATGAACTGCGCGGCCCAGATCAAGGACGGCAAGACCAGGCTGACCTTCGCCTCGCAGATCCCGACGGTGGACCAGCTCAACACGGCCAAGATCGTCACTGCCCTGCCGGGGTCGATCGAGATCGAGACCCTGTTCGCGGGGGGCTCGTTCGGGCGGCGGGCGACCTTCCAGTCCGACTACGTGGTCGAATGCGTCCACATCGCCAAGAAGGCGGGCAAGGGCCGGCCGGTGAAGCTGGTCTGGACCCGCGAGGACGACATGCACGCCGGCTACTTCCGGCCGATCGTCCACCATGCGGTGAAGGTGACCCTCGACAAGGACGGTTATCCGGCGGCCTGGCGGCATCGGATCGTGACCCAGTCGATCATGAAGGGTTCGCCCATGCCGATGGGCGAACTGGACGAGACGGCGGTCGAGGGGGCCAAGGGGTCGCCCTACCTGAAGGCGACGCCGGTCGTGGACGCCCAGGTCGCTCTGCCCGAGGCCGGCGTGCCAGTGCTCTGGTGGCGGTCGGTGGGGGCGACCCACACCGCCTACGTGATGGAGCACACCATCGACCAGCTGGCCCGCAAGGCCGGCAAGGATCCGGTCGCCTACCGTCGGGCGCTCTACGAGAAGGCCGGCGCCAAGCGGCATCTGGCGGCGATGGACCTGGCGGTCGAGAAGGCCGGCGCGGCGCCGGCGGGCGCGTCCCGCGGAATCGCCGTCCATGAGTCGTTCGGCTCGGTGGTCGCCCAGGTCGCCGACGTGGCCCTGGCCGAGGGGGCCGAGCCCCGGGTCGTGAAGGTGGTCACCGCCATCGACTGCGGCGTGGCCGTCTCGCCGGACCAGATCGCCGCCCAGATGGAGGGCGGGATCTGCTACGGCCTGTCGGCGGCGCTGTACGGCGAGGTGACGCTGAAGGACGGCGCGGTCGAGCAGAGCAACTTCGACAGCTACCGCGTGCTGCGGATCAACGAGGCGCCGGTGGTGGAGACCCACGTCGTCCCGTCCGGCAACGCGCCGAGCGGGGTGGGCGAGCCCGGAACCCCGGTGATCGCGCCGGCGGTGGCCAACGCCATGCTGGCCGCCGGCAAGCCGGCCGTCCTGCGCCTGCCGTTCGTGCGGCAGGCTGTCTGACAGGGACGAGGGCCGGGGCGTTTGGGGGCCGCCCCGGCCCTCCCACCTAGAAGCTCGTCCGAAGACCGAGCACCAGGTTTCGGCCACGCAGAGGGGCGACGTGGCCGATGAACGAGGCGTGGTTGAGCGCCAGCTCGTCGAGCAGGTTGGTCCCGCGCAGGAACAGTTGGCTGTCGAAGTTGGCGACCTTGAAGTCATAGGCCAGGGTGGCGTTGACCATGTCGTAGCCCGGCGTCGCCTTCTCGAAGGCGGCGATCCGATCCTGGTCGAAGACGTGGATGTACTCCAGCCCGCCCGACCAGGGGCCCTGGGCGAAGTCGCCGCGCACGCCCAGCCGTCCGGCCGGGATGCGGGGCAGGTCGCCGCGGTCGCCGTCCAGTTCCGCCCGGACATAGTCGCCGAACACCGCCGCCGAGACGGCCGGGGTGAACTGATGGCGCACCTCGCCCTCGACGCCGGTGAAGGTCGCGTCCGCCTGGGTGTAGCGGATCAGCCGGAAGTCCTCGAACCGGTCCAGGGTGTTGGCGAAGATGTAGCCGTCGTAGACGTAGCGATAGAGGCTGGCCGAGAAGGTCGTCGGGCCCTCGGTCTTGCGCAACGACAGCTCGATCGACTTTGAGGTCTCGACATCCAGCTTGGCGTCGCCCAGCTCGTAGGTGTTGGTCGCCAGGTGGATGCCGCGGGCGTAGAGTTCCTGGGCCGAGGGCGCGCGCTGGGATCGGGCGATCGACACCGAGGCGACATAGCCCGGAGCGAAGGTCCAGCCGGCCGAGAGCGCGGCGGAGAAGGGCTGGTGGTCCGTGTCCGGTTTGCTCCGGGCCGTCGTTTCCTGCCACTCCTGGCGCAGCGAGCCCTCGAACGACCAGTCGCCGGTCTTGAAGGTCTCGAGCAAGAACAGGGCGTTGTTGGTCGTGCGGCTGGGAACCAGGAAGGATTCCTTCCCGACCGCCGCGAAGTCGCTGCGCGAGACCTGGACGCCGACCACGCCCCGGAAGCCGGCGATCGGCTGATGCTCGACCTCGACCCGGGCATCGTAGCCCTCGTTCGTGAAGGTCGTGTCGATCTCGCCTTCGTCCAGCTCGTGATGGCGATAGTCGGTGTAGCCGCCGCGGAAGCGAAGGCGGGCGACGCCCGGCAGCGGGTCGCTCAGTTCGCCGCGCAGATCGATGCGCCGGCTGAGCAGGTCCACGGTCGGCGCCGCGCCGTGTTCATGGTCGTGGTCATGATCGTGATCATCGTCGCCGTGATCGTGGCCGCCGCAGTGCAGGCTGGAGCCGTGCGGGTGGCAGTCCTCGTACTCGTGGCTGTGGCCGGGCAGACCGTAGTCGCTGCGCTGCTCGGTATAGGCCGCGCCGAGATAGCCGCGCGAGCCGATCCAGGAGAGGCCGACGGTCGCGGTCGAGGTGTTGTTGAAGGAGCCGGCCAGGCGGCTCTCCTTGGAGTCCGGGATCTCGTAGTCCCGCGTACGACGGCCGGCGAGTTCGATCCGCGCCGCCAGGTTTCCGGCGCCGGCGGTCAAGCCGATGACGCCGGACTGTTCGCGATCGGCAGTGCCGAAGCGGACCTCGGCCGCGCCTTCGCCGACGCTCTCGGGGATAGCGGTCGGGATCTTGCGGTCGATCAGGTTCACCGCCCCGCCGATGGCGCCGCCGCCGTAGAGCAGGGCGCTGGGGCCGCGCAGGACCTCGACGCCCTCGAGCAGCAGCGGCTCGCCGGACACGGCGTGGTCCGGAGAGACCTCGGAGGCGTCGATCAGGCCGGCGCCGTCGCTCAGCACCTTCACGCGCGGCGCGGTCTGGCCGCGGATCACCGGACGACTCGCGCCGCCGCCGAAGGTGTCCGAGTTCACGCCCGGCAGGCCGCTTAGGGTTTCGCCGAGGGTGGACTGGCGTTTCTGGACCAGCGCGTCGCCGCGCAGCACCGACACGCTGGCGACGATGTCGGCGTCGTCCCGACGCAAAGGGTCGGCGGTCACGATGACAGCGTCGACCTGGGCCGCCGCGTCCGCGTTGTCGTCGGCCATGGCGCCGGTCGCCAGCGCAGAAAGGCTGGCCGCGCCGAGAAGAAGTGATCTGATGGGCATCGCGGGCTCCCCGATTTGGAATGACGGGAAGCTATTATGTTATAACATAACGATTCACAATCGTATCGAGGAACAGAATGGTCTCGGCCCTCTTCCGGCATGTCGAAGCCCTCCAGGCCGGAGCGCCTTGGGACGATTTCCTCGACGCCGGGACAGGGGTGAACTCCAGCCTCTGGAGCACCGGGCTCGGAGTATCGCGCTGGGTCGGGGTGACCGGGTCCTCGGGCCACGCCGCCCAGGTGCGTGACGCCGTCGGCGACCGGTTGCGGCCGCAGGACCAGCTGATCGTCGGCAACTGGACCGATCCGGGCCTGCTGCGCGGCGAACGGTTCGACACGGTGCTGGCGGACTATCTGCTCGGCGCGGTCGAGGGGTTCTCGCCCTACTTCCAGGGCGACCTGTTCGCGCGGTTGCGGCCCCTGGTCGGGCGGCGCCTCTATGTCGTCGGCCTGGATCCCTATGTCGTCGGCGAGATCCCGGATGAGGCGGCGGCGATGACGCGGGCGATCGGTCGACTGCGAGACAGCTGCCTGCTTCTGGCCGACGAGACGCCCTACCGCGAGTATCCGGCTGAGTGGACGGTGGCGGCGCTGGAACGATCGGGCTTTCGCGTGCTGTCGGCGCGGCGCTTCGCCAACCGCTATCGCGAGCGCTGGGTGAACAGCCAGCTGGACATGGCCCTCCGCCGATTGCCGAAGATCGGCGACGCCGAACTGGCGGCGGCCCTGGAGGTCCGGATCGGGGCCCTGCGCGCGGAAGGGCTGGCGCTTTGTCGCCGCGACGGCGGCCTGCGCGCCGGCCACGACTGGGTCATCGCCTGCGAGCCGGTCTAGGGCCGCTCGTCGACGTCGAACAGGACGCCGTCGTCTCTGGTCTCCACAAGGGCCAGATCGTCGCCCAGGGCGGCGAGCAGGCGGCCGGCGCCGCGATCGCCGGTCTGCGAGGCCAGGGTCGGATAGAGTTTGGCCGTGAACAGGACGGGATGTCCGCGCACGCCGCCGCATTGAGGCGCCGCGGCCCAGGCGGCCGTGTCCAATGTCTGGGCCAGGCGAGCGGCGAGATCGTGCGGCACGCGCGGCATGTCGCCCAGGAACACGAACACCCCGGCGCTGCGCGGCGGCAACGCCGCGACGCCCGCTCGCAGGGAGGCGGCCATGCCCTCGGCATGGTCGGCGGCGTGGACCAGCCGCAGGCGCTCGACCTGGCGGTTTCGGCTGGCCCAGCGGCTCGCCACTTCCAGCACGCGGCCGTCGGCGCCCCAGACCACCGTCACCGTTCGCACGGGCGCCGCGAAGGCTGCGGCCAGGGCCCCGTCCAGCAAAGGACCTCCGCCTAGGTCGGTCGACAGCTTGCTTCCGCCGAACCGGCGTCCGGCGCCGGCGGCCAGAACGATCGCGTCGAGTTTTCGAACCCCTGTCGCCAAACCGTCCCCCGGCCTATGTTGTGGTCCTGATGCGAGCGTATGCCTCCAGTCCGGCCCCGACGCCACGGTCGAAACTGATCGACGGCTTCGGTCGCGAGGTGACCTACCTGCGGGTTTCGGTCACCGACCGCTGCGACCTGCGCTGCGTTTACTGCATGTCGGAGCACATGACCTTCCTGCCCAAGGCCGAGGTGCTGACGCTCGAGGAGCTGGAACGGATCGCCTCCGCCTTCGTCGGACTGGGCGTCCGCAAGCTGCGGCTGACCGGCGGCGAACCCCTGATGCGCAAGGGGTTCATGACTTTGGTCGAAGACCTCTCACGGCATCTGAAGTCGGGCGGCCTTGACGAGATCACCCTGACGACCAACGGCACGCGATTGGCGGCGTTCGCCGAGGATCTGGCGCGGCTGGGCGTCCGCCGGATCAACGTCTCGCTGGACACGTTGAAGCCGGACCTGTTCCGACGCCTGACGCGCGGCGGCGACCTGGCCAAGGTGCTGGCGGGGGTCGAGGCCGCCCAAGCGGCCGGTTTGTCTCTGAAGATCAACGCCGTCGCCCTGCGCGACGACAACGCCGCCGAGATACCCGACCTGATCCAGTGGGCGCATGGCCGGGGCCTGGACATGACCCTGATCGAGACCATGCCTCTGGGCGAGGTCGAGGCCGACCGCACCGACCAGTTCCTGTCCCTGGCCGAGGTCCGGCGGACCCTCGCCAGCTACTGGACCCTGACGGACCTGCCGCTGAACACCGGCGGACCGGCGCGCTATGTCCGGGTCGAGGAGACCGGCGGGCGGCTGGGCTTCATCACCCCGCTCAGCCACAACTTCTGCGAGGCTTGCAACCGTGTCCGCCTGACCTGCACCGGCACGCTGCACAGCTGCCTGGGGCGCGAGGACGCCGCCGACCTGCGCGCGGTGCTGCGGGCCGGCGGAAGCGACGCCGATCTGGCCGACGCCATCCGCCTGGCGATCGACGCCAAGCCGAAGGGCCATGACTTCCATATCGGGCGCGGCGAGGCCCCGGCCGTGACGCGCCATATGTCGACGACCGGAGGCTGAGGTGGCGCGGGTGCTGTTGTTCGGACGCCTCGCCGACGTCGCCGGCTGGCGTGAGCGGGTGATCGAAGGCGACCGTCTCGGGGACATCCGCGTCGCCCTGGCGGACGACCTCGCCCTGGCGGAGGCCCTGGCGGGGCCCGGCGTCCAGGTCGCGGTCGACCGGGTGATCGTGCGGGGCGAAGCGGCTCTGGCCGCCGGATCGGAAGTCGCCTTCATGCCGCCGATGAGCGGAGGCTGAGATGGGCGTCGTCCTGCAGTCCGAGCCCTTCGACCCCGGGGTCTTGTTGAGCGCCTTCTGCGCCGGTCGGTCGGAAGCGGGCGCGGTGGCCAGCTTCACCGGACTGGTCAGGGCGGAGGGCGGTTCGACCGAAGTTCTGGAACTGGAGGCCTATCCCGGCCTCACCGATGTCGAGATCGCCAAGATCGCCGTCGCGGCCGTCGAACGGTTCGGCCTGCTGGGCTGGCAGGTCACTCATCGCGTGGGCCGGATCGCGCCGGGGGAGCCGATCGTCTTCGTCGCCACGGCCGCAGGCCATCGCCGCGAGGCCTTCGAGGCCTGCGACTACCTGATGGACTACCTCAAGAGCCGAGCGCCCTTCTGGAAGAAGAGCCATGGCCCCGACGGCGCCCGCTGGATCGAGCCGACCGCGCGCGATAGGACCGACCTCGAACGCTGGGAGACGCCATGACCTCGCCTTTTCCGATCGGCGGCAAGATCGACGAGAGCCTGCCTCTGACGCCGGTCCGGGTGGCCGTGCTGACCATCTCCGACACTCGCGACGAGGAGAGCGACACCTCCGGCCACATCCTGGCCGAGCGGGCGAGGGCGGCGGGCCACGAGCTGGCCGAGAAGCGGCTGGTTCCCGATGACGTCGACGCCATTCGGGTTCAGATCAACGCCTGGGTCGCCTCGGGCGGGGTGGACGTGATCGTAACCACCGGCGGCACCGGCATCACCGGCCGCGACGTGACGCCCGAAGCCGTTCGCCCGCTGCTGGACAAGGAGATCGACGGCTTTTCGGTGATCTTCCACCTCGTCAGCTACCAGACGGTCGGCCTCTCGACGCTTCAGTCCCGCGCCCTGGCCGGGATCATCAAGGGCGTCTTCATCTTCTGCCTGCCCGGCTCGAACGGGGCGGTGAAGGACGGTTGGGACAAGGTCATCTCGGCCCAGCTCGACAGCCGTCACAAGCCCTGCAACATGGTCGAGCTGATGCCGAGGCTTCTCGAAAAGTGAGCCGGCTCACCCACATCGACGAGGCTGGCAGGGCGCGGATGGTCGACGTCTCCGACAAGCCGGCGACGGCGCGCGAGGCGGTCGCGACCGGCCTCGTTCGCATGGACGCGGCGACGCGCGATCTGGCCCTGGGCGGACAGGCGAAGAAGGGCGACGTCCGGGCGACGGCCGAGATCGCCGGCGTCATGGCGGCCAAGCGGACCAGCGACCTGATTCCCCTATGCCATCCCCTGGCCCTGTCGAAGGTCGAGGTGGTCGTCGAGCCGCACGACGAGGGCCTGGCCGTGACCGCCCGGGTCAAGACCACCGGCCCGACCGGCGTGGAGATGGAGGCCCTGACCGCCGTCGCCGTCGCCTGCCTGACCATCTACGACATGCTCAAGGCCGCCGACAAAGGCATGACCATCGACGCCGTCCGCCTCGAGACCAAGACGGGCGGCGCGTCAGGGGGCTGGAAGCGCGGCGAGGCCGCAAGCTAGCTCCCCTCGAACCCGCGGCTATCCACGTCGACGCGGGGGCCGGCTATGCTCAGCCTGAAGGCCGCCGACCGTATGACGTGGTGATGACCATGGTCGAATTGCAGTTTCGCGGGCGGCGTCTGGGGGTCTCCCTGGGCGGATGAGGATCCGGCGCACGCATGACCGGGGATCCGACATGAACCATCGTCCAGCTGCTGATCGCCGCGCCTGGATGGGAGGAGGCGGCGGATGCGGTGCTTGATTGGGCGCGCGGTCGCGGCCTCCCGCGCTAGAGCTCCGCGGCCAGTCGAGCCGGCCCCGCGACGACCGGCTGGGCATGGCGCACGGCCATGATCTCGGCGATGACCGATACCGCCACCTCCCAGGGCGCCTTGCCGCCCAGGTCGAGGCCGATGGGAGCGCGGAGGCGGGCGAGGTCGCGCTCTGACAGGCCGGCGACACGCAGGCGTTCGAGCCGTTCAGGCATCCGTCGGCGGGCGCCCAGCAAGCCGACATAAGGCGCTGGCGAGGGCAGGGCGGCGACCAGCGCGGCGTGATCCAGCTCGATGTCATGTCCGCATACCGCCACCGCCGTCCAGGCGTCGAGGCCGGCCAGCGCCGGTCCGGGGTCCTGGCGATCGTAGGAGACGCCGACCAAGGGCGGCGAGGTCGCGGGGCCTCTCGGGCGGACCAGCCGGGTCTCGAACCCCGACTGGGCGCCCAGCTGGGCTGTTGCGAGCGCGGTCGGGTCGCCCCCCAGCACGACCAGCCGCCAGACCGGATCGTGGCGCACGACGACGGCGCGGGGCCAAGCCGGAGCCTGGTCGCCGCAGGTTCGACGGCGTCCGTCGCTGGCCCAGATCGCCGGGCGGCGTGCGTCCAGGCGTCGAAACAGCTCGGCGGTCGCCGGGTCGTCCGGCGCGATGCGCTCGAGCAGGATCTCGATCCGGGCGCCGCACAGCAGCCGGATGTCGGGCCATGGGCTGCCGGCGCCGTAGATCAGACGCCGCGGCTCGCCGTCGGCGCGGCAGGCGCGGGCATGCCCGGCGACGTCGCCCTCGACGCAGCCGCCGGAGAGGAAGCCCGACGCCAGATCGGATCCGAACACCATCTGGGTGCCGACAGGCCGGGGGCCGCCGCCGTCGAGCGCCGCGATCGTGGCGAGGACCGCGGGCGCGCCGCCGGCCAGAACGTTCCGCAGAGCCGACCTCTGGTCGTCGGCCAGGCCGTAGATCGGCCAATCAGGCAGGGGCTCGTCCATCGCGTCAGATTAGCGACCGCACAACGGTCTCGATACCGCTTCCTTAAGCTTCTCCGGGCCATGGTTATCCCGACCTTCACCACAAGCGCAGGAAACCCGATGGGTCGCGCCGCCTTCATCGTTCCGCCGTCGGCTCCGAAAGGGTGCGTCAAGCCGCGCGCCTTCGGCTGCCGCCTGTGGGACGCCGATGGGGGCGAGCGGATCGATTTCGACATGGCCGGCGGCGCGGCCATCCTGGGGCATGGGCATCCGGGCGTCGAAGCGGCCATCGACGCTGGTCCGCCCGCGGAAGCCGACGTACGCGCCGCCCTGGCCGATCTGCTGCCGGGGGCGCCGGGCATCTGTTTCACCGCCGAGGAAAGCCAGGCCCTGCCGGCGGCGATCGACGCCGCGCGTCGGGCCACGGGCCGTCGCCGCGCCGCCGTATGGGAAGCCTCCGTCGGGCCGTTCGGCGGGGCCGGAGACCTGGCGGCTGTCGTGGTTGACCCCTTGGGCATGCGGCCCGCTGAGCTGAAACGGATCCGCGAGGACGCCGACGCGACCGGCGCGGTGCTGATCTTCGACGAAGGCGCGTCCGGCTTTCGCGTCCATGAGGGCGGCGTCCAGGCCCTGTCGGGCGTCACGCCCGATCTGGCCGTGTTCGGCGCCCAGATCGCCAATGGCCGTCCGATCGGCGCGATCGCCGGGCGTTCGGACCTTATCGCCGCCTTGTCCGAAGACGATCTCGCGCCGCCGCGTCCCGAGGCCCTGGCGGCTGCGGCGGCGACGCTGACCCACCTGGCCGTCGCCCCGGTCGCCCAGCATATTGGCGTGCTCGGCGCCGAACTGATGGCCGAGGTCACGCGGCTGGCCGAAGCCGCCGGCGCGACGCGCTGCTTCCGCATGTCCGGCGATCCATCTCTGCCGGCGCCGTTGTTTGGCGCGCCCTGGCTCGAGGGACTGTGGCTGCGCGAGATGGCGGCGCGGGGCCTCAGCATCATCGGGCCGCACGCGATCAGCGCGGCGCACGACGAGGCCGAACTGGCCCGGCTGATCGCCGCCTACGTCCGTATCCTGCCGTTGATGGTCGATCAGGCCCGCCCGCCGGAACGTATCCGCCGCGGCGCCTTCGCCTTCGACGCCCGTCCAGAAGGACTCGCATGAACCCGTTGCTGTCCAAGCTCGGCCTGGGGTCGTCCCAGTTCGTTCCCGGCGGATCGAGCCAGGCGCGCGGCCGTCCGCCCGAGGTCGAGGTGCGCGAGGTGCTGACGATCGCCGCTCGCGCCGGCCTGGGCGTGTTCGACGTCTCCGGCGCGCATGGCCGTTCGGAAGTTCTGCTGGGCGAAATGATGCCGCGGCCCGTACCGTTCCGTCTGACGCTCAACGCCGCGCGGCCCGACCGCGGGCCGGACTTCGTCGAGGCGGAGGCCCGCGCCAGCCTCGCCCGCATCGCGGTGGAGGGCGCCGACGCCATCGTCGCACCGCTGGCCGCGGACCTGTTCAGCCCGCACGGCCCCGCCATGTGGGACCGTCTGCTGCGTCTGCGCGACTCCGGCCTGGTCAAGAAGATCGGCATCGCCCTGCACGCCACCGATGATCCGGTCGGGGTGGTGAAGCGCTTCAAGCCTGACCTGATCCAGGCGCCGGCCTCGCTGCTGGATCAGCGCATGCTGGCCGACGGCACCCTGGAGCGGATCGCCGGCATGGGGGTCGAGGTGCAGATGCGCTCGATCTTCCTGAACGGCCTGCTGTTCCTGCCGTTGGATCGTCTGCCGAACAATCTCAAGGGGGCTTCGCGGGGGCTGTCGCGCGCTCGCCGCCTGATCGCCGAGGGCCGCAGCGATCCGCTGCAGGCGGCGCTCGGCTTCGCCCTGTCCCGGCCTGAAGCCAGCGCCGTGCTGGTCAATGTGGCCGGCGCCGCCGAACTGTCGGCCGTGATCGCCGCCGCCTCGAGTCCGCCGCCGGACCTCGACTGGGACGAGATGGCGATCGACGACCCGACGGCCCTCGACCCTCACCGCTGGGCCGCCGCCTAGGAAGCGACCGCCGGCTCAGAAGGAGCGTTGCGTCATGATCCTCACGATCGTCCAGGCCCGGATGGGCTCCAAGCGTCTCCCCGGGAAAGCCCTGGCCTCGTTGCACGGGCAACCGATGATCTGGCGGCAGCTGGAGCGTCTTCGCGGCGCCCGCTGCGGGGCCAAGGTGGTCGTCGCGACCAGCTGCGAGGCCTCCGACGATCCGCTGGCCGGCTGGCTGGTGTCGCAGGGCCAGGCCGTGTTTCGCGGCGCGCCCACCGATCTGCTCGACCGGTTCACGCGCTGCGCCCTGTCGGCCGGCCCGGTCAGCCACGTGGTGCGGATCAAGGGCGACGCGCCGTTCGTCGACGGCCGGCTGGTCGACGAGGCCGTCCGACTGGCCTGGACCACCGGAGCCGCCTACGTCTCCAATCGCGAGCCGGCCAGCTACCCGGCGGGCCTGGAGGTCGAGGTGGTGACGATGAGCGCCTTGGCCGAAGTTGCAGCGGAGCCTCGCGAGACTCTCGCCCGGGTGTCGCCCACGGCGGCTATCCGATCCCGACCCGATCGCTTTCGGCAGGCCAGTTTCCGGCATCCGCGCGACCTGTCCGGTTTCGACTGGCGGGTGAAGACCGCCGCGGACCTGGCGTTCGCGCGTTCGGTCTATGCGGCCCTTCATCCAGCGGACCCCGATTTCGGTCTGGAGGATGTCCTCGACCTCGTCGGCGGCGGCATCGATCTGGCCAGCTACGCCGCGGCCTAGGTTCCGCCGAAACCGCCTGTGTAGGCGACCGACATCAACTTGTAGGCCTTCAGCCACCCCTGGGCCCATGCGGCCAGGTCGGGGTTCGCCGCGCCCTCCGGGCTGCTGATGGCGACGTCCTGCGCCGGCGTCGGATACACGAGCTGCTTCTGTCCGGCCCAGCTCAGCCAGACGGGCAACCCTCCGCTGCGGATGAACATGTCGATCGCTTGGCTGGCGACGGGGTGGTCGAAGTCGGAGGGGGCGTTGATCGCCCGCCCGACGATGTAGACGTGCTCATAGAGCGATGGGGCGGGCCTGTTGCTGTCGATCGAGAAAACCACGCCGCAGCGATCGGGTCGCGCGCTTTCCGGCATGGCCCCGATGCGACGCCAGAGGCAGAACCATCCCCGACAGACGTTGGGTCGGGTCTCGTAGATCCCGCAGGCCTTGCGCGTGCAGTGCGGACACAGGGAGTCGGCGGGCTTCCGAAGCTCCGGCGTATCGATGTTCAGGGTGTAGCAGCAGACGACGCAGTCGCCGCATTCGCGGTTCGGCGCGAGGCCGCCGAAGGGCGGAGGCAGTTCTCTGGCGGCGCCTGACATGGTCCCTCGCAGGCCGGTGGAGCGGCCTGATTCAGGCGGCGAGTTGAACAGGCGTCTCGAACGCGCGCAAGCCGGCCGGGGCCAATCGTGCGCCCATCGGCTAGCGGACGCCGCCGTCGACTACCCAGGTGCGGCCGTCGACGGGATCGAAGGCCAGCGTCATCCGTCGCAGCACCGGCAGGCCGATGTTGGGATGCCCCTTCGGAATGAACCTGACGAGGGGATTGTGCAGGGTGATCGGCCCGACCTGCACGTCGCCCGCGATCCGGCCCTCGAATATCGGTTGGCTGCTGCCGGCCGAAACGACCCGGCCGTTCTTTTCCAGCTTGCCGGACAGGGGCAGCTTCGCGGCCAGCTCCAGCGGAAGCAGCAGCTCCGAATCGCTGCCGGTGTCGAGGATGGCCTGGACCGTCAGTCCGGGAAGCGAGACCGGCAGGGCCGGGAGGCCCGTGGCGGCGCCGCCAAGATAGGGCGCGCCGGGGCCGTCCATGGTCTTGATCGCGCTCTTCGGCAGGATGCGGAGCTCGGACTTGCGCAGGTCGAGCACCGTCAGCTTTTCTGGGAAGCTGTTGGGACCGAAGATGCCGATCTCGTCGGTGTTGTCATAGTCGAAGACATTGGCCGGACCGTCGGCGACCGGAACGCCGCCCAGCCGGACATCGGCGAGACGGGTATGGTAGCCGGGGACGGGCTGGCCCGAGGTGTCGATCGAGGTCGAGGGGCCGAGGCGGGGGAGACCGAACTTTGCGGCGTAGGTCGTGTCGAGGATGTTGTCGTTGGTGCCTGTATCAAAGACCACCGGAGCCGGCGGATGATCCCCGATCCGCATCATCACCAGGACGCGTTTCGATGACTGGTAGAGGGGAATGACGGCTTCCGCCCGGGACTGCTCCGGCCATGGAAGAAGCCCGCCGCCCGCCCAGGCCGCGCCGAGCGCCAAGGCGCCGCCGATCGCGGCGACGGCGGGGATGAGGAGCAGGGACGGCCTGGCCATGATCATCTGGTCGGTCTCGGCGACTTGCCAACAATGATACTAATCGTACTATTTGGAATGCAGGGTGCAAGATGAAATCTCCGGGCGGGGAGCTCACGGAACTGGAAGGCGCGGTGCTGTCGGAGATCCACCACCGCAACGCCACGACCGCGTTCAAGGTGCGGCGCGCCTTCCAGGTCTCGCCGTCGCTGGAATGGAGCGGCAGCGCCGGCGCGGTCTACCCGGCGATCCGTCGGCTGACCGCGGCCGGTCTGATCGAGGCTCGGCCCACGACATCCGGTCGCAAGACCAGCCTCCTGGCGCTGACGGCCGAGGGCGTCGCTCGGCTGGCGGACTGGATTTGCGATGCACGTCGGGCGATCAGCGTCGGGCTCGATCCCTTCCGCCTGCGGTCCGGCATGTGGGACTTCCTCGACGCTGATCGTCGCCAAGCCGCCCTGACCGAGGCGTTGGCGGCGCTGAACCAGGAGCTGGCGTTCCTGGCGGACTACCTTTCGCGGCTCGACAAGGTGGAGCGGCGGCGGGTCGAGCTGTCGATCGTGTTGCAGAAGGCGCGGATCGCCTGGATCGAGGAGGAGCTGGCCCGCTGAGGGCTATTTCCCCCAGACGTGGAACGGATCGGCCCAGGGCTTGCCCAGGGCCTCGGCGACCGCCGGGTGGGTGAGCTCGCCCTTCAGCACGTTCAGCCCCTTGGCCAGGTGCGGGTCCTTCTCCAGCGCCTTCAAGTCGTTGTCGGCCAGCGCCAGACCGAACGGCAGGGTCGCGTGGCCCAGCGCCTCGGACGAGGTGCGCGGCGCCGCGCCCGGCATGTTGGCCACGCAGTAATGGACGACGCCGTCGACGACATAGGTCGGCTCGGCGTGGGTCGTCGGATGGCTGGTCTCGAAACAGCCGCCCTGGTCGATCGAGACGTCCACCAGGACCGAGCCCGGCTTCATGCGCGACAGGTGCTCGCGTTTGACCAGCTTCGGCGCGGCGGCGCCGGCGGTAAGGACCGCTCCGATGACCACGTCGGCCTTGAGGATCTCCTCCTCGACCGCGTCGAGCGTCGAGTAGCGGGTCAGGACGCGGCCCATGAAGATGTCGTCCAGCTCGCGCATGCGCGGGATCGACCGTTCCAACACCACGACCTCGGCGTTCAGGCCCATGGCCATGCGGGCGGCGTTCATGCCGACCACGCCGCCGCCGAGCACGGCCACGCGCGCCGGCGGCACGCCCGGCACGCCGCAGAGCAGCAGGCCCATGCCGCCGTTGTGCTTGAGCAGGGTCTCGGCGGCGGAGAACACGGCGATGCGGCCGGCGACTTCCGACATCGGCGCCAGCAGCGGCAGACCGCCCCGCGCGTCGGTCACGGTCTCGTAGGCGATCGCCGCGCAACCCGATTTCAGCAGGCCCTCCGTCTGGGCGGGGTCGGGCGCCAGGTGCAGGTAGGTGAACAGGATGTGGCGCGGCTCCAGCCGCTCCCATTCGACCTTCTGGGGCTCCTTGACCTTGATGATCAGATCGGAGTCCCGGAAGACCGCGGCCGCGTCGGGCGCGATCTGGGCGCCGGCCCGCCGGTAGGCCTCGTCATTGTAGCCGGCGCCCAGCCCGGCGCCGGATTCGACGAGGACCTGATGTCCCCGGGCCACGTATTCGCGGACGGCGGTGGGCGTGAGCCCGACCCGGTACTCGTCCGGTTTGATCTCGGCGGGCACGCCTACGCGCATGGTCGTTTCCTCATGTCAGCGTTCCGGGGAAAATGTCGCTGCGGCGAGTGGGCGGTCAAGCACGATAATTCCAACAGTTGTTCGGATTGATCCGTTGTCGTGGCGCGATTGACCGTTTCGCGCGCTTGGGATCACATCCGCGGAATGCTTTGGCTGGGAGTAGGCTCATGGCTCCGACGGATGAACCGCCGGTCGAATCCGCTTCGTCCGCGCCGGCCCCGGCCAAGCCCGCGCCGTTCTGGCGCCGCGCCTTCTGGAAGGACTGGAAGGCGCCGGCCGTCGCGACCGGCGTCGCCGCCCTGATTCTCGGCTTCGGCGGCGGCTACGTCACCGCGGGCGGGATGCCGGCCTTCTTTGGGGGCAAGGGCGGCGCCGAAGGCTCCACCGCGTCCGCTCCGGAGCCGACCGGCCCCAAATGGTCGCTGTTCGGCAAGCCGCGCGACGCCGGCGCGCCCCGGCGCGGCGTTCCCAAGCCCGAGGGTTTCGCGGTCTGGAAGACCCGGCTCGACACCAGCCGCAGCGAGCCGCTGGCCTGTATCGAGATGAGCAAGCCGCTCGACCCGTCGAAGGCCTACGCCGATTTCGTCCTGATCTCGCCCGACACCGGCGGGACCCCGGCGGTCAGCGTCAATTCCAGGAACAAGGCGGAGCTCTGCATCGGCGGCCTGGGCCTGACGGAGCGCCGCGTGACCTTGCTCAAGGGCCTGCCGGGGGCCGGCGGCCAGACGCTGGCGGCCAACGCCGACGTCGACTTCACCTTCGGCGAAAAGCCCCCTTACGTCGGCTTCGCGGGCGACGGCGTGATTCTGCCCCGCGAAGACGCCGACGGCGTCGGCATCGAGACGGTCAACGTCTCGCGCCTCCAGATCGAGGTCTGGCGGGTCTCCGACCGCAACCTGGTGCGCAAGTCGATCAGCGCGCCCGAGCCGACCGGCGAGGGCCAGTGGCCGAGCGACTACGGCGACGACAGCCCCGACGACGAGGGCCGTGTGGTCTGGAAGGGCGACGTGGCGGTGCGCGGCGGCCAGGGCGAACGGGTCACCACCGTCTTCCCGCTGGGCGCGGTGCTGAAGGAGATGTCGCCAGGCGGCTACGTCATCAAGGTTCGCGACGCCTCCTCGGGCGTGAAGTCCGACGACGACGACAGCGGCGAGGGGACCCAGCCGGCCCAGGCCCGCCGCTGGATCGTCTTCACCGACATGGCGATGATCGCCTACGACGGCGCCGAGTCCCTCGACGTGGTCGTGCGTTCGCTGAAGACCGCCAAGATCCAGGCCGGGGTGCGCGTCGCCCTGGTCGCCCGCAACGGCGAGGACCTGGCCGAGGCCAAGACCGACGGCTCCGGCAAGGTCCGCTTCCCGCGTCCGCTGCTGCAGGGCGAGGGCGCCATGCGGCCGAAGATGGTCATGGCCTACGGGCCGCAGGGCGACCTGGCCGTGCTCGACCTCGACCGCTCGCCGGTCGACCTGAGCAAGCAGGGCATGGGCGGCCGCAACGCGCCGGGCGGGGAGGACGTCGACGAGACCGGCGGCCGCAAGCTGGACAGCGACATCGACGGCTATCTCTACGCCGACCGCGGCATCTACCGCCCCGGCGAGACGGTTCACCTGGCGGCCCTGATCCGCGACCGCGCGTCCAAGGCGGTCAAGGACCGCAAGGGCGTGATCGTCGTAAAGCGCCCCTCGGGCGTGGAGTTCAAGCGCATCGCCTTCGACAACGCCCCGACCGGGGCGGTGACCAGCGACGTCGTGCTCCCCAAGAGCGCGCCGCGCGGTCGCTGGAAGGCCAGCCTGCAGATCGAGGGAATCAAGGATCCGGTCGGCGAAATGGCCTTCTCGGTCGAGGACTTCGCACCTCAGCGGCTGGCCGTCGACACCGAGGGCCGCAAGGACACGCCGGTGGCCGCCGGCGAGACCCGCTCGGTGGCGGTCACCGCACGCTTCCTCTACGGCGCGGCGGGCGCGGGGCTGCAGACCCAGGGCGAGGCGCGGGTCATGGCCGACCCGAACCCGTTCCCGGCCTACAAGGACTACCAATGGGGCGACCAGCAGACGGCCTTCCCCGAGAAGTTCATGGAGCTGGGAACCAGCGTCACCGACGGCGAGGGCAAGGCGACCCTGTCGTTGGCCACGAACGATCTGCCGGAGACCAGCGCGCCGCTGAAGGCCACGGTCACCGCCTCGGTGTTCGAGCCGGGCGGCCGGCCGGTGCGCGAAAGTCTGTTCCTGAAGGTCCGCACCAAGCCGCTGTACCTGGGCGTGAAGGTCGACCAGGGCGACGCCACGGGCGGCGACGCGGCGCCGGTCAGCCTGGACGTGATCGCGGTCGACAGCCTGGGCAAGCGCGTCGCCGCGCCGGGCGCGACCTACACCCTGATCTCGGAAAACTGGAACTACGACTGGTTCCAGCAGGACGGCCGCTGGCAGTGGCGGCGCACCAGCCGCGACGTGATCGTCCAGCGCGGTGCACTGAACATCGGCGCCGGAAGCTCGGCGAAGGTCTCCCGCAAGCTCGGCTGGGGCGACTACCGCATGGTGGTCGAGGCCCCGAACGGCGTGAAGAGCGTCATCCGCTTCGCCGCCGGCTGGGGCGCGCCGGCTAAGGACGCCGAGGCGCCGGACTTCGTCCGCATCACCGCCGGCGACAAGCCGGTCGGCCAGGGCGACAGCGTCACCCTGACCATCAAGGCTCCCTACGCCGGCGAGGCCCAGGTGGCGGTGGCCACCGACCGGGTCATCGACTTCAAGACCTTCAGCGTCGGCGAGAAGGGCGGCAGCGTCACCCTCAAGACCAGCGCCGCCTGGGGCGGCGGGGCCTATGTCCTGGTCAGCGTGATCCAGCCGCGCGACCCGACCGCGACGCCCAAGCCGCGCCGGGCGCTGGGCCTGCTCTACGTTCCGCTCGATCCGAAGGGGCGCAAGCTGACCGTCGAACTCGGCACGCCGGCCAAGCTCAACAGCCGTGAGGCTGTCGAGGTGCCGGTGGCGGTGAAGGGCCTGGGCCTGGGTCAGCGGGCCAAGGTCACCATCGCCGCGGTCGACGAAGGCATCCTGCGCCTGACCAAGTTCGACAGCCCCGATCCGGCCAAGTGGTACTTCGGCAAGCGGGCGCTGACGCTCGACTACCGCGACGACTACGGCCGCCTGCTCGACCCGAACCTGGGCGCGCCGGCCAACGTCAACTTCGGCGCCGACCAGCTCGGCGGCGAGGGCCTGACGGTGACGCCGATCAAGTCGGTGGCCCTGTGGTCCGGCGTGGTCGAGACCGGCATCGACGGCAAGGCGAAGATCAAGCTGCCCGCCGCCGAGTTCAACGGCGAGCTTCGGGTGATGGCCGTGGCCTGGACCGACGAGGCCGTCGGCTCGGCGTCCAAGCCGATGACGGTGCGCGAGGCGGTGGTCGCCGACCTGAACCTGCCGCGCTTCCTGGCGCCGGGGGACAAGCCGGTCGCCACGCTCGAACTGCACAACGTCGAGGGCGCGGCCGGCGGCTACCAGGTCGAGACCAGTTCGACCAACGGCCTGCAGATGACGCTCAAGAAGCTGTTCCAGCTGGTGCTCGGCCAGCGGATCGCCGAGCGCATCCCGTTCCTGGCCCCGACCCGGACCGGAATCGGCGAGGTCGGCTTCAAGGTCACCGGCCCGAACAACTTCGCCACCGCCAAGACCTATCCGCTGCAGACCCGCATCGGGTGGAGTCCGATCACCCGGACCACGGTCGAGCTGCAGAAGCCGGGCGAAAGCTATACCCCGCCGGCCAGCCTGCTCTCGGGTCTGGCCGCGGGCGACGTGTCGCTGCACGTCAGCTACTCGCCGTTCAAGGGCTTCGACCCGGCTCCGATCGCGGTGTCGCTGTCGCGCTACCCCTACGGCTGCACCGAGCAGGTGATCTCGGTCGCCTATCCGCTGCTGTTCGCCAACGAGTTGGCGCCGGATCCCAAGCGGCGGAGCAGCTCGGCGGCCCTGAACGACGCGGTCGGACGCCTGCTCGACCGGCAGACGCTGGACGGCGCCTTCGGTCTCTGGCGTGTCGGCGACGGCGAGGCGGACGCCTGGCTGGGAGCCTACGCCACCGACTTCCTGTGGGAGGCCAAGGTGCGCGGCGCGCCGGTGCCGGATGCGGCCCTCGACCGCGCCCTGGCGGCCATGCGCCAGATCAGCCGGCCGGAAGGCTGGGCCAACGTGTCCTACCGCCTGGAGTATCCGGAGTGGTGGGGCCGCAACGGCGACGAGTCCAAGGCCGCGACCAAGCGGATGCGCAGCCGGGCCTCGGCCTATGCGCTGTACGTCCTGGCCAAGGCCGGCCGTGGCGACCTGGCGCGCCTGCGCTGGTGGCACGACGTCCACATGAAGGAGTCGAACGACCCGCTGGCCAAGGCCCAGGTGGGCGCCGGCCTGGCCCTGATGGGCGACAAGGCCCGCGCCCGCTCGGCGCTGCGCAAGGCGGTTGCCTCGCTCGGCCATCGCGACGACGCCGACTGGTACCAGAGCCCGCTGCGCGACACGGCCGGGATCATCGCCCTGGCCTATGAAGCCGGCGAGGTCGATATCGCCCGCGATCTTCAGAAGCGGCTGGAAGGCGCCGTGCGCGACCCCGACAGCCTGAACACCCAGGAGCAGGCCCGGCTGCTGCAGGCGGCGTCCTTCATGCTGAAGGCGGCCGGGACGATGAAGATCGACGCGACCGGGGCCAACGCGATCCCGACGGCCGGCCAGATGCGCTGGTCGGTGGGCAAGCTGGCCGACGCCCGCTTCGTCAATCGCGGCGGCGGCGCGCTGTGGCGAACGGTGACCGTGCGCGGCACGACCATCGCCGCTCCGATGGGCGAGTCGAACGGCGTCAGCGTCGGCAAGCGGTTCTTCACCATGACCGGCGGCGGGGTCGATCCCTCGGCCCTGAACCAGGGCGACCGGGTGATCGTTCTGGTCAGCGGGCGCTCCGCCCAGGGGCGCACCCTGCCGTTGGTCATCGACGACGCCCTGCCGGCCGGCTGGGAGATCGAGACCACGCTCAGCCCCGAGGACGCCAAGGAGGGGCCATTCAAGTTCCTCGGCGAACTCAGCGGGGTGGACGTGCAGGAGGCGCGCGACGACCGCTACATCGCGGCGATGGACCTGGCGGGGAACAAGACCTTCGCCGTGGCCTATGTCGCGCGGGCGGTGACGCCGGGCGACTTCTTCCTGCCGGCGCCCGAGGTGCGGGACATGTATCGGCCGAGCGTCAACGCGCGCGGCTCCGCCGGGCGGACGATCATTGCGGCCGGGAGCTAACCCGGTCGCGTGCGTCGCTTCGTCCTTGGTCTGATCGCGTTCCTGGCGGTCGAGGTCGTGGTCGTCGGCCTCGACGCCTTGTTTCCGCCGAACCTCTCGCGCGGCGAGCGGTCGTCGCCCGTCACGCTGGATCGGCGCGGCGCCTGGCTGCGCGCCCTGCCGGTCGAGGACGGTCGCTGGCGCCTACGGGCCGATCTGAGGCGGACGGATCCTTCCTTCCTTGCCCGGCTGGTCGCCATCGAGGACGAACGGTTTCGAGAACACGGCGGGGTGGATCCGAAGGCCGTCGCGCGGGCGGCCGGCCAGGCCTTGCTGCGGGGGCGCGTGATCTCGGGGGCCTCGACCCTCAGCATGCAGACCGCGCGATTGCTCGAACCCCGGCCGCGGACGTTCGGGGCAAAGCTGATCGAGATGGTCCGGGCCGCGCAGATCGAGGCCCGCTACAGCAAGCGCGACCTGCTGGCCCTGTACCTGACCCTAGCCCCTTACGGCGGCAATCTTGAGGGGGTGCGGGCGGCGAGCCTGAGCTGGTTCGGCCATGAGCCGGAGACCCTGACCCTGGGCGAGCAGGCGTTGCTGATCGCGCTGCCCCAGGCGCCGGAGGGGCGTCGGCCGGACCGTTTCCCGACCCAGGCGCGGGCCGCGCGCAATCGGGTCTTGGACCGCATGGCCGACGCCGGGCTGGCGAGTCGGGCGGCGGTCGAAGAGGCCAAGACCGAGCCGTTGCCGACTGGACGCGAGCGGTTCCCGTCCCTGGCCTGGCACGTCGCCGGCGAGCTGGCGCGCGAAGCCCCGACCCGGCAGGCGACGGTCCGCAGCACCCTGGATGCGGCCCTGCAGGCGCGGCTGGAGCCGCTGGCCGCCGCCTATGCCCGGCAGCAGGGACCGGAGGCGACGGCGGCGATTCTGGTCGTCGAGATCGAAGGAAGGGCCGTGCGAGGCGCGGTCGGGTCCGGCGGACTGGACCGCGCCGGCGGCTGGATCGACATGACGACGGCCCTGCGTTCGCCGGGCTCGGCCCTGAAGCCCTTCGTCTACGCCTTCGCCTTCGATGACGGCGTGGCTGCGCCGGACACCCAGATCGAGGACGTCGCGACCCGCTTCGCCGACTATCAGCCCGAGAACTTCGACCGCACCTTCCGCGGCAAGGTGACGGCGCGGGAGGCGCTGTCGCATTCGCTGAACGTGCCCGCAGTGGCGATGATGGAGAAGGTCGGGCCGTCCAGTTTCCTGGCGCGGCTCGAGGCGGCCGACGTACGGCTGGTGCGGCCCAAGGCGGAGACCAAGGCGCCGGGCCTGGCCCTGGCCCTGGGCGGCGAGGGGATCACCCTGCGCGACCTGGCGGTGCTCTATGCGGCGTTGGGCGACGAGGGCGTGGCGAAACCGCTGGCCTGGACGGAGGAGGAGGCGCGGCGGAACGATCGGTCGCGCGGAAGCCGGCTGGTGCGGCCCGAGGCGGCGCGGCAGGTCCTGGACATCCTGCGCGAGGCGCCGCCGCCCAAGGGGCGGATTCCGGCGGCCCTGACCCGTGGCGGGCCGGGCATGGCCTACAAGACCGGCACGTCCTACGGCTTCCGCGACGCGGTCGCGGCGGGCGTGGTGGGAGGTTATGTCGTGATCGTCTGGACGGGGCGAGCCGACGGCGGCGCACGCGGCGGCCTGACCGGACGGGAGGCGGCGCTGCCGATGCTGTTCGACGCCGCCGATGTTCTGGCCGCGCCGAGCGCCGCGCCGCCGCGCATCGCGCCGAAAGGGGCTCCGGCGGCGCTGGCCACCCTGCAGAAGGCGGACGCCGGGCCGAACCTGATCTTCCCGCCGGACGGGGCGACGGTGCAGGTCGAGGGCTATGGGCCGGGTTCGCGCGGCCTGGTGCTCGCGGCCGGCGGCGAGGGGCTGCGCTGGTACGCCGACGGCGCGCCGCTGGCGGTGGACGCCGTCAGCGGGCGGACGGTCTGGCGGCCCGCCGCAGCGGGCTTCTACGAGCTGACCGTGATCGACGGCGCGGGCCGCGAAGCCCGCGCCAAGGTCCGGATCAGGAACTGATCCCGGCCAGTTCCTCATACTCGGACGGGTTGGTCACGGTGACGTTCAGGTCGTTCACCAGTCCGTTCGACAGGCGGTAGCACCAGCCGTGCACGGACAGCGGCTGGCCGCGTTTCCAGGCGTCCTGGACGAACAGGTCCGAGGCCACGTTCTGCACCTGGCGGATGACGTTGAGCTCGCACATCCGGTCCCAGCGTTCCCTTTCCTCAAGGGGCTCGAGATCGTGGCGGTGAGCCTCGTGAACCTCGCGAATCGGGTGCAGCCAGTGGTCGACGAGGCCCAGCCGCAGGCCGTCCATCGCCGCCTTCACGCCGCCGCAGCCATAGTGGCCGACGACCATGATGTGCTTCACCTTCAAGACCTCGACCGCGAACTGCAGCACGCTGAGGTAGTTGGCGTCCTGCGGCGGGGCCAGGTTGGCGACGTTGCGGTGCACGAACAGCTCGCCCGGATCCAGGCCGACGATCTCGTTGGCCGGGACGCGGCTGTCGGAGCAGCCGATCCACAGGTACTCGGGGCTCTGCTGGTTCTCGAGCCGCTTGAAGAAGTCCGGGTCGACCTCGGTCTTCTTCACGGACCAGGCGCGGTTGTTGGCTTTCAGGTCGTCGAGCATGCAGGTCCTGCCTATTTCGCCGCGTCGGGCTGGTTGTTCGGATGGGCGGCCGCGATCGCCGGGTGCTCGCCGGCGCGGGCGGCGGCGGCGGCGATGGCCGGGTAGGGAGCCATGTCTACGCCGAAGCGGGACGCGTTGTAGACCTGGGGCACGATGCAGACGTCGGCGATGGTCGGCGTGTCGCCGAAGGCGTAGCCGCGGCTGTAGCGGGCGACCATCGGCTCCAGCGCGACGAAGCCGTCGTTAATCCAGCGGTGGACCCAGGCGTTCCGCGCCGGCTCGTCCAGCCCCAGGCCGGACAGCGCCTTGAGGATGCGCAGGTTGTTCAGCGGGTGGATGTCGCAGGCCACGAGCAGGGCCATCGCCCGGACGGCCTGGCGGTCCAGCGGGTTCTTCGGCAGCAGCGGCGGCTCGGGCCGGGTCTCCTCCAGCCACTCCAGGATCGACAGAGACTGGGTCAGGACGCGGCCGTCCTCCAGCACCAGCGAGGGCACCAGGTTCTGGGCGTTGAGAGCGTGATAGGCCTCGCTGCGCTGCTGGCCGGCGACCAGGTCGACTGGAACGTAGTCGTAGGCCACGCCCTTGAGGTTCAGTCCGATGCGGACCCGGTAGGGCGCCGAGGCGCGCCAGGCGCTGTGCAGGGTGAGCGTCATCAGACCACCTTGAAATCGATCACGCCGACCCCTTCGATCTCGCCGGTCACATGGTCGCCGCGGACCAGAGCCGAAACGCCCTCGGGCGTGCCGGTGAAGATCAGATCGCCGGGTTGGAGCGCCCAGAGCTTGCCGGCCTCGACAAGAATCTCCTCGACCGACCAGATCATGTCGGAGACCTCGGCCTGCTGCCGGATCTCGCCGTTGACCGACAGGGCGATACGTCCTTGCGGGATGCGGCCTTCGAACGGGCGGATGGCGCCGATGGGCGCGCTGGCGTCGAAGCCCTTGGCGGCGTCCCAGGGGTGGCCCTTGGCCTTGGCCACGGCCTGCAGGTCGCGGCGAGTCAGGTCGACGCCGACGGCGAAGCCGAAGATCGCGCCATGCTCGCCGACCGCCACGACGAGCTCGACCTCGTGGTGCAGGTCGGTGGTGGCGGAAGGGTAGGGAACGTCCTGGCCCGGAGGGACAATCGCGTCGGCGGGCTTAGTGAAAAAGAACGGCGGGTCCCGGTCGTCCCCGCCCATCTCGCGCCGGTGGGCGGCGTAGTTGCGCCCCACGCACAGGATGCGGCGCACGGGAAAGGACCGGTCCGAGCCCTCGACGGGAACGACCGGTTGCGGGCGGATCGGGACGGCATGGGTCATGAGCGCGCTTGTTAGCCGAGCGCGAGCGCGATGTCTCGTCACGAGCGCGCGCGTCTCTCTGTTCTCGGAATTAACCAGGCTTCAAGGGTCAGGAGGCTTCTTAACCAGGCGTTGTCGCGATGCCGGGGCTCTCGCAGTGAGACGTCCCGGCCCGCGGCCCGGGGGAAGATGTTCATGCGCTTCGGGGACTGGAGCATTCCCGCGAAGTTGGTCGCCGTCTTTTCGGCGCTGGTCGCGACGATCGCGGCCACCGGCGTGGTCGTGCACTTCGCCGTGGAGAATCACGAGCAGTCGGCCGACCGCACCGCTCACGCCCATGAAATCCTGCGCGCGGCCGGCGACGCCGAGTACCGGTTGGTGCGCCAGGAAAACGCCCTGCGCGGCTACCTTCTCTCGGGGGACGCCTACTATCTGCGCCGGCTCGAAAACGTGCACCGCGCGCGGTTCGAGACTCAGCTGGCCCATCTGCGGCGGATCACCGCCGGAGACCCAGAACTCGAAGCGGGCGTTCGCCGCCTGACCGAGGCTTACGGCGACTACCGCCGGCGGGTGATCGAGCCGGTCGAGAGGCTGCCCTCTTCCGGCGTCGCGCGGATCGAGGCGGCGGGTCTGGTGCGGCCGGATGGTCTCGCCGACCGGGCCATCGAGCCGGCCGAAGCGGCCCTGGCGGTCCTGACCCGCCAGGCGGAAGCCCGCGCCGCCCGGGAGGTGGGCGTCCAGGACCGAGCCGCCGCCGTCGCGCGAAGCACGCTCGTGGCGGGCGTTCTGTTCTCGGCGCTGCTGACGGTCCTGTCGGCGCTATGGCTGTCCCGGATGATCGCGCAGCCGGTCTCCCGCCTGTCGGCCGCCATGGACCGGGTGCGATCCGGCGAGGGCTTCCATCCGACCGGCGCGACAGCTCGGGGCGACGAGATCGGCCGCCTGACGCGCGCCTTCGACGCCATGGTGGTCGATCTTGATCGTCGCCAGGTTTCCCTCCGGCAGGCGATGGAGGATCTGACCGTGGCGCGGGACCGAGCCGAGGCGGCCAGCGTCGCCAAATCCCGCTTCCTGGCCAACATGAGCCACGAAATCCGCACGCCGCTCAACGGCGTCCTGGGCATGGTCCAGGCCATCGAGATGGATCAGCTCTCGCCGCGCCAGCGTGAGCGCGTGGGCCTGGTCAAGACCTCGGGCGTCGCCCTGCTGGCCCTGGTCAACGACGTGCTCGATCTGGCCAAGGTCGAGGCGGGTCGGACCGACCTGACGATCGAGCCGTTCGAGCTGCTCGATCTGCTTGAGGAGGTGAGGGGGACCTTCCAGCCTCTGGCCGAGGCCAAGGCGCTCGCGCTGGTCGTGCAGATCGCGCCTGACGCGGCGGGCGCCTGGGTCGGCGACCGGGCGCGGCTGCGGCAGATCCTGTCGAACCTGGTCGCCAACGCGGTGAAGTTCACCGACCACGGCGCGGTGTTCATCGACGGGGGCGCCGGCGGCGATGGGCTGCGGCTCGTCGTTCGGGATACCGGGATAGGCATTCCGTTCGATCGCCAGGCCGAGCTGTTCCAGAAGTTCACCCAGCTCGACAGTTCGCCCACCCGCCGGCATGGCGGCGCCGGGCTGGGACTCGCGATCTGCCGCGAACTGAGCGCCCTGATGGGCGGCTCGATCGGCGTCGACAGCGTCGAAGGCCAAGGCGCGCGGTTCGAGGTGCGCCTGCCGCTGTCGCGCGCGGCTGCTTCCGTCGCGGCCTAGCGGCGCGCGGCCAGAAGGTCGTTCCAGCGCCAGCGCTCCGAGCCGAGCGCCAGTCTCGGCGACCCAGGAGCATCCGCGAAGGTGATCAGCACCAGGCCCCGCATCGGCTGAGTCCGGCAGGCCGCCGGGGCGAAGGCGACCTCCATGGCGATCGCCTGGCGCACCCCGGCCAGGCCCTTGCCGTCCTGGCCGGGGTTGCGCATCCACTCCCCGTTCCAGACCAGGATGGCCTTGCCGCCGGCCGACAACGAACGATGCGCCTGTGTCACGGCGGCGCGGACCTCGCGATCTCCGCGCAAGGCCTCCTGCAGGCGCTCGACCATGTCGCAACGCCCGCCGCCTCCGCCGCCTGCGCCATCGCCGCCCCCAGCGCCCTGCCCGGCTCCGGCGACCAGCGCACCGGCCAGGGCGGCGTCACCGAGCAGGACGGAGGGTTCGCCAATGGCGCCGCCGGGCGCGGGCAGGGGCTCCACGTCCGGCGGCGGCGAAGTCTTGGCGACGCGCGGCTGAACGACCGGCTTGGCGGGGGAGGGGCGTTTCGCGGCAGGTTTCGGGGTGGCCGGCGGCGCCTTGCGCGGCGCCGCGGCCGCCGGCTTGTCCGGCGCCTTGCTCGCGGTCTCGGCGGGTTTGGGGGCGGGCGGCGGTTCCGGCGGAGGCGGAGGAGGCGGCAGGACGATCGCGGCGATCGGCGTTTCCGGATAGGCCGTGACGGCGGGGCCTCGCGGGGTCACGGCCGCCAGGGTCAGGAGCAGCGCGACGTGCGCCGAGACGGCCAGGCCGACGGCGGGCGCCCAGCGCTTCAGGCGCGCTGACGGGGCTCGGTCATCCGCTCGGGTCATGCGGCCCCGCGCCGCGGATGCGGAAACAGGACGGGGACGATCGATCTTCGCCAGCGAGACATTTTTCGCTGAAACCACCTGACCACGTCAGGATCGTGGCGCCGGGATCGTGATTTTGAGCGCTAGCGTTCCAATTGTGCGGAATATGATCGATACGCTACTCTAGGTTTGAGCAGATGGGCGCGCTGAACGCGCAACTCTCAATATAGTTCCATCCCTCGAAATATTATTTGTTTGGGCGCGTGTGATCTTACATGCGGCGGCCATGTTATTGCCAACGCCTCGCCATCATTCTGCCTCGACCGATCCCGTAGTTGCGGGGTTGCGTGATTACTGGGGTTCGGTCCCTGGGAAAGAATGGAGAGAGACTTGAACAGATCGATGCTCAAGACCGCGGCCGTTGGCGGCCTGCTGGTCACGATGGGATTGGTGACGACCGGCTGCGCGAGCCACAAGTTCGTGCGCGAACAGGTGGCTGTGGTCGATCAGCGCGTCGAGGGGGTCGACCAGCGGGTGACCCAGGTCGACGGCACGGCGCGCCAGGCGCTGGACCGCGCGACCTCGGCCCACAAGCTGGCCGAGGGCAAGTTCCTCTATGAGGTGGTGCTGTCCGACGACTCGGTGAAGTTCCCGACGGATCGGCACGCCCTGTCGCCGGAAGCTGAACAGCGGCTGGCCGAATTCGCCGACCGCCTGAAGGGCGAGAACCGCAACGTCTACCTGGAGATCCAGGGGTACACGGACTCGACCGGCGACGAGGCTCACAACGAGCAACTCGGCCAGGCCCGCGCCGAGGCCGTTCGCCGTTACCTCAACCGCGCCGGCGTCGCGCTGAACCGTATGGCGACGATCTCGTATGGCGAAGCCGAACCGGTCGCGCCGAACGAAACCCGCGAAGGCCGCGCGCAAAACCGCCGCGTCACCATCGTGGTGCTGAGCTAGGAGACACGGCCGCTCCCGTTCGGGGAGCGGCCGACGCCGCCGTCGGCGGAACTATTCGCCGAACACCTTGCGCAGGAAGAGGATCTCCGCCTCACGTTGGGCGTCGATGTTCTGCTTCTTGCGGAAGCCGTGGCCTTCGTCCGCGGCGATCATGTACCAGACGTCATTCCCCTGGCCGCGCACCTTGGCCACGATCTGCTCGGCCTCGGTCCAGGGCACGCGCGGGTCGTTCCGCCCCTGGATGACGAACAGCGGCTTGGTCATCTTCTGGGTCAGGTTCAGCGGCGAGATCTGGTCGAAGACGGCCTTCATCTTCGGATCCCGCTCGTCGCCATACTCCGCCCGGCGGTTGTCGCGACGATAGCCTTCCGTGTTCTGCAGGAAGGTGGTGAAGCTGGAGATGCCGACGATGTCGATCGCCCCGGCAAGGCGATCACTGTAGGCGGCCAGCGAAGCCAGGGTCATGAAGCCGCCGTACGAGCCGCCGGTGACCACGACGCGATCCTTATCCAGGTCCGGCTGGGTCGCGATCCAGTCGAGCAGGGCGCCGATATCCTTGACGCTGTCCTGGCGCTTGGGTCCGTTGTCGAGCAGCAGGTAGGACTTGCCGTAGCCGTCGGAGCCGCGGACGTTCGGCACGATCACCGCCGCGCCCAGCTCCTTCACCCAGAACTGCTGCCGCGTGTTGAACCCCGGGCGAGCCTGCGCCTCCGGGCCGCCGTGGATGTCGATGATCACCGGGCGTTTGCCGGGCGCGCCCTTCGGGCGATAGATCCAGGCGGGGACCTGCAGGCCGTCGAACGACTTCACACTGATCAGGGTCGGGTCGACCAGCGCCGCCGGGTCCAGGCCGCCGGTCTCGCTGGTGGTCCAGCGGGTCAGCACGCCGGCGGTCACCTCCCAGCTCCAGACGTCGGCGGGCGAGGTCGAGCTGTTGACGCCGATCGCCAGTTTCGAGCCGTCCGGCGAGAACTCCAGCGCGGTCAGCACCCCGACCGGCAGTTCGGGCTGGGGCAGCGCGCGACGGGTGACGAAGTCCTGGACCACGACCTTGGATCGGCCGCCCTCATTGACGCCGTAGGCCAGGACCCGGCCGTCCTTGCTGAGATCGAAGGACTCGATGTCCCACTTCAGGTCGGCCGGCGTGACGGCGGTCTTCCTGCCGCTGGCCAGATCGATCTCGACCAGCCGCTTGAACTCGCCGTCCTCGTCGCTGAGCACCAGCACGGCGCGGCCGTCCCGGGCGAAGGCGCCGCCGGCGTAGGCGATGGCGCGCTTGGAGTCGTTCAGCGGCTTCAGCGCGCCGGTCGTCAGGTCCAGCGTGAACAGCTTGCTGGCGGTCGAGGTGATGTAGCGTTGGACCAGCGCCATCCGGCCGTCGGGCGACATGGCGGTGATGTGGATCGCGCCCTCGCCCTCGAGGAGCACCCGGCGACTGGCGGGGTCGCCGACCGTCATGGCCATGATGTCGTAGTTGCCGTCGCCCGGCGTGACGCGGCTCCAGTACAGCGTCTTGCCGTCCGGCGAGAAGGTGAAGCCCTCGTTGCGGGTCTTGGGCTCGGTCACCGCAACCTCCGCTCCGGTCAGGCCGGCGAGGTAGCCCTGGAAGTACTCGTCGCCGCCGGTGTCCTTGGTGAACAGGAAGCTGTTCGTCCCGGGGCGGGCGAGCGCGCCGGGCACCGGCTCGTCGAAGAAGGTCAACTGGGTGCGAACGCCGCCCGGCGCGGCGACACGGTGCAACTGGTTGGTCTGGCCGAAGCGGGTGACGATCAGCATCGAGCCGTCGTCCAGCCAGTCGGCGAAACTGGCCGGCCGGCTGTTCTGATAGCGGCGAAGTTCGTCGCGCAGCGCCGGCGGCGTCGCCGGCACGTTTTCGAGCGTCAGCGTCCCGGCGGTGCGTTTTTCGACGGGAGCGGATTGCGCTAGCGCGGGACTGGCGACGACCGCGACGGCGGCGGTGGCGAGCAGGAAACGGCGGATCATGGAACGGCCCCCATACATCTTGAACTTCAGGCGGGATCGAATTCGCTGACGAGGTGCCCGGGGGCCGCCTCCAGCAGCTTCGGAACATAGATCGGCGCCGCGGGATCGACCGGCAGGCGGGACGGCAGGAACCGCAGCGCGGCGCGCGGGTCCATCGGCGAGGCCGGCTCCCCTGTCAGCTTCACGCGCTCGCGGGCGCGTTCGACCGCCGGGTCGGGGATCGGCGCGGCGGAGAGCAGGGCGCGGGTGTAGGGGTGACGCGGGTTTTCGTAGAGCTGCGCGCGGTCGGCCTGTTCCATGACCCGGCCCAGGTAGAGCACCAGCACCCGGTGGCTGATCTCGCGCACCACCGCCAGATCGTGGCTGATGAACATCATGGCCATGCCGAGCTGCTTCTGGAGATCGATCAGCAGGTCGATGATCTGCGCCCGGATCGAGACGTCCAGGGCGCTGACGGCCTCGTCGCAGATGACCAGCTTGGGCTGCAGGATCATCGCCCGGGCGATGCCCACCCGCTGATTCTGGCCGCCGCTCAGCTCGTGCGGATAGCGGTTGATCAGCGCCGGCGAGAGGCCGCACCGCTCCATCATCGTCGCCGCGGCCGTCTGTCGCTCGGCGCGGCTCATGCCAGGGCGGAAGATCGACAGCGGTTCGGCGATCGAGTCGCCGATCGGCGTGCGCGGGTCCAGGCTGGCCAGCGGATCCTGGAAGACGATCTGCAGATCCTGGCGAGCGTTGCGCATCGCCTCTCGGTCGGCGTGGGTGATGTCGCGGCCCATCACCGTCACCGCACCGCCCAGTTCGCCGTTTCCCGGCGGCAGCAGGCGGAGCACGGCGCGGGCGAGGGTCGACTTGCCGCTGCCGCTTTCACCGACGACGCTGAGCGTCTCGCCCCGGCGAATACGGAAGTCGACGCCGTCCACGGCCCTGAGACTCCGTTTGCGGCCGAGCATGCCCTCACGGATGTCGAACCAGACCTTCACGTCCCGGCCTTCCACGATCGTGGGCGCATCGGCGGCCACCGGCGTGATCGTCGGCCTGCCGCCGCGATCGTCGCGGTCCAGCCGGGGGATCGCCGCGAGCAGGTCGCGCGTATAGTCGGTCTCCGGCGCGGCGAATATCTCGCGCACGGGCCCCTCCTCGACGTAGGCGCCGTCCTTCATCACGCAGACGCGGTCGGCCAGACGGGCGATCACGCCCATGTCGTGGGTGATCAGCACCAGGGCCGCGCCGGTCTCGCGGACCAGATCGGCCATCAGGTCCAGGATTTCGGCCTGCACCGTCACGTCGAGCGCGGTGGTCGGCTCGTCGGCGATCAGCAGGCGCGGACCGCAGGCCATGGCCGCCGCGATCATCACCCGCTGACGCATGCCGCCGCTGAGCTCGTGCGGGTACTGTCGCATCCGGCGCTCCGGTTCCGGGATGCGGACCTTCTTCAGCCATTCCAGGGCGCGGGCGTTCGCCTCGGTCTTCGACAGGCCCAGGTGCAGCCGCAGCGGTTCGGCGATCTGTTCGCCGATGCGCACATGCGGGGTCAGGGCCGTCAGCGGGTCCTGGAAGATCATCGTCATCTTCGACCCGCGCAGCCTGTTCAGCCGGGCCGGCTTGAGACCCAGCAGCTCCTGCCCGTCGAGCCGGGCCGAGCCTTCCGCCCGGCCGTTGGCGGCGAGCAGGCCCATCACCGTCATGAAGGTCTGGCTCTTGCCCGAGCCGCTCTCGCCGACCACGCCCAGGCATTCGCCGGCCGCGATCGAAAGGCTGACGCCCCGGACGGCTTCGACGACTCCGTCGTGCGTCGAGAACCGGATCTTCAGGTTGTCGACGGCGAGGACGGGCTGGGACAAGGAGAACTCGGAGATGGCCGGCGCGCGGGAACGGCGACCTTAGCGATTACGCGGCCGGGCGCAAATCAGGCGGCCGGCGGGTCGAGTTGACAACCCGCGTCGCCTCCGGAACGTTCAAACGGGGCGGTCAAACGCAACGGCCAAGGGCGGAGCGCCCCAGGGGGAAGAGCATGAGAGGCATCTGGCGGCGACCGCCGCCGCCCGGGCGAGCGAGTTTCCGGGTTGAAGGATTTTCTCCACCGCCGACGCCTGAACGACGGAGAGGCGCGCCGAAGGTCGTGATCGTCGCCAACGAGAAGGGCGGCGTCGGCAAATCCACGGTGTCGGCGCTCATTTCGACGGCGATGATGTACCATGGCGCCCGGGTCGCGGTGATCGACGTCGACCTGCGCCAGCAGTCGCTCAGCCATTTCTTCGCGAACCGGCGGCGCTGGCTGCCGGCGGCCGGCGTCGATGCGCCGATCCCGCTGGAATACAAGCTGACCGAAGACACGGTCGCGCTGGCCGACGCCGATCCCGCGTCCATGGTCTCGGTGTTCGAGCGGGCGCTCGTCCTGGCGATGGAGGCGGCCGACGTCGTGGTCGTCGACACGCCCGGCGGGAACACGCCTCTTTCCAAGTCGGCGCATCTGCAGGCCGATCTGCTGGTCACGCCGATGAACGACAGCTTCGTCGACTTCGACATGCTCGGCGCGATTGACCCCGTGACGCTCAAGGTCCTTCGGCCCAGCGTCTATTCGAAGGTGGTGCACGACTCCAGGAAACGGCGGGCCGAGTATGGGCGGCAGCTGGACTGGGTGGTGCTGCGCAACCGTCTGGCGGCGACCGAGACCCGCAACCGGGAACGCGTGGGGGCGGGGATCGAGGCGCTGGCGCAGCAGATCGGGTTCCGCGTGGCGCCCGGCCTTCGCGAGCGGGTCGCCTACCGGGAGATGTTCCCCTTCGGCCTGACCGTCGCCGACCTTTCCTTCGGATTGAGGCCGGCCGAGGTGTCGGTGCCGCGTCGGGCCGCCCAGGAGGAGGTCCGCGATCTGCTGATCGCGCTCAGACTTATCGAAGGGTGAGCGCAGCCGTCGCCGCTTAGCGATGCGTTCACCGTGATTCCTCACCGGGACTTAAGCTCGTTCGCCTAGGGTCGAAGTCGACGGGAAGGGCCCTGTCGGCGGAGAACTTGAATGCGGATAGGCGAGGGAGGTCTGCGCGGCGACGCCGCGCCGCAGCCGCGCCGACCGTTCCGGCTCAAGCGCCGCCCGGAGGAGCGCGTGCGGCTTCTGGGCCAGACCATGGACATGGTGAAGGCGGAAGAAGTCCTGCACTTCGTCGCCAATCATGTCGCACAGGGCAAGCGGGCGATCGTCGCCAACCACAATCTTCACAGCCTGGCGCTGCTTCGTGGCAGCCCCGAGCTTCAGGCCTTCTTCGACAAGGCCGATCTGGTCGAGATCGATTCGCGGCCGCTGCTTTTCTGGGCCAAGTTGACCGGCCGCAAGCGCGCGCAGGCCTTCCATCGCTGCACCTATCTCGACTGGCGCGACGACTTCTGGGAGATCGCCCACGTCCATCGTTGGCGCGTCTTCTATCTGGGCGGCGCGCCGGGCGTGGCCGCGGCCGCCGCCGCCAATATCGGCAAGACGCGTCCCGGCGCCCGGATCGCGGTGCGGGACGGCTTTTTCGACATGACGCCCGGTTCCGCCGGAGCCCAGAGCGTGCTCGACGAGATCAACGCGTTTCGTCCGGACGTCCTCATGGTGGGCATGGGCATGCCGCGCCAGGAGCTCTGGATTCACCGCCACTACGACCTTCTGACCCCTTGCGTCGTTCTGCCGGTCGGCGCGGCGTTCGACTACGAGGCGGGCGTCCAGCGCGCGGCGCCTCGCTGGATGGGGCGGTTGGGACTGGAGTGGCTCTTCCGGCTGGCGGCGGACCCCAAGCGCCTGTTCCATCGCTACTGCGTCGAGCCCTGGCTGTTGGTTGATCTGCTGGCGCGGGATCTGGTCGAGAGCCGGCCCGCACGGGCGTCCGAGCCCGAGCGCCGGCGCGTGCAGCTGCCCGATTCGCCTCGACGTCGTGCTTCGGATCTGCGGGGACAGGGTGAGGGGCCGTCGCCGGCCGATTCCTCGCCCGCCTCGAGGGTGGCGATGATCGCGCCCAACGCGCCGCGGTCCGGGGCGCCTGAAAGCGGTGAACGGCCGTTGGCCGAACAGAGCTGACCCCCCACCGGCGACGTTTGCGGTATAGACACCCTACATTGGTCTATGGGCCGTCCTTCGTCGGTCCCCTGGAAGGTCCTGGATGTCGAACCGCGAGCCGTTTCCGTTCCTGTCGCCCTATCGGCACGGCTTCGTGCGCGTCGCGGCCTGCGTTCCGACCATCGCTCTGGCCGATCCCGCCGCGAACGCCGCCGAAACCCTGGCGCTGATCCGTCAGGGCCACGATCGCGGGGCGGCGCTGATGGTGTTCCCAGAGCTTGGGCTCAGCGGCTACTCGATCGACGACCTGCTGATGCAGGACGCGCTGTTGGATGCGGTCGAGAGCGCGATCGAGACGCTGGTCGCGGCGAGTCGCGACCTTCGCCCCGTCTTCGCCGTGGGGGCGCCGCTGCGGTTCGAGGGACGTCTGTTCAATGCGGCGGTTGTCATCCACGACGGCGAAATCCTGGGAGCGATACCCAAGACCTTCCTGCCCAATTATCGCGAGTACTATGAGCGGCGTTGGTTCGCGAGCGGCCTCGGCGTGATCGGCCGCACGGCCCGAATCGCCGGGCGCGACGTTCCGTTCGGAACCGACCTGCTGTTCCGGTCGGAAGGAGATGCTCCGTTCACCTTCCACGCCGAGATCTGCGAGGATGTGTGGACGCCGCAGCCGCCCTCGACCCTGGCGGCGCTGGGCGGCGCCGAGATCCTGCTGAATCTGTCGGCCAGCAACATCGTCATCGGCAAGGCCGAGGCCCGGCGGCTGCTGTGCGCCTCCCAATCGATGCGTTGCCAGGCGGTCTACGCCTACTCGGCCGCGGGTGTCGGAGAGTCGACGACCGACAACGCCTGGGACGGGCAGGCCTCGATCTTCGAGCTGGGCGAGCCGCTGGCGGAGAGCGAGCGCTTTCCCGCCGAGTCCACGCTGGCGCTGGTCGATGTCGACCTTGGCCGGGTGCGTCAGGAGCGAATCCGCACCGGATCCTTCGGCGACAGCATCGCCAGCCGGCAGGCGGAAATGGGCTACCGCGTACAGAGCTTCACCTTCGCGGCGCCATCCGGGGAGCTTCCCCTGGAGCGCGCCGTCGACCGCTTCCCGTTCGTGCCGGACGACGAGACCCGGCTCGCAGAGAACTGCCATGAAGCCTACAACGTGCAGGCGCAGGGGCTGGCCCAGCGACTGAAGGCGACCGGCCTGTCGCGGCTGGTGATCGGCGTGTCGGGCGGCCTCGATTCGACCCAGGCGTTGCTCGTTTCGGCCAAGGTGATGGACATGCTCGGTCGGCCGCGCACGGACATCCTCGCCTTCACCATGCCGGGCTTCGGGACGTCCGAGCGAACCCGCGGCAACGCGTGGCAGCTGATGGAGGCCCTGGGCGTCACGGCCGCCGAGCTCGACATCCGACCGGCGGCCCGACAGATGCTGGCGGATCTCGATCACCCGTTCGGCCGCGGCGAGCCGGTCTACGACGTGACCTTCGAGAACGTTCAGGCCGGTCTGCGCACGGACTATCTGTTCCGCATCGCCAATCAGCGCGGCGGGCTGGTGGTCGGGACCGGAGACCTGTCCGAACTGGCGCTCGGCTGGTGCACCTACGGCGTCGGCGACCACATGAGTCACTACAACCCCAACGGGTCTGTGCCCAAGACGCTCATCCAGCATTTGATCCGGTTCGTCGCCCAGTCCGGAGAGGTTTCCGCCGGGGCGGAAAAGGTGTTGCGCGATATCCTCGCCACCGAAATTTCTCCCGAGCTGGTGCCGCCCGACTCAACTGGGGCGGGTCAGTCCACGGAGGCCGTCGTCGGTCCCTATGCCCTGCAGGACTTCAATCTCCATCACCTTGCGCGATTCGGCATGACGCCGTCGAAGATCGCCTATCTGGCGCTGGCCGCCTGGGGGGATTCCGAGCGCGGCGCCTGGCCGTCGGCCGTGCCCCGGGAGGAGCGGCGCGCCTATAACATCAATGAAATCAAAGGCTGGTTACGGGTTTTCCTGAAGCGCTTCTTCGCCAACCAGTTCAAGCGGTCCGCCGTGCCGAACGGCCCGAAGATCTCGTCGGGCGGCGCGCTCTCGCCGCGAGGGGATTGGCGGATGCCGTCCGACGCGAGGGTTTCGGCCTGGCTCAACGAGCTTGAGGGAAACGTTCCAGAAAGCTGATGCCCCTCTCATTGACCGTCCGGCGAGTGTCGTCGCAGGGTGGAAAGGCCAGGAGAGTTATTGTAGGGTCCGCGCTGTTTCGAGGGTCCGCTCTCTTTTCTGCGGAAACTTGAAACAACTGTGGAACCAATCCGGCGTAGATGCGTTTGTGCAGCGTCGTGAACGCCTATCCAGGCGCTCAGGCCGTTGGGGGGTTCCCCAAGATTACACCCAAGGGCGGTTCGCCGTCCGACACGTTCATCGATGCCAGGCGATTGGCGCAGGCACAACGAGTGAGGGGCTCAACGTGAGAAAAAGAGCATTGATGCTGGGCGCCGTCCTGAGCGCCATGGCGCTGGCGCCGGCGGCGCAAGCGCAAGACTCGGGCTGGTATGGCGCTTTTGACATCGGCTACCATTGGTCGACCGTCGAGGTGGACACCGCCAAGCTCGGCAGCATTGGCGAACTGGATGTCGAAGACCTGGCCGGGTTTGCGCGTCTGGGCTACAAGCTCTCGCCGAACTGGCGGGTCGAGTTCGAAGCCGGCACGCGCCCGGGCGATGTGGATGAGAGCGGCGTCAACGGCCGTTTCCGCACCCACTCCTTCATGGGCAACCTGATCTATGATTTCGACGCGTTCTCGCTGAAGCCGTTCGTCGGCGCCGGCGTCGGCGCCGCGCGCGGTCAGGCTGGTCTCCTGACCCCGAACCCGTACGTCGTCGACACCGGCGACAGCGACACCACCTTCGCGTGGCAGCTGCTGGCCGGTCTGGCCTTCCCGCTGGGTGAAAACCTGCAGGGCGACCTGACCTACCGCTACTTCAAGACGGCTGACTTCGACTTCGCCAGCGGCTCGTCGACGCTCGGCGGCGACCTGAGCGCGAGCGTCGAAGATCACTCGGTGACCTTCGGTCTGCGGTACACCTTCGGCGCTCCGCCGCCGCCGCCGCCGCCTCCCCCGCCGCCGCCGCCGCCGCCGCCTCCCCCGCCGCCTCCCCCGCCGCCGCCGCCTCCGCCGCCGCCGGCCTACGAGGCGCGTGAGTTCATCGTCTACTTCCCGTTCGATCAGTACATCCTGACGCCGGAAGCCCAGACGGTGGTGAATGAAGCGGCTCAGTACGCCTCGGCCGGCAACGCCACGCGCGTCGTGGTCGTCGGCCACACCGACTCGTCGGGCTCGCCCAAGTACAACGTCCGCCTGTCGGAACGTCGTGCGAAGGCCGTGGCCGACGCCCTGGTGGGCCAAGGCCTGAACGCCGGCGCCCTGCAGGTCGACTGGAAGGGTGAAACGGAACTGGCCGTGCCGACCGGCGACGGCGTGAAGGAACCGCTGAACCGCCGTTCGACGATCTCGATCAACTTCTGATCCTGATCATCGGCTGCTAAGCCAAGCGAAGCCCCGGTCGAAAGGCCGGGGCTTTTGCTTTCTGTTAGTAATCTTCCGGTTGCGCTCGGTGGCGATCTCGCTACAAATCGATCTGCTCGGGAGGAGGATTTCCTGAACGGCAAGTGACCGAAAATTACACTCTGTAGTCTTTTGGCCGCACCCCGTTCTTTTTTCTCGATCCGTTGCTTGAACTAGGGTTGCAGGCGTTTCGCAGGGGGGCTATTGGTCTTCCTGACGCTCAGGCGCCGATGGCCCTTGCGTTGTAACAAGGATGAGGTGAGACATGCTTCGCAAATGTGCCACCGCCGTCGCTGTTGGCCTGGTTTGCCTTTCGGGGCAGGCCTTCGCTCAACAGGCTCCGGCTAAGGCCGCTACCAGCGCGGTTGCCCGCGTTGGCGCTCCGGCCGCTCAATCGAACCAGTTCGAGGCTTCGCCCTGGCTGCTGTTCGTGATCTTCGGCGTCGCCACCACCGCGGTTATCATCGCGGCGAATGACGACGACGACGGTCCGTCGAGCCCGTAGGGGTAGCTCTATCGGCTTCGGCCGATATAGAAATCTTGAGAAAGCCAGCGGACCTCAAAGTCCGCTGGCTTTTTCTATGGCCCACAAGAGGCGGGGCCGTGAGGTCGGTAACGACGCACTTGACCGAGCATTGGCGAGCGCGGATAAGGCGGCTCTGCTGTTTGATTTTCTGTCGCCAATCAAGGCGTTCGGTCCAAGGCGGAAGCGTGACGGAAAGCGTCTTTCTAAGGACTTGTTCCGATGAAAGAGTTGTTGCTCCGGCTACGGGATCCAAGCGCCCGCCTTCTTGATCGAACGTGTTGCTCAACATCGACTGAAGAAGAGCGGCATCGCCGGGTGAGGGCGTGTTTGATGCGGGAGGTTCTATGACGGCTGTGATCGCGAGGGGGTCTTCTCGAGCCATCGCTATGCGCTCGGCGCTGGTTCTCGTGGTTTCCGCCCTGGCGCTTTCCGCCTGTGCGAGCGGGAGCCGCAATCAGGCCTCGTCGTTTTCGGTGCCGTCGGCGCCGGAGCCGATGAAAACCGAGTACAAGATCGGTCCGCTCGACGAGCTCAGCATCAACGTCTTCCAGGTCAAGGATCTCACGCTCGAGAAGGTCCAGGTGGACGCGACGGGCAACATCCTGCTGCCGCTGATCGGCCAGGTCGCCGCGTCCGGCAAGACGACCACCGAACTGTCGGCCGACATTTCCGCCGCTCTCGGTCAGAAGTATCTCCAGTCGCCGCAGGTTTCGGTTCTGGTGGTTCAATCGGCGAACCAGAAGGTGACCGTCGACGGCTCGGTCAACGAAGCGGGCGTCTTCGTCATGAAGGGGCGGACGACGCTGATGCAGGCCGTGGCCATGGCCAAGGGCCCCAACCGGACCGCGAACCTCCAGCGCGTGGTCGTGTTCCGGAGCGTGGGCGGCCAGCGGATGGCCGCCACGTTCGACCTGGCCGCCATTCGGCGCGGCGAGATGCCAGATCCTGAAATTCTCGGCGACGACGTGGTCGTGGTCGACGGCTCGGCGGCGAAAGGGATCGTTCGTGAAGTTCTGGCGGCCCTCCCTGCGCTCGCCATCTTCCGGCCGTACTAAACCAGCCACTGCTTGGGCCTCCTAGTTGGGATTCCGTACCGATGTTGGGTAAAGATAACGACGCGAGGCCCATCAGTCTTCGCGACCAGCGCGCTCCTGTCATCGTGGGCGCGGCGCCGGTGCCCTGGACGGCCATGGAGGAGACGGCGGAGCCGGCCTTCAACCTGGTCGAATACTGGCGAATGCTGCTCAAGCATCGCGTGCTGATCGCGGTGATCTTCGTCGCGGCCCTGGTCGTCGGCGTCGCCGCGACGCTGCTGATGACGCCGATCTACACCGCTGACGCGACGCTGCAGATCGATCGCGAGGCCGCTAAGGTCGTCGAGGGCGACGTGTCTCCGCAGGAGACGTCGACGCTGGGGATGGAGTTCTTCCAGACCCAGTATGGTCTTCTGGAAAGCCGGATGCTGGCCGAGCGCGTGGCCGACAATCTGGGCCTGAACTCGTCCAACGCCTTCCTTGAGCAGATGAACGTCGACCCTCGCGAAGAGGGTTCGACCGACGCCGAGCGTCGTGCGAAGCGCAAGGAGCAGGTCGTCCAGGTTCTGCAGGACAATCTGGTGATCAAGCCGGTCACCGGATCGCGCCTGGTTCACGTCGTCTTCAGCAGCCCCGATCCGGCCCTGTCCGCGAAGATCTCGAACGCCTTCGCGGAGAATTTCATCAAGGCCAATCTCGACCGGCGCTTCGAGTCGTCCGCCTACGCCCGCGACTTCCTCGAAGACCGGATCGCTCAGGTTAAGGCGCGCCTCGAGGAGACCGAGCGTCAGCTCGTCGCTTACGCCGCCGAGCAGCAGATCATCAATCTCACCGAGCCTGACGAGAAGACGGGGGCGGCGCAGTCGCTGGTCGCCACGGATCTCGCCTCGATGAACCAGGCCCTGGCGCAGGCCACGGCGGCGCGCGTCTCCGCGGAGGCCAAGTGGCGCCAGGCCAGCACGGCCGCCGTCATGACCCTGCCCGAGGTTCTGCAGAACCCGGCCGTCCAGCAGATCGCCCAGGACCGGGCCCGCCTGAACGCCGAGTACCAGCAGAAGCTCAGGGTCTATAAGCCTGACTTCCCGGAGATGCAGCAGCTGAAGGCCCAGCTCAGCGAGCTCGACGCCCAGCAGAACGCCATCGCCGGCGACATCCGCGCGTCCCTGCGCGCCCGCTACTCGGCGGCGCTCGCCGAGGAGCAGTCGCTCCGCGGCCGCGTCGGCGGCCTCAAGCAGGACGTGCTGAGTCTCCGTAGCCGCAGCGTGCAGTACAACATCCTGCAGCGCGAGCTGGACACCAGCCGGACGCTCTATGACGGGCTGCTGCAGCGCTACAAGGAAATCGGCGTCGCCGGAGGCGTCGCCGCGAACAACATCTCGCTGGTCGACCGCGCGGAGCCGCCTTCGCGGCCTTCGAAGCCGAGCATTCCCTTGAACATCCTGGTGTCCGCGATCGTGGGCCTGGGCCTGGGCGTGCTGATGGCCTTCATCCGCGAAGCTCTGGACGAGTCCCTGTCGACCCCGGAGGACGTGGAAGCCAAGCTCGGCGTGCCGGTGCTCGGGGCGATCCCGTTGCTCGAGAAGGGCGTGCGCCCCGCCGCCGCCCTGGACGAAATCCGGTCGAGCTTCGCGGAGGCCTACTACTCGCTGCGCACCGCGCTCCAGTTCTCGACGCCGGACGGCGTGCCGTCGACGCTCCTCATCACCAGCGCCAAGCCTTCCGAGGGGAAGAGCACCACGGCGCTGGCGGTTGCGCGAAGCCTGGCTCGCGTCGGCGGCAGCGTGCTGCTGATCGATTCCGACCTCCGGAACCCGTCGATGCACCAGGTCCTGGCGGCGGAGAACTCCAAGGGCCTGAGCAACATCCTCGCCGGGGGCGCCTCGCTCCAGGCCGTCGTTCAGCCGACGAGCGAGCCCAACCTGAGCTTCGTGGCCTGTGGTCCGCTCCCGCCCAATCCGGCGGAGCTGCTCAGCGGGAACCGCGTCTCCCTGCTGCTGGAAGAGGCCTGCCGCCATTTCGACACCGTCGTCATCGATGGCCCGCCGGTCCTCGGCCTGTCCGACGCGCCGCTGCTCGCGTCTCAGGTCGGGGGAACGCTCTTCGTCCTCGAGGCCGGCGGCACGCGCCGCGGCCAGGCGAGGGGCGCGCTGAAGCGGCTCCGGATGGGCCAGGCGCGCCTGCTGGGCATCGTGCTGACCAAGTTCAACATGAAGACGACGTCCTACGGTTACAGCTACTCGTACGACTACACGTACGGCAGCACGGGGTCGCAAGGATCGCTGCAAACCAGCCGCCGATCGGCCTAACCCATGACGTCGCGCTCCGGTGATCATCAGCCGAAGCGGTGGGTCTGGGGGGCGGCGTGGGGGGTCTCTCTGCTGCTAGGCGGCCTTGCGCTCGCTCAGGGCGCGGCCAGCATTCTTCCGGCCGCCGCCGCCGTTCACATCGCGCCCTGGTCGGGACGATGGAAGGCGGAACTTGCCGCGCAACACCTCGCCGCCGGCGACGTCGAAGGCGCGCGAAGCCTCGCGCTTCAGGCGCTGCGCGGCGAGCCCGCGAACGTCGAAGCCCTGCGAACGCTGGGGTTGGCGGCCGCCCAGGCGGGCGACCCGAAGGCGGAACGTCTGGTCTCCCTGGCGGCCGAGCGCGGGTTCCGGGATGGTCCTTCACATCTGTGGATGTTCGAAAACCGGGTCCGGGCGAGAGACTATCCGGCGGCGTTCCTGCATGCGGATGCGCTTCTTCGCCGCCGCTTGGATGTTCGCGCCTCGATGTTCCGGACGGTCGCCGAGCTGGCCCGCAACGATCCCGCCGCGAAGACGGCGCTGATCGAGCGGCTCGAAACCGAGCCGAGCTGGAGGAGCGAGTTCTTCTACTATCTGGCCAACGACGGCCTTTATGCCGGGCTGGCGGACGACCTGGCGCTCGGCCTCAACGCGGCCGGGCATGGGCTTTCGCCCGACGAACAGACGATCATCTACATGGGCCTGGTCAGCCAACGGCGCCTTGCAGAGGTCTCGCGCCTACGTCGCGGGCTCGGGGGGCAGGCGAACAGCCTCGTCGTGGACAGCGCGTTCGACGGCGTGTCCGAGCCGCTGCCCTTTCGGTGGAATCTTTTCGGCGGCGTCGGCTCCGCCGTCGATCTGACCGAGGACGGCCTGCGTGGCGGGAACCGCGCCCTGCGGATCGAGTACGACGGCTACTCGGCGCCCGGCATGGTCAACCAGCTGCTGCTGCTGGAGCCCGGACGATACGAACTCGTCGGCCAGCGCCGATCGGAAGACGACCAGCCGATCCGGACAGGCTGGTCGATCATCTGCGCGGACGATGGCCGGATGATCGCCTCCGAGAGCGTGGCTCCGCCACAGCATCATTGGGCGCGGTTCAGGCTCGCCTTCGAGGTGCCGGCGCAGGGATGCGTCGGGCAGTGGCTGCAGCTCCAGGCGCATCCGCTGGACCGGCGCCAGACCATCGTCGTCTGGTATGACGACCTGAACGTTCAACGCGCCGAGATGAAGCAGGCTTTCTGATGGTCGAGGCACGGAAGAAGACGAGGAGCCGCGTCAGCGCCGGGGGGCGTCAACAGCGCCCGCTCGGCCAGCGCTTCGGGATGAGCATCGACCTTCTGACGGGCTTGAGCCTGGCGTTGGCGGCGACATCGTTCCTGCTCGGCGGCGCCAGCCGCGAGAACGAAGGCCTGCTCGCCGTCGTCGAGCTTTCGGCGCTGCCGCTGCTCTGTGTCGCGGGCGGACGTCTTTATCTCTCGGGCCAGTGGCGCAACCACATCGCGGCCTTGCTGCTGATGGGCGCCGTCCTTCTGTTGCCGCTGATCCAGCTGATCCCGCTTCCCTACGGCGTCTGGACCGCCCTGCCTCAGCGTGAAGCCCTGGCCGGAGCTCTGGAGGCGGCGGGCGCGGGGCGTCCCTGGGCGCCGCTGTCGCTCACGCCCGAGTTCACGCTTGCGGTTTTCCTGGGCCTCCTCCCGCCGGCGGCGATGTTCCTCGCGGCGCTGCAGCTGACCCCGCGCGCGCAGCGAGGGATCGTCGGCGTCTACATTGCGCTGGCCGCCGTCTCCGTCCTGATCGGGCTGTTCCAGGCTTTCGGAGACCTTTCGGGCGCGCTGTATCCCTACAAGACAACGAACTACGGGTCGCCAGTCGGTCTGTTCGCGAACCGGAACCATCTGGCGACGTTGCTGTTGGCCACGCTTCCCCTGGCGGGTCTGTTCCTCGCGGAAACCGGTTCGGGCCAGACGGACCGTTCCAAGCTCGTCATCGCCGGCGCCGCCCTGTTCACCCTCATAGCGCTGGTGGGGCTGATCGCGATCGAGTCCCGCGCGGGGATCCTGCTGGCTGGACCGGCCCTCATCGCCCTGCTGCTGGTGGCGCGGAAGACCGGCCGGCGCCGCGGCTCCAACGGGCGCTGGCACCTTGTGGCGGGCGGGGCGCTGGCCATGGCGAGCGTGGTGGTGGTCTTCGCGATCGAGCCAATTCTGAAGCGCTTCGGAGCGCCTCCGGAGGTGGGTCGGGCGGACGCCTGGCAGACCATTGCACAGGCCGCGGGGGCCTATATGCCGTTCGGCGGAGGATTCGGCGCCTTCGACACCGTGTACCGCTCGGTCGAACCTCTCAGTCGGGTTGCGCCGAACTACTTCAACCACGCGCACAACGACTATCTTGAGCTGTGGTTGGAGGGCGGACTTCTAGGCCTGCTTCTTCTCCTGGCCGCCCTGGTCTGGCTCGGGGTCGAGACGGTCCGCACATGGCGCAACAGGGAAGGTTCCGCCCTCTCCCTGGCGGTGACGGCCTCGATCGCCTTGGTTCTGCTGCATTCCGCCGTGGATTATCCGCTTCGGACCCAAACCATGGCTGTGCTGTTCGCGTTCTGCTGCGGCGTCATAGCCAACGGACGCGTCCTTTCACCGGAGAGGCGCCGCTCGCGGCGGCGCCGTCCACCGGAGGGGAGTGGCATTGACAGAGAGAATGTCGAAGCCTAAGCCGTGAGTTGAGCGACGCTCCGTGCTTCGGAACCTTACACAGCTAGTGTTGTTAAGTTGTTCCATGATGAACACCATCCGGTAGGGGGCGTTATATTGCTTCGGAAACTGTGGGCGATGATCTGTTTTCCACCTCGTCCAAGTGGGGAGATTGCTGGTGCGCAGTCTTTTGATGAGGAGCGGGCTGTTCGCCTTGGGGAGGCGCCGCTCCTTCGTTCAAACCAATACGATGTGAGCCGCTGATGAAGCCTCCGATCAGCCGGTTTGCGGACCAGGCCAGAAAGTACGCACTCCACGTCTTCCTGGTCTTTGCGGCATTTGTCGTCGCCTACGAGGTTCGGCGCGGGCTTCCGCTCGAATGGTGGGTGACGAATCCCGAGGCCCTTCGTGTTCTGCGCTGGGCCGCTCTCTACGCGGCGATCGCGGCGGTGGTCGAGCTCGTGTCCCGGACGGAGCGAGCCGCCTGGCGGTTCTCGTCGGCGCGGGAGCTGTTGGCGCTCTTCCGGAGCGTGACCATCACATCGGCCCTCTTCCTGGGCACGATCTTCCTGGTCGATCGGGGGCTGGCCTTGCCCCGTTCGGTGCTCCTGTTGGCCTGGCTGATCAGCCTGGTGTTCCTGGTCGGCGTCCGGATCGTGTGGCGGATGGCCTACGACCGTTCGCTGGCCTTGAGCATGTTCCCCTTCATGCGGCCGTCGAGGAACGAGAACGGGCTGCTGGTGGTCGGCGAGATCGGCGACGCCGAGAGCTATCTTCGCAGCGTATCCGGCGCGCCGGATCCGGCCTATGCGCCGCTGGCGATCGTTTCGACCTCGCCCCAGGACGTGGGGTTGCAGATGCACGGCGTCGCCGTGTTGGCGACGACGAAGGATCTGCTCGCCCTCGCCGGCGCCGAGGACGTGAAGGGTAAGCGATTCCCCGCGATCCTTTTCCTGCGCGAGCCGATCGGGCATCTCGGATTGTCCGCCGAGACGCTGGGCGAGCTGAAGGCCGCGGGACATCGTCTGCTGCGGCTGCCGAGCATCGTTGAACTGGGCGACGAACAGGGCGGGGGCGGCCTCCTGCGCGAGATGGTCCTGGAGGACTTCCTGGCGCGCCCGCCGGTGCGTCTCGACACCCAGCGCATCCGGAACCTCGTCGAGGGACGGCGGGTGCTGGTGACGGGCGCCGGGGGCAGCATCGGCTCGGAAATCGCCCGCCAGCTGGTGGCGATGAACTGCTCGCACATCACGCTGCTGGATCATTCCGAGCACCTGCTCTTCGAGATCAACCGCCAGATCGAGCGGCTGTCCGGAACGCAGACCTCGCGCCCCTTCCTCTGCAACGTCCGCGACAAGGAGCGCGTCGAGGCGGTGTTCCTGAGCGAACGCCCTGAGCTCGTCTTCCACGCCGCCGCCCTGAAGCATGTGACGCTGGTCGAGAAGAATGTCTGCGAGGGCGTGCTGACCAACGTCCTGGGGACCGCGAACGTCGTCGACGCCGCCCTGGCCGCCAAGGCGCGTCAGGTCGTCCTGGTCTCGACCGACAAGGCCGTGGCGCCGACAAGCGTCATGGGGGCCACCAAGCGGTTGGCGGAAGCGGTGCTGCCGCAGTCCGACGACCTGACGACCCAGTTCTGCGCGGTGCGCTTCGGCAATGTGCTGGGGTCAGCGGGGTCGGTGGTGCCGATCTTCCGCGATCAGATCGAGCGCGGCGGACCGGTGACCATCACCCACCCCGACGTCGAACGGTATTTCATGACGATCCCGGAGGCCGTGCAGCTGGTCCTCTACGCGACCGCCCTCCGAGCGGACACGAGCGGCTCCCTTCCTAAGAAGTATGTGCTCGAGATGGGCGAGCCGGTGAAGATCGTCGATCTGGCGCGTCAGATGGCGGCGCTGAACGGCAAGACCCTGGGCGAGGATATCCCGATGATGATCATCGGACTTCAGCCGGGCGAGAAGCTGACCGAAGAGCTCGTCGACGTGAACGAGGCCACCCTCGAGCGGCTGCCGGGGATCCGGGAGATTCTGACCAAGACACAAGGCGCCGACTTCAGCGCCGAGGCTATCGAAAAGCTCGTCGTCCTCGCGAGAGAGGACCGGTCGGACGAAGTGCTGCGCATGATTTCCGAGCGTATCTCGATGCTTCGAGGCAGCGACTTGGTTGAGTTGGGATACGCGAAATGAATCTGTACGAGAACGCTCCCAGGACGGCGCTGATCGGCTGCGGTCGTTGGGGGCGGAACATTGCGCGCGCGCTGGCGCGTCTCGGCTCGCTGGAGGTGATCGTTGATCCGATGGCGGACGGACTCGCCGACTATGCCGGCGAGCTCGGCGTCAGGGCGACCTCCGACATGGGCGCCGCCTTCGCCGGCGACATCGAAGCCGTCGCGATCGCCGCGCCGGCCGTCGACCATGCCCGGCTGATCCAGGAGGCCCTGTTCGCCGGGAAGCATGTGTTCGTCGAAAAGCCGCTGGCGCTCAACATGGCGGACGCCACGCGCGTGGCCGACCAGGCCGCGGCCAGCGGCCTGACGCTGATGGTGGGACATCTGCTGCAGTATCACCCGGCCTTCGTCCGGTTGAGCGAGATGGTCGCCGAAGGCGCCATCGGCGAACTGCGGCACGTCAGCTCCAACCGGTTGAATCCCGGCGCGATCCGCACCGAAGAGAACGCCCTGTGGAGCATGGCTCCCCATGACTTCTCCATGATCCTGAAGCTGATCGGCGCGCCGCCGAAGTCGGTCCAGGCGCTTCCGGTGCACGTCGTGAGCCCGGTCATTCCCGATCGCGTGGTCGTGCAGATGCGGTTCGACGGCGCGGTCAGCGCGCAGGCCGACGTGTCGTGGCTGTCGCCGTTCAAGGAGCACAAGCTCGTCGTCCTAGGAACGGAGGGCGCGCTCGTCTTCGAAGACACCGCGGCCGACGCCGGCCGCAAGCTGGTCCACTATCCCGGCTATCTCGACGCCTCGAACGGCGCGCCGAGATTCGTGAAGGGGCCGGGTCTGCCGGTCGAATATCCGTCCGACGAGCCGCTGCTGAACGAAATGCGTTGGTTCCTCGACTGCGTGCGCGGCAAGACGCAGCCACGTTCCGACGCCGCCGAGGCCATCGCCGTGCTGAGCCTCCTCGAGGCGGCGCAGGCGGCCAGCGACCAGCATTCCGCGGACTGGACGGCGAGCGACCGGGTGAGCGCGACCGTATGAACCACCGCTTGAGTGACTTCCAAGCGCTTGGCGGCCTGTCGGTGCTGCGCGATGGGGCGTTCGCGATCACCGGGAAGCTGTCGACCCCTCTGAATGGCCTTTGCGTGCCTCTGAGGTCTGCGAAGTATGCGGATGAGGTCAACGCCAACCCGAGAATCGTCGCCGTCATCACGCGGCCGGATATCGCCGAACGGCTTGATTCTCGGCTCGCGGTAGCGGTCACCGAAGATCCCGACGGCGTCCACAGCGAACTGCATGTCCTCTGCGCCAAGGCGCATGAAGCGGCGTTGGCCGCGTCGCCGACGCGGATTCACCCCGATGCGCACATCGATCCGGATGCGCGGGTGGCGCCCTACGGCGTCGACATCGGGCCGGGCGTCCATGTCGCCGCCAAGGTGGTGATCGCCGCCGGCGTCACGATCGAGGACGACTGCATCATTCACCCGGGCGTCGCCCTGGGCGTCAGCGCGTTCAACACCGGCATCGTGCAGGGGCGGCGGCGGATCATCCCCTCGATCGGCGGCGTTCGGCTTCGCCGAGGCGTCGAAATCCTGGCGAACTCCTGTATCGCCAAGGCGATCTTCGGGGGCGAGACCACGATCGGCGAAGAGACCGTCACCGACAACCTGGTCTACATCGCGCACGATTGTCAGATCGGCCGACGGGTCCAGATCTGCGCGCTGGTCAATGTGCTCGGCCGGGTGGTGGTGGGCGACGAGGCCTACCTGGGGCCGTCGGCCGTGATCGTGAACGGGGTGTCCGTCGGCGCGAGGGCCAAGGTGTCCATCGGCGCCGTGGTGACTCAGAACGTTCCCGACGACCAACAGGTCAGCGGGAACTTCGCCATCGATCATCAGAACTTTCTGGCCCACATGCGTCAGATTAGGGGGTGACGGTCCTGTTGCTCGGCTTCCAGCTCGAGTACTAAGAGCCCGGCGGGCGGCATCCGAGATCGAGCCTGCACGCCGTGGTGCGTAAAGCGCGGACAAGCCGCGCTGTCGCGCAACGAAAACAACTCTGGATAGGGTCGAATGACCAACGTGATCGTGGAACGAAAAGAACGCGCCGACACCGTTGCCGCTTTGCTGAAGCGCCTCGAAGACCGTGAGGCGCGGATCGCCATCATGGGCCTGGGCTACGTCGGCTTGCCGCTGGCCGCCGCCGTGCACAATGCGAATCTCGAGGTTCTCGGGTTCGACATCGACGACAGCAAGATCTCGCGCCTCCAGGCCGGGCTGAGCCCGGTCGGCACGGTCCCGGACGAGATCGTCCGCGAGATGGCCAAGAGCGGCCGGTTCCAGGCGACGAGCGACGCGGCCCGGCTGTCCGACGCCGACGTCATCATCATCTGCGTTCCGACGCCGCTGGATCGCCACCGCAATCCGGACCTGTCGTACATCGTCAAGACCGCCGAGACGATCAAGCCGGTTCTGCGGCGTGGTCAGATGGTCGTGCTGGAATCGACGACCTATCCTGGCACGACGGATGAAGTCGTGAAGCCGATCCTGGAGACCAGCGGCCTTTCGGTCGGAACGGATTTCCTGCTCGCCTATTCCCCCGAGCGGGAAGATCCCGGCAATCCGCAGTTCGAAACCGCCACGATCCCGCGGGTCGTCGGCGCCGACGAGGAAGCCTCGCGCCGGGCGGCCGAGCTGCTCTACCGCCAGATCGTGAAGAACGTCATGCTCGTGTCCAGCACGCGCGCGGCCGAGGCCGTGAAGCTGACGGAGAACATCTTCCGCTCGGTGAACATCGCTCTGGTGAACGAGCTGAAGCTCATCTACGGCAAGATGGGCGTCAACATCTGGGAAGTCATCGAGGGCGCCAAGACCAAGCCCTTCGGATACATGCCCTTCTATCCCGGCCCGGGCCTGGGCGGGCACTGCATTCCCATCGATCCGTTCTACCTGACCTGGAAGGCGCGCGAGTACGACGTGCCGACGCGTTTCATCGAGCTGGCCGGCGAAGTGAACACCCGCGCCCCCCGCGAGGTGGTCGCGGCGCTCTCCGAGGCGCTCGGCCGCCGCAGCCGCAAGAGCGTGAACGGCGCGCGCATCCTGCTGATCGGACTGGCCTATAAGAAGAACGTCGACGACATGCGCGAGAGCCCGGCGCTGGTGATCCTCGAGGATCTCGAAGCGCGGGGCGCCACCGTCGAGTTCTATGACCCGTTCATCCCGACCGTGCCGATGACGCGCGAGCACGCGCCTCTGGCTGGTCGCGAGAGCGTGAGCTGGGCGGCCGACGTCCTGCAGGGCTTCGACGCGGCGCTCATCTGCACCGATCACGACGACATCGACTACCAGCAGCTGGTCGACAACGTTCCCATCGTCGCCGATGCGCGCAACGCCACCCGCGACATCGTGCGGAACCGGGATCGGATCGTTCAGGTCTAGGCTCCATGTCCAACCGTTCCTGCCCCAAGCTTCTGACGGTCGTTGGCGCGCGCCCGCAATTCGTGAAGGCGGCGGTGGTCAGCCGCGCGCTGGCCTCCCGAGGCGATGTTCACGAGGTCCTCGTCCACACCGGGCAGCACTTCGACGACAACATGTCCGGCGTCTTCTTCCGGGAACTGGAGATCGCCGAACCGGCGCACCAGATGACCGTGGCCGGCGGCGGTCACGGCCAGATGACGGGCCGGATGCTCGAGCAGCTGGAGGCCATCATGGTCTCCGAGAAGCCCGACGGCGTGCTGGTGTACGGCGACACGAACTCGACCCTCGCGGGGGCGCTGGCCGCGGTGAAGCTGCATATCCCGGTCCTGCATATCGAAGCCGGAATGCGGTCGTTCAACCGACGGATGCCGGAGGAGATGAACCGGATCCTCGCCGATCACGCCAGCGACCTTCTGCTGTGCTCCACCCAGTCGGCTCTTGAGCATCTGGCGCGCGAGGGCTTGAGGGAGAAGGCCGTGCACGTCGGCGACGTGATGTTCGACGCGACCCTGTTCGCGATCGAGAAGTCGCGGAGCGTCTCGACCGTGGTGGAGCAGCTGGGTCTGACCGACAGGCCCTATGCGGTGGCGACGGTCCATCGGGCGGAGAACACGGACGATCCCGAACGACTCGCGACGATCGTTCGCTACCTGCAGGCCACGGCCGGCGGGCAGGAGGTCATCTTCCCGGTCCATCCCAGGACGCGGAGCCGCCTGCAGGGTCTCGCCGTCAGCACCGAGGGGCTCCGCCTGGTCGAACCGCTCGGCTATCTCGACCTCCACAGGCTTCTGGCCGGCGCGAGCCTGGTCATGACCGACTCCGGCGGACTGCAGAAGGAGGCCTACTTCCATCGCAAGCCGTGCATCACCCTGCGCGGCGAGACGGAATGGACCGAGACCATCGAGGCCGGCTGGAACCGTCTCTGGACTGCGCCGGAGACGGCGACGGAACGGCGCGACATCGCCGACTACGGCGATGGGAAGTCGGGCGAGCTTTGCGCTTCGATCATCGCCGATTTCCTCGCGAAACGGGAAGCGGCGCGCGCCTAGGCGTCACGTCTGGCGGTATAGGGTTGTGAGATGTCCGCTTCGTTCCTCAGCGGCGATACAAGAGGAAACCCCCGCTAGGGGTTGGCGAAAAGGGTTCGGACTATGACGACATCGGCCACGGCTGAGAAACCTGCAACTGCCCCTCAAGCGGGGCGTCAGGTGCCGTTCTTCAACTATCCGGCGCTCTTCGCCGAGCATCGCGAAGAGTATCTGTCGACCTTCGAGGACGTCCTGCAGCGCGGCGCCTACATCATGCAGCGCGATCTGGCGGAGTTCGAAGAGGCGCTGGCGCGCTACCTCGGCGTCAAGCACGCCATCGGGGTCGCTGACGGCACCGTCGCCTTGAAGATCGCGCTCACCCTGGCGGGCGTCGGCCCCGGTGACGAGGTCATCGTGCCGAGCCACACCTTCATCGCCACCGCGGCGGCGGTGCACCAGGTCGGCGCGACGCCGGTCCTCTGCGACTGCGGCCCCGACAGCATGATCGACGTGGACAGCGCGCGCCACGTCCTGAGCAGCCGGACCAAGGCGATCATGCCCGTGCAGCTCAACGGCCGCACCTGCGACATGGACAAGGTTGAAGCCTTCGCCGCGGAGCACGGTCTGAAGATCGTGGAAGACTCCTGCCAGGCGATGGGCGCCAAGTACCGCGGGCGGTTCGCCGGCACCTTCGGCGTCGCCGGCTCCTTCAGCTTCTTCCCGGCCAAGACGCTGGGCTGCTTCGGCGACGGCGGCGGTCTGATCCTCGAGGACGACGCGCTCGCCGAACAGGCTCGGGAACTCCGTGACCATGGTCGCGGAAAGGACGGCAAGGTGCACCGCTTCGGCATCAACGGTCGACTGGACAACATCCAGGCGGCGATCCTGTCCGTGAAGCTCAAGCGCTACGACGAATCGATCGACCGTCGCCGCGCGCTGGCCCGAATCTACGACGCCCGCCTGTCGACTGTCGCCGAGCTTCTGCTGCCGCCGGGGCCGGATTCGGATCCGCTGCGGTTCGACATCTTCCAGAACTACGAGATCCAGTCGGAGCGCCGCGACGCGCTGCGCGAGTTCCTGACCGCGCGGGGCGTCGGCACCATCATGCAGTGGGGCGGGCACATGATCCATCAGTTCGAGGATCTGAACCTCAAGGCCCATGCTCCGTACGCGGAGGAAATGTCCCGTCGCTACATGATGCTGCCCTTGCATCCGATGCTCAGCGACGACGACGCGCACTATGTGTGCGACCAAATCGAAACCTTCTACAACGGTTGAGCCCGAAGACCTCATGGACAAGCCGATTGCCGTTTCCGGCGGGTTGCGCACCGAAGCCGAAGCTCTGGAAGCGCCTAGAAACCGCGCCCTCTTCGAGGCCAACCCTTCGTCTTGGGAAACCAAGATGGAGAATTTCCCGAAGTACGTTCGACGCCAGAACCTGACCCGCTTCCTCGCCCTGTACGAGATCTTCAAGCGGATCCTTCCGGTGAAGGGATCGATCGTCGAGTGCGGCGTGAACCATGGTTTCGGCCTGATGAGCTGGGCGAAGTTCTCGGCGATCCTCGAGCCGGTGAACCTGACCCGCCGCATCTACGGGTTCGACACCTTCGAAGGGTTTCCGAGCGTCAGCGAGAAGGACCGGTCCGGCGCCGCGCGGAACGTCAAGGTCGGCGACCTCGCCGCCGACGTGTTCGATGAACTGAGCCAGCTGGTCGACATCTACGACTCGACCCGGTTCCTCGGGCATGTGTCGAAGGTCAACATGGTGCGCGGAGACGCCACCAAGACCATTCCGGCGTTCATCGAGGCCAACCAGCATCTGCTGGTCAGCCTGCTTTACCTCGACTTCGATCTCTATGAGCCGACGAAGGTCGCTCTCGAGCACTTCCTGCCCCGGATGCCGAAGGGCGCGGTGATCGCGTTTGACGAGCTGGACAACCCGCTGTGGCCCGGCGAGACGCTGGCCATGCTGGAAGCCCACGCGGCCCGGCCGCTCCGGATCGAGCGCCTCGAGTTCGACCCCTACATCGGCTTCGCGGTGCTCGATTAATGGGGGAACTGGGAGCCAAGGCGAACGTGGCGGACACCGAAGCGCTGGCGCTTCGCCTGCGACGCCACGTCGTGCGGATGACGCACCGCGGGAACAGCTCGCACGTGGGGTCGGCCCTTTCGATGGCCGACATCATGGCCGTGCTCTACGGCCGGGTCCTGCGCGTCGACCCCAGCCAGCCGAAATGGCCGGGGCGGGATCGTTTCATCCTTTCGAAGGGGCATGCCGGGGCCTGTGTCTACGCGGCGCTCGCCGAGCGGGGCTTTTTCCCGGTCGAGCAGCTGGAGCAGCACTACAGCAACGGCTCCGTGCTGTCGGGGCATGTGTCGCACAAGGGCGTCCCGGGCGTGGAGCTCTCGACGGGCTCGCTCGGGCACGGCCTGGGCGTCGGCGGCGGCATGGCCAAACAGCTCCGCCGCCTGGGTGGAAACCAGCGTGTCTTCGTCGTCCTCAGCGACGGCGAATGCGACGAGGGGTCGAACTGGGAGGCCATCCTGTTCGCTTCCCACCACCGCCTCGACAACCTGGTTGCGATCATCGACTACAACAAGATCCAGAGCCTCGCGTCGGTCGCCGAAACGCTGGCGCTGGAACCCTTCGCCGACAAGTGGACGGCGTTCGGCTGGGCGGTTCGTCGCGTGGACGGGCATGACCACGCGGCCCTCCATGCCGTTCTGGACGGCGCTCCTCTCGAAAGCGGCAAGCCGACGGTGATCATCGCCGACACGACGAAGGGCAAGGGCGTGTCCTTCATGGAGGACAGCGTGCTCTGGCACTACCGGTCTCCGCAGGGCGAGGAATACGAGAACGCGCTCGCCGAGCTGGCTGGCGGAGCCTGAGGAAGACGATGCGGGACAGTTTCATCAAGGCGCTGACCGAACTGGCTGAGATCGATCCCCGGGTGGTGTTGATCACGGGCGATCTCGGCTTCGGCGTCCTCACGGATTTCGCCAACAACCGGCCGGACCAGTTCATCAACGCCGGCGTCGCCGAGCAGAACATGACGGCCCTGGCGGCCGGGATGGCGCTCGAGGGGGCTCGCGCCTACACCTATTCCATCGCCAATTTCACGACGCTGCGGTGCCTCGAACAGCTTCGCAACGATGTCTGCTACCACGAGGCGGACGTCACCGCCGTTTCCGTCGGCGGGGGATTCTCCTACGGGCAGCTGGGGATGTCGCATTTCGCGACCGAGGACCTGGCGATCATGCGCGCTCTGCCGAACATGACGGTGGTGGCGCCGTCCGATCCTTGGCAGGCCCTGGAGCTCACCCGCCAGCTTCACGCCCGCGGCGGTCCCGCCTATCTGCGTCTGGACAAGGACAAGGCCGGTCTTGAGCCCGCGCCCGCCAGCGTCGTGCTGGGCAAGGTGCGAGAAGTGCGCGCCGGCGCCGACGCCGTCATCTTCGCCACGGGCGCGATCCTCGGCGAGGCGTTGGCCGCGGCCGAGACTCTGGCCGCTGAAGGCGCCGCGGTTCGCGTCGTCGACGTGCATACCCTGAAGCCGCTGGATGTTGAGGGCGTGGTTGCGATCGCGTCCGAATGCGGCGTCGTGGTCACCGTCGAAGAACACAACAAGCTGGGCGGCCTGGGCGGCGCGATCGCGGAGGCCTGCCTTGAAGGCGGGGCTAAGGTCCGCAGCTTCCGGAGGGTCGGGCTTTCCGATCTGTACCCCACCATTGTCGGGGACCAGAAGTTCTTGCGTCGCGCCTACGAGATGGACGCGCCGGCGATCGCCGCCGTCGTCCGTGACGCCCTGAAGGCCGCCGGATAGAGATCGACATGAAGCGCGCGTTCGACATTCTTTTCTCGGGCTTGGTTCTCCTGGCGCTCTCGCCTGTGATGCTGAGCGCGTTGTTCCTGGTCTGGTTTCACGACCGGCATTCGCCGATCTACAAGGCGCGCCGCGTTGGTCGGAACGACCAGGACTTCATGATGATCAAGATCCGCTCGATGGTGGTGAACGCCGACAAGACCGGCGTGAACTCCACCGGCGTCGGCGACAATCGGATCACGCCTGTCGGGAAGTACATCCGCCGCTTCAAGCTGGACGAGCTCTCTCAGTTCTGGAACGTCCTGAAGGGAGACATGAGCGTCGTCGGGCCGCGGCCCAACACGCGAAACTGGGGGGTCGATCTGTACACCCAGGAAGAGATGAAGCTGCTGTCGGTTCGCCCGGGGATCACCGACCTCTCGTCGATCGTCTTCTCCGACGAGGGCGACATCCTCGGCCATTCCGACGAGGCCGATGCGCTCTACAACCGCATCATCCGTCCGTGGAAGAGCCGCCTGGGTCTTCTGTACGTCGCCAAGTCCTCGATCTTTCTCGACATCCAGATCATCTGGCTCACCGGCGTCGCGATCGTCTCCAAGCCGGCGGCCCTGCGCGGCGTTCACCGGATCCTGACCCGCCTGGGCGCGGATCCGGAGCTGATCGAGGTGTGCCGTCGTGAAGGAACCTTACCGGCGGCGCCGCCGCCCGGCGGCGCACAGATCTTCGGCGCGGCTCTCGCGGAGGCCGAGGCTTGAGCGTCCTTTTCTATCGGTGCGAGGCAGCGGGGTTCGATCAGCCGCTCCCGGCCTTGCCCGATGGCTTCGAGGTTTCGGTCTGGAAGCCGAGGCGCGACGGCCTGCCGCCGCGTAGTCTTCCCTCCTACCCCAACGCGGTCTGGTGGCTGTTCGACAAGCTGGGTCTGTTCGCCAACCCGAACTGCGGCGTGATCATGATCAGCCGCGAGGGGACCTTGGCGCATAGCTCTCTGGTGACGCCGCGCTATTTCCGGTTCCCGGAGATGGCGGCGGACGATCTTCAGATCGGCGCCACCTGGACGGCCCCCGAGATGCGGGGCCAGGGATTGGCCAAGGCGTCCATCGGGCTGATCCACGAGCATTGGCGGGGCGCATTCAAGCGCATGTGGTACCTCGTCGAGGACGACAACGCGCCGTCGATCCGCGTCATCGAGGCTTGCGGATACAGCCTGCTCGGCAGGGGCGTTCGATCGGTCCCGGCGGGGATCGGCCCCTTGGCCACCTATCGGATGACGGAAGCGAACTGAGCATGCGTATCTGGACGACCGTCATGGGCCAGCGCCTGGACGACGCCGCGAACACGCGGTCCATGCTGCTGTGCAGCGAGCTGCTCAGCCGGGGACATGAGGTCGTGATGTGGACCTCGGCGTGGGATCACATCCGCAAGGAGTGGCGCAAGGAGTGGGTCGAGTCCGGCGGCAAGCCCGTCCGTCGGTCCGACGGGCTCGAGATCCGCTTCATGAAGGGCTGCGGCTATCAGCAGAACACAAGCCCGCGGCGGCTCGTGGACCACTGGATGGCCGCCGCGGACTTCGCGAAGCAGGCGCGATCGGCGCCGCGACCCGACGCGATCGTGGCCTCGTCTCCCGACCATGTGACGGCGGCGGCCGCCGTGAAGTTCGGGCGCTCCATCGGCGCCGTCACGCTGATCGACATCCGGGACAAATGGCCGGACATCCTCTTCGATCTTACGCGCGGGTCGCTGGTGAAGCGGGCGGCCGGCGGGGTGGCGATGGTCTTCGAGCAGAGGCGGACGCGCCAGGCCCTGCGCCGCGCCGACGGCATCGTGGCCATGATGAATTCCATGATGGACTGGGGGTTGGCCAAGGCGGATCGCCCCCGCACGGATGACGAGAAGGTCTTCTTCCTGACGACCGCGCCGAAGAACTTCGACGTGCCGGCCAAGCCGCTCGAGAGCGATCACGCCATCAGTCGCGCGCTGGAAGCGGCCCGGGGGAAGACGGTCTTCGCCTTCGCGGGCACCTTCAACCGGACCCAGCATCCGGCGCTCCTGCTGGACGCCGTTGACCGCCTCAAGCAGCAAGGGCGCCTGCGGGAGGACCGGGTGGCCTTCCTGATCGGGGGCGCGGGCCAGGACGCGGACGTCGTCGAGCGGCGCGCGGCGGCTCACGCCTGTGTCCACTATGTCGGGTGGATGAAGCCGCACGAAATGGACGCGCTCCTGCGCGGCTCCGATGTTGGCCTGCTCCTGATGAATTTTCCGTCGGAGGCCTTCAACAACAAGACCTTCTCGTACATGGCCAGCGGATTGCCGATCATCAGCGGCGCCACGGGAGACCTGCACGAGCTGATCAACGAGTATGGCGTCGGCGTCAACGTGACCGGCGGGAACGTCGACCAGCTGGCGGACGCGATCGACCTGTTGGCCTCCGACGACCAGGAGCGGGCGCGCATGACGACCCAAATGCGCGCGCTGTTCGATTCCCGCTTCGACCAGAAAGGCAACTACGCGGCCTACGCCGATCATATCGAGGCCATGGTCGCAAAGAAGTCGGCGCGCGCCGTTTGAGCCGTAGGCTCTTGCGCCGTTGATCCGGTAACGCCTATTCCGGCTCCAGGTCCGGTGGGCGAGCGAAAGTAGGGCGCAATCCAATGTGCGGTATCTCGGGCGCGACAACGCTTCGGCGAGGCCAGGATCTCGTGTCCCTGGTCCAGGCAATCGCGGAGGCGCAGACCGCTCGCGGACCGGATGCGCTCGTCGTGGAGCGCTTCCAGGCGGGAGACGCGGAGGTCGTGCTCGGCCACAACCGGCTGAGCATCATCGACCTTTCCGTTGAAGCCAACCAGCCGATGAATGACGCCAGCGGGCGGTTCACCATCGTCTTCAACGGCGAGATCTACAACTATCTCGAACTGCGGAAGCAGCTCGAGGCCGACGGCGTCCAATTCCATACCGCCAGCGACACGGAAGTCCTGATCGAGGCCTACCGAGCCTGGGGCAAGGCCGCCCTCGAAAAGTTCTACGGCATGTTCGCCTTCGCCCTGCTGGACCGGCTTGAGGGCGAACTGCTGCTGGTTCGCGACCGCTTCGGCGTGAAGCCCCTCTACTACTGGACCGACGGCGCGACCCTGGCGTTCGCCTCGACCACGGGAACGATCGCCCGCTGGGCCGGCCTCGAGCCCAATCTCGCCTATGTCGCGCGCGGGCTGAGGTTCAAATACTACGAAGACGAGACGGACATCTCGCCGCACAAAGGCCTGAAGGCGCTGGAAGGCGGGACCTGGTTGGCCGTGAAGCTCCGCGGCGACAGGCTCGCCCTCGAGCAGGGGCGCTACTACGACGTGGCGGACCGGGTCCAAGCCGAGCGGGCCAAGATCGAGGGCCTGAGCTTCCAGGAGCTCGAAGCCCGTCTTCTGAGCCTTCTGGACGACGCCTCTTCGATACGCCTGCGGGCGGATGTGCCGGTGGGCGTGTCGCTGAGCGGAGGCGTCGATTCGACCACGATCGCGGCGATCACCGCCAGGAAACACCCTCGCATCGTCGGCTACAGCTTCGCCCATCCAGACGTGCCCGAGAGTGAAGGGCCGCTGGTGAAGGAACTTGTCGACGCGACGGGCGTGCAGCCTCGGTATGTCTGGCCGACCGCGCCCGCCGAGATCGAGGACCTGTTCTGGCGCACCTACCGGGCTCAGGAAGCGCCATTCCCGCACGCGAGCATGATGGCCCAGAACGCCGTCTTCCGCGCCGCGCGCCAGGATGGCGTGAAGGTGCTGCTGGGGGGGCAGGCGGGCGACGAGGCCTTCATGGGCTACCGCAAGTTCTATCTGTTCTACGCCCAATCGATCCTTCGCCAGAAGCGTTGGGGCGAGGGACCGCATCTCGCCCTGGCCATGGCGCCTTTCGCCCTCGCCATCGCGAAACGGGCCGGCGTGTTCTGGAGCGAGCGCGCCCGCTATGCGCAGGGCGGAACGGGGATGGCGTCCCGTCTGAGGCTGCCGGCCGAGGTCGAAGCCTCCGGCGCCGGGATGTCCGCGGGGCAGACGCCGCTGGATCGCCAGGTGCTGGACATCACGCGCTATAGCCTGCCGTCCCTCCTGCGGTACGAGGACCGGAACTCGCTGAGCAACAGCGTCGAGAGCCGCCTTCCGTTCATCGATCATCGCGTGGTCGAGTTCGGCCTGGCTCTCCAGGAGAGGCACAAGCTCGCCAACGGCTTCGGCAAATGGATACTGCGGAGCGCGATCAAGGATCTCGTCCCCGACAGCATCCGGTTGAACCGGGACAAGCGCGGCTTCGACGTCAACCAAGCCCGCTGGATCGAGGGCGGACTGGGGCGGGTGCTGCGTGAGGCGCTGACCGAACGGCGCAAGCAGATCGTCGACTACCTGCCCTCCGATGCGAACCTGGAGGCGCTGTTCAGCGACGCCGCTCTGATCTCGGACCCCCAAGCCTTCAAGGAAGCCGTGAGCTTGATCTGGCTGGGCGACCAGGCTTGAGACGCCTCGCTGCACGTCTGGGGGCGCGCGGCCTGGGCGGCTACTTCAGCGCCATGGCCCGCGTCGGCGGCGCGACCGTGGCGGCGCAGCTCGCGGCGCTGGCCGTCGCCCCGGTCCTGACCCGTATCTACGGTCCGGAGCATTTCGGCCTGTTTGGGGTCTTCCTCGCGGTCGCGACCACGCTCGCGGCGATTCCGCCGCTGGGCTACAATGAGGCCATCATCGCGGCGCGCGAGGACGCCGATGCGGACCGCCTCTTCGCGGCCTCGCTGCTCGGCAGCGTGGTTCTCGGGCTTGCGCTGAGTCTGGTCGTCTGGCTGGTGCTGACCCTGGGGCCTGCGCCCGTACGGATTCTGCCGGCCTGGACGGCTCTTCTGCTGGCGCCGACCATCGTGGGCATGGCCGCAACCCTGTGCGTCCAGATATTCCTCGCCCGCGAGCATGACTGGTCGACCTCCTCGCAGATGACCCTGGCGCAAGCGGGTTCCCGCGTGACCTTCCAGCTGGGGTTCGGCTTCCTGGGCGTCGGCGCGGGCCTTCTTTTGGGGGAGGCCTGCATGCGGGTCCTCACGCCCATCTTCGCGCTCTGGAAGAAGCGGCGCGAAGTCGCCAGGCGGCTGCTCGATCAGCGGTGGTCGGACATCGTCGGCGCGGCGCGACGCTACGGCCATTTTCCGCTCACGCGGATGCCGTCGTCCTTCCTGAACAACCTGGGGACGCTGGCCGCGGCGCCGATCATCTCCAGCTCATATGGCCTGGCGGCCGCCGGCGTCTACACGGTGATGGACCAGGTCCTCAACGTGCCGCTGGGCTTCGTGAACAAGACCGTCGGCGATGTCTTCGTCGGCCATTTCTCCAAGCTCTTCCACTCGGACCGGGCCGCGGCCGCACGGCTCTTCCTGCTGACCGGGGTCGGCCTGGCGCTCCTCGCTCTGGTCCCCGCGGGGGTCCTCTGGTTCGCAGGCCCCTGGCTCTTCAAGCTGGTGATGGGCGCCCAGTGGGAAGCGTCGGGCGTCCTGGCCGTCTATATGATCCCGGCCTTGGCCGCGCGGTTCGTCGTGCTGCCTCTGTCCTGGGTCTGCAGCGCCGCCAATCGGCCTGAACTCAAGCTCATCTTCGACGTCGTGCAGCTGCTGTCGGTCGTCCTGGTCTTTGTGATGGCCAGTCGGGCCGGCGTGTCGTTCCATGACGCCGTCGTCCAGCTGTCCATCGCGCTGGCCGGCGCGTATGCGCTGCTGCTGCTGCTGAGCGTCTGGGCCTTCTTCCGCCCGAGGACAGAGCGGCTCGCCTAGACGGACCGCTCCGCCGTCTCCGCTGCTTGAAGCGGCGCCAGACGGGCCCATGCGCGCTGGGCGCGGACGGGCCCGCGGTTCCTGTCGCTAGGCTATGATGCGGACCTGCTGGACGCCCACGGCGCGGACCGGCCGCCGCGCCATCGCCGGGCGGGTCATCACATAGCTCATCGCCACCCAGAGCAGCAGGTTGAACGACAGCGCCTTATGAACGGCGAAGAGCTGGGCGTACATGAACAGGCACACCAGCGACGCCAACAGCGCCAGGGCGGTGGAGTCGCCGTTGCGGCGCCACAGGCCGAGCAGCCTGAAGCCCAGCGTGGTCCACAGCGCGATCAGGCAGCCGACGCCGAACACGCCGTTGTAGAGGAGGAAGTAGATGAAGATGTTGTGCACATAGGCGCGAACATCCCCCTCGTAGGTGACGAAGCCCACGCCGGCGCCGGTTCCGAACAGCCAGGTGATCAAGCCGCCTTCCTGGTAGGCGCGCAGCGCCGGAATCCATTCACTGTCGATCCGGCCGTCGCCCTGCTCGCGCTGCCGCGTGAGCATGACCTCGATGAAGACGGTGAAGTAGGGCGTGAAGAAGATCAGGGCGAAGAAGGCGACAAGGCCGATGACCATCGCCCATCGCATCTGCTTGGACAGGCGTTTGGGCGCGCCCACGGCGTTCTGGGGCGGAAAGAACTGGATCAGGATCAGGGCGGTGATGATGCCGCCGATGATGCACAGGATGTGGGACCGCGTCTGGGTCATCATCGCCGCCACGATGCAGGCCAGGACGACCGACGCCAGCGTCCATTGCCGGCGGGATCCCGGTACGGCGGCGGCGGCGAACACGAAGGCGACCACCGCGCCCACCAGGAAGAGGGGGTGCGAAATCCGGCCGTCCAGGAAGGTGATGCGGGAGAACAGGATCGACTGGGCGTCGAAGGCCGGCGTGTTCGAGAGGAACAGATAGATGATGTAGAGCGCCTGAAGCAGGCCGATCCCGATCAGCGCCTTGTCCAGGGTCGTCGGCTCCACCGCGCCCCGCAGCAGCCACCAGGGCAGCCCAAGGAGAATGATGCCGACATAGGGGGCCGTGGAGGTGATCACTGAGGTGATGTCGGTTCCCTTGACGACCGACATCACCGCCGAAATGGCGAACGAGGTCAGGTAAAGGAACGCGACCAGCCACAGGCTCCTGTCCTGCCGGAGCGTGCGCATGTCGCCGCCGAACAGGCGGATGATGCTGATGAAGAAGCCGCCGACGAGGACGGCGATCAGGCCGATCTCGAACGGACCGAGCGGGTCCAGAGGCGGCGTCGCCAGGAACGAGAAGAGCAGCGCGACCGCGATGAAGCCGCTGAAGAGCTTGCCGACGGTCATTCGTACACGGCCTTACGGACGAACTTCAGGACGGTCGCCCGCGCCTTGTTCAGCGGCGTCAGTTGCTTCTCCCAGATCGCCGCGTGACGGGCGATTTCTTCGGACCGGAACATCCTGGACAAAGCCTTCAGATAGCCGACGCACATGATCTGATAGCGGGGGCTATGATAGTTGGGGAAGGGTGTTTCGGGATTGTGGTCGTAGAGTGTCCACCAGCTCGTCGTGTAGTGGGGCAGCATCTTCTCGATGGACTGTTTCGCCATCGCCGCAAGTTCGGCCGCCTTTTCGTCGCCCAGCCAGCGCGCGACTTCCCAGGGCGCGATGGCGGCGGCCATGAAGCCATTGATCACGGCGCTCGGCCGGGGCGGATACTCCTCGAAATAGGGGCAGCCGGTTTCGTTGGAGATCCCCAGGTAACCGCCGTCCGAGATCTGGACGGAGAACTTCGAGAGGCCGCGCCTCGCCGCCACGGCGAACGTCTCGTCCTGCGTGAGCAGATAGGCGCGCAGCATCACCGAAACGCCTCGGGACTGCGCCAGCGCGGAGGTCCAGGGGGCCTTCCAGCCCGCCCAGTCGAACTCGTAGTTGAAATCGCCTTGCTCGGTCTGCCGATCGCGGAAGTAGGCGGCATAGTGGAGAAACTGGTCGCGAAGCGCATCGCCCTCGCCCGCGATGAACCGGTCGTGGAGGCCGAGCGCGAACTGGAACGCCGCTTCGGGATTGATCTGCTCGCCCACCGGCTCGGGATACTTGAGGACGATGATCCCGTCCGAATTGGTCAGGTCATAGGCGGTCTTCTGCCGGTGATCGATCGGATAGACGGGCGAGACCACGCCGTGCGCCCGATAGTCCTCATAGCGGTCCAGGGTCTCGGCGTCATAGACGGCGGGCGGCTCCGGGATGTACCAGAACGAGGCCGTCGTCGTCCGCCCCATGAGAGCGCCCAGCAGATAAGTATCGATGACGCGGTACCCGCGTCTCAGCACGCCTAGCATCTGTCAGTCTCGAAAGCGGGGAATTGGGTGGGCGAGGGATGATGTCCGGGAGCCTGCACCCTCGGCGCGCCTTTCTGCTGGTTGATCAGCGAGATTGCAACATGGGCATGTGCGAGGCGAAGCGGCCCGGGCTTCGAGCGGCTAGCGTGGCGCATAAGCCGCCAGGTACCAGTCGCAGAACGCCTTCAGGCCCGCGTCGATGTCGGTCTCGGGCCGGTAGCCGCATAGCGCTTCCAGCAAGTCCGCGCTGGCGTAGGTGACCTGCGGGTCGCCCGGCTGCAGGGGGAGGAAATTGTACTCCGCCCTTCGTCCCAGGGCGTTCTCCATCGATCGTATGAACGTCATCAGGTCCGTCGGGCGGCCGCCGCCGATGTTCACGACGCGCCAGGGGGCCACGGGGCTGAGCGAGTCCAGCGGCGAGACCGGGGTGTTCCGGACAGGGACGCACGGCATGAGGCGTACGATCCCTTCGACGAGGTCGTCGATGTAGGTGAAGTCCCGCTTCATGTCGCCGTGATTGTAGATGTCGATCGGCTGTCCGTTGACGATCGCGTTCGCGAACTTGATCGGCGCCATGTCGGGCCGCCCCCAGGGGCCGTAGACCGTGAAAAAGCGGAAGGCCGTCGTGGGGATGTCGAACAGGCTGCTGTAGGAATGGCTCATCGCCTCCGTGGCCTTCTTGGTGGCGGCGTAGAGGCTGAGAGGGTGGTCCGCCGGCTCGTTCTCCTGGAACGGCATCTTCTGATTGCCGCCGTAGACCGAGCTGGTCGACGCCAGCATCAGATGGCCGACTTCAAGCCTCCGCACGGCTTCGAGCACCTTGAAGGTGCCGCCGATGTTGGAGTCCACGTAGCTGGCCGGGTTCTCGAGGCTGTATCGGACGCCCGGCTGAGCCGCGAGATGGATGACGATCTCGGGGTTGAAGGACTGCGCCAGATCAGAGAAGCGGTCGCCGTCTTCGAGCATCATCTGCTCGAAACCGAAAGCATTGCTGAGCCGGAGGTTCTTGAGGCGGGTCTCCTTCAGCGACGGGTCGTAGTAGGGAGTCATGCCGTCGACCCCCATGACCTCATGGCCGTCCGCTACCAGTCGGCGTGTAAGATGGTAGCCGATGAAGCCGGCGACGCCCGTTACCAGGATTTTCAAGGAAGGCCTCTCGTCATTTTGGCGCTTATTATTCTCTTTCTCCGTCAGGGGCGAGAGTGCTTGCCTCCCGGGACCGTCCAGGGCACATCCTGGCCTCAAATCGTACAACTCGCGCAGTTGAAGGGGTGGATATCGTGAGCATGTTTAAAGCGGGTGTCATCACCGTCGCGCTGCTGGCGGTCGCCGGGTGTTCGGAGAACAAGGCGCCTGCGGCGAAGCCCGAAGCGAAGGCGCCGGTCGAGGTTCCGAAGCGCAAGCCGGGTCTCTGGAAGCAGACGATGCTGGTCGAAGGGGTCAACGTGATCCAGACGGTGCAGCTTTGCATCGACCCCGAAAGCGACTCCAAGCTCGCTTGGTGGGGCCAGCAGGGGCTGCGTCAGTCCTGCAGCAAGAATGATCTGCAGCGCCAGCCCGACGGCTCCTGGAAGTTTGCTTCGGTTTGCGAGGGCGTCGGCGTGAAAACGGCGACCACCGGCAGCGCTGTCGGCGACTTCAGTTCACGGTACCAATTGAAGGCCGAGGCCACCACGAGCGGCGCGCCCATCCCTGAAATGAACGGCACCCGCACCGTCACGATCGACGCGTCCTGGGTGGGCGAGTGCCCTCAGGGCATGAAGCCGGGCGACATGGAGATGCCGAACGGCCAGCGGATCAACATGCTTCAGGTCAGCGGGCAGAAGTAGTCCGGCGCTACTTCCCGGAGGCCTGGGGGCGAGTGGGCAATAGCGGCTCGCCCCTCTCACGCTTGGCCTTGATCTCGTCGGCGGCGGCGCCGATGTTCATGGCGCGCTCGAGAGAGCCCGGATGGGTCCAGGTCGAGTACCGCGAGCGGCCGTAATCCGCCCCATACTGCCGCCAGAAGTCGCGGGCCTGCGAATAGTCGTAGCCCGCGCGAGCCATGAGATAGAGGCCGACGTAGTCGGCTTCGCGCTCAAGCGTGATCAGTCCTCCGGGCGCGGTTCCCATATTGCCCAGGATCGCGCCGGCGGGACCGCCGTCCTTTATCCGGGTGCGGTGTTTCAGGACGTTGTGGCCGAGCTCGTGCCCCAGGACGACGGCCAGTTGATCATCGGCCGCCGCGTAGCGGACGAACGCCGTGGTGATGAAGACGCGCTGGCCGTCCGCCCAGGCGCTGACGTCCTCGGACGGGATCAGCTGGGCCTCGTAGGCGCAACCCGTCACGGGCTGAAGCTGCAGCGTCAGCGTCTGGCCGTCGCGGCGAACGGTGAGCGTGGCGGCTCCATCCGACAAGGCCTTGTCCAGCAGCTCCTTCGCGCGAAGCGTCTCGTCGTAGGTGACCTTGCTGTCGGCGATCCTGGCCCCCGCGTCGTTGAAGGAAACGCCATCGACTTGGAGCAGCGTATCGCCCATGCGGACGCCGGCCTTGTCCGCGGCGCCTCCGGGGGCGACGGCGAGAACGGATGGGAAGCCGTCGAGCTTGAAGTAGCGACTAGCCGTGGCGCGGCTCGCGGCGCCGTACTGAAGCGCATGATGCAGGGCCAGGCCGCCCAAGGCGGCCTTGTCTTCACAGAGATCCGCGTTCGCGGTGTTGATGCGGTAGGAGACGGCCAAGACCCTTGCATCCTGTTGGCGCAAACGTTCCAGGCTGGCTTCCTGCTGGAACTCGTCCTCCCGTCGGAGCGACTCGGCGTCGGCGCGGGGCAGGGCGACGACGGGCTCGATCGAGGAACAGCCGGCCAGCGTCGCGAGAAACAGAAGGATGGGCGCCTTTTTCATCTTCCGGTCTCCGAGGTTGGTCGAGAACCGACCCTTGAGGTTTTGGTGTTTGGATCAGGAACGCGTGTCGGTCGATCCGTCCCAAGGGGCAAGAGTCTAGTTGTCACGGTGACGTAAATTCGGCCGCAGGATACCGTGGGAGCGTTTTCTGCGGGGCTGGCGGAGGGGACTGCGATGTCGACTTGGGTCCACGTTGCGAAGAGTGCGCCGACACTGGCGGTTTGCGCCGCCCTGGCCGTAACCGTGACCGCGTGCGGAGGAGGGGGAGGAGGCGGCGGCGGAGGCGTCGTCTCGCCGGTCACGCCTTCTCCGCCGCCCCCTCCTCCTCCGCCCCCGCCGCCGCCGCCTCCTCCGCCCCCGCCCCCGCCAGGGCGGCCCAGCGCCACGAGCGCCGAGTATCTGCGCAGCTGGAGCCTGGGGGCGATCAACGCGATCGACGCCTACAACCACCCGGCCACGGGGGCCGGGATCACCATTGCGGTGATCGACACCGGGATCGACCAGACCCTGCCGGATCTGCAGGGGCGGATCTCGCCGCAGTCCACGGACATCCGGTCCTCGCGCAACGATCCGACCGGCGTGAGCCGGCACGGGACCCGGGTGGCGGCCGTGGCCGCGGCCAATTTTGACAACGCCGGCTCCCTGGGCGTGGCCTACGGGTCGACGATTCTCTCGATCCGGGCGGACGATACGGTCGGGTCCGCCTGTGGCCCCGACGGTTGCCAGTTCAACGACAGCGACCTGGCGCGCGCCATCGACTATGCGGTGTCCAACGGCGCCAAGGTGATCAATCTGTCGCTCGGCGGCGACACGCCGGACGGCGCCGCGTTCGAGGCGGCGCTGCAGCGAGCGGTGGCCGCCGGCGTGGTGGTGGCCGCGGCGGCCGGCAACGACACGACGCCCAACCCGGAGTGGCCGGCCCGCTACGCCGCGGACAGCCGCTTCGCCGGTTCGGTCATGGCCGTGGGCGCCATGGCCCAGGACGGCTCGATGGCCAGTTTCTCAGGTCGGGCCGGCGTCGCCGCCAACGGCTTCCTCGTGGCGCCTGGGCAGGGCGTCGCCACCGACTGCACCTCCGCCGGCTGCTGGTCGGTAAGCGGCACCTCCTTCGCCTCGCCGATCGTCGCCGGCTCTCTCGCGCTGCTGCTCCAGGCCTTTCCGATGATCTCGGGGCGGGACGCCGTGGACATCCTGTTCCGGACCGCGACGGACAAGGGGGATCCCGGAACGGACCCGATCTGGGGGCGCGGACTGCTGAACCTCAAGGCGGCCTTCCAGCCTGTCGGCGCCCTCAACGTGCCGAGCGCGGCGGGCGGGACCTTCCAGCCGAACCCGCCGCCGGGCGGGATCTTCGGCTCGGCCTTCGGGGACGCCGTCCGAACCAGCGCCGCCCTGAAGACCTTCGGGCGAGACGACTACCGCCGCATCTTCACCGTCGATCTGGCTCAGACCTTCCCGGAGGGGCGGCATGCGCTCATGGGCGCTGCGGCCCCCGCCGCGCGCTCGACCGCGACCAGCGTCGCCGGTCCCGCGGGGACGCGGTTCAGCGTCCGCGCCGAGCAGCCGGTGTTCGAGGAGGCCGTCGTCCCGGAGCGGATGTACGACTTCGCCGGCGTCCGCCAGCCGTCCTCGGCCCTGGTGTCCGCCGACATCGGCCGGCTGAGCCTGACGGCCTGGCGGGGCGAAGGCGGCGCAGTCGCGCCGGGCGCCGGCGACCGCGACGCCTTCCGAACCGTGGCCTCGGCCGACCAGGTGATGAAGGCCGCCGTCCGTCTGGGCGGAGGCTGGTCGCTGGCCGCCGAACAAGGCAGCGCAGAGCAGCCGGACATTCTGGCCCTGCGCGAGGTCGAGGGGACGGACTATGCCTCCGCCACGGCCAGCTTCAGCAACGGGCGGTACGGTTTCAGCGTCACCGGCGGCCGTATGGACGAGCCGCTGGGGCCGCTGGGTTCCTTCATCTCTGAACGGTCGATCTACAGCCTGCCGGCGGAGACGCGTTTCGGCGCCTTCAGCCTGACCGCCCGAGCGAGCGACCGCCTGACCCTGCGCGGCGACGCCGCCTTCGGCCGGACGAGCATTCGCGACGGCTTCTTCCAGACCGGGGACGCGTTCAGCAGCCAATGGCGGCTGGGCGCCTACGGTGACTGCACGCTGCTCGGCGCGATCCCCTGCGACACCTTCGCGATCGAACTGGAGCAGCCGCTGCGGATCGAGAGCGGAACCTTCAGCGCCGTGCTGGCCGACACGCCGCTGGACTGGCGCGATCCGACGACCTTCTCGACGCGCCGCTTCTCGGCCAGCCCGTCGGGGCGGGAGATCGACCTGCGCCTGGTCATGGATCGCGACTTCGGCGGCTGGGGCCTGCTGCGCCTTCGCACCATCGCCGCGTTCAACCAAGGCCACCGCGAGGACCGCGACCTCGACCTGGGCGCGGCCCTGGACTGGCGGGTGACGTTCTAGGTCACCCGCGCTCCAGCCAGGCCACGATCGTCTCGGCGGCCTCGACGGCGGTCATGCCGGTCGTGTCGACGACGATCTCGGCCTGTTCGGGCGGCTCGTAGGGGCTGTCGACGCCGGTGAAGTTCTTCAGCTGACCGGCGCGGGCCTTCTTGTAAAGGCCCTTCACGTCCCGCTGCTCGGCGATCTCGAGCGGCGTCTCGACATAGACCTCGACGAACTCGCCGGCCTCGAGCATCTCGCGGGCCATCCGACGCTCGGCGCGGAACGGGCTGATGAAGGCGGTCAGCACGATCAGGCCGGCGTCAGTCATCAGCTTGGCCACCTCGGCCACGCGGCGGATGTTCTCGACCCGGTCCTCCTCGGTGAAGCCGAGGTCCTTGTTCAGGCCGTGGCGGACGTTGTCGCCGTCGAGCAGGTAGGTGTGCCGGCCCAGGGCGTGGAGCCGCTTCTCGACCAGGTTGGCGATCGTCGACTTGCCGGCGCCCGAAAGGCCGGTGAACCAGACCACGCGGCCCTTCTGATTCTTCTGGGCGGCGCGGGCGGCCTTGTCGATGTCGGTGGCCTGCCAGTGGATGTTGTCGGCGCGGCGAAGGGCGAAATGGATCATCCCGGCGCCGACCGTCCGGTTGCTCAGCCGGTCGATCAGGATGAAGCCGCCCAGGTCGCGGCTCTCTTCGTAGGCCTCGAACGGGATCGCGCGGTCGAGCGAGATGTTGCAGACGCCGATCTCGTTCAGCTCCAGCCGCTTGGCGGCCAGATGTTCGAGCGTGTTCACGTTGACCCGGTGCTTGGGCTCGGTGATCGAGGCGGTGACCGTCTGGGCGCCGATCTTCATCAGATAGGGGCGGCCGGGCAGCATCGGCTCGTCGTCCATCCAGACGATGGTCGTCTCGAACTGATTGGCCACGGCGGCCGGGGCGTCGGCGGCGACCAGGACGTCGCCGCGCGAGATGTCGATCTCGTCGGCCAGGGTTATCGTCACCGACTGGCCCGCCACGGCTTGATCCAGGTCGCCCGGCAGGGTGACGATGCGCGCCACGCGGCTTTCCCGCGACGAGGGAAGGACCTTCACTCGGTCGCCCGGCTTGATCACGCCGGCGGCGATCTGGCCGCTGAAGCCGCGGAAGTCGAGGTTGGGACGGTTCACCCACTGCACCGGCATGCGGAACGGCTTGGCCTGCAGGCCGTCCTCAACCTGGACCGTCTCCAGCCAGGTCATCAGCGGCGGGCCGTCGTACCAGGGCGCGGCGTTGCTCTTCTCGGTGATGTTCTCGCCGTTCAGCGCGCTCATCGGGATGGCGGTGAAGTCGGAAAGGCCGATCCAGCCGGCGAAGGTGCGGTACTCGGCGACGATGGCGTCGAAGGTCGCCTGGTCCCAGTCGACCAGGTCCATCTTGTTGACCGCCAGGACGATCTTGCGGATGCCCAGCAGGCTGACGAGGTAGCTGTGCCGGCGGGTCTGGGTCAGCACGCCGCGACGGGCGTCGATCAGGATCACGGCCGCGTCGGCGGTCGAGGCGCCGGTGACCATGTTGCGCGTGTACTGCTCGTGGCCCGGCGTGTCTGCGACGATGAACTTGCGCGTCTCGGTCGAGAAGAAGCGGTAGGCGACATCGATGGTGATGCCCTGCTCGCGCTCGGCGGCCAGGCCGTCGACGAGGAGGGCGAAATCGATCGCCCCGCCCTGGGTGCCGACCTTCTTGCTGTCGCTCTCGAGGGCCGCCAGCTGGTCCTCGAAGATCATCTTGGAGTCGTAGAGCAGCCGGCCGATCAGGGTCGACTTGCCGTCGTCCACCGAGCCGCAGGTGATGAACCGCAGCAGCGACTTGTGCTGGTGCTGGTGGAGATACGCCTCGATGTCCTCGGCGATGAGCGCGGACTGGTGGGCCATCAGAATTGCCCTCTTTCAATCCGAGCATCCCGGCGAAGGCCGGGACCCCGATGGCGGACGACAGGGTGAGCGCCAGGACTGCGGAGGCCATCTAGCCGCTTCAGCGGGACGGGCTGGGTCCCGGCCTTCGCCGGGATATGCGGACAAAGAAGCATCAGAAGTAGCCCTCCTGCTTCTTCTTCTCCATCGAGGCGGCCTGGTCGTGATCGATCACGCGGCCCTGGCGCTCGCTGGTGGTGGTCAGGAGCATTTCCTGGATGATCTCGGGCAGGGTGGCGGCGGTGCTCTCCACCGCGCCGGTCAGCGGGTAGCAGCCCAGGGTGCGGAACCGCACCGACTTCATCTGCGGCGTCTCGCCGGGGCGCAGGCGGAAGCGGTCGTCGTCGACCATGATCAGCGCGCCGTCACGCTCCACCACCGGCCGGACGTCGCTGAAGTACAGCGGCACGATCGGGATGCTTTCGAGGTGGATGTACTGCCAGATGTCCAGCTCGGTCCAGTTGGAGATCGGGAACACCCGGATGCTCTCTCCTTTGGCCTTGCGGGCGTTGTAGAGCTTCCACAGCTCGGGTCGCTGGTTCTTGGGGTCCCAGCGGTGCTCGGCCGAGCGGAAGGAGAAGACCCGCTCCTTGGCCCGGCTCTTCTCCTCGTCGCGCCGGGCGCCGCCGAAGGCCGCGTCGAAGCCGTACTTGTCGAGCGCCTGTTTGAGGCCCTCGGTCTTCCACATGTCGGTGTGGGCCGGACCGTGGTCGAAGGGATTGACGCCCTTCTCCAGCGCCTCGGGGTTCTTGTGCACCAGCAGGTCGAAGCCGAGCTCGGCGGCCATGCGCTCGCGCATCTCGTACATGGCCCGGAACTTCCAGGTCGTGTCGACGTGCAGCAGCGGGAAGGGCGGCTTGCTCGGATAGAAGGCCTTGGCAGCAAGGTGCAGCATCACCGCGCTGTCCTTGCCGATGGAGTAGAGCATGACCGGGCGTTCGGCCTCGGCCACCACCTCGCGCATGATGTGGATGCTCTCCGCCTCCAGGCGCTGCAGATGCGTCAGGCGGGCGGGAGAGAGCGGCGCGGTCATGGCGTCATCGGACACCGGAGGGCGCGCGGGGGCAAGCGTCGTGGTCGCCACGGTCGTTTCCAGCACTGGTGAAGCTCCACCTTGGGGGTGGAGGGGCCCCTTCAAGGACGGCAAGTACGGAAGAGGCCTTTCCGGCGCAAGCGCGCAGGCGTCGCCCCGGGCCGTCGAATTTGCGGCAGCGGTTTCAGTTTTGCTGACAGCCGCTTCCGCTTTGTCGTCCCGGTGGTATGGAGAGGACCCATGACCCAGCCCGCTCGTCGCTTCGCCGTGATCTTTGACCGTGACGGCGTCCTGAACGTCGATACGGGTTACGCCTTCGAGCCGCACAAGCTGGAATGGATGCCCGGCGCGAAGGCGGCGGTGGCGCGGGTGAACCGGGCAGGCGCGCTGGCGATCATCGCCACCAACCAGTCCGGCATCGGCCGCGGCTACTACCGCGAAGCCGACATGGAAGCCTTTCACGACGAGATGCTTCGGCAGCTGGAGGCCGAGGGCGCGCGGATCGACCGGATCTACTTCGCGCCACACCACGAGGACGCGGCCGAGGAACGCTACCGCGTCGCCGATCACCCCGATCGCAAGCCGAACCCCGGCATGCTGCTGAAGGCGCTCGCCGAGTTCGAGGTGGATCCGCTCGACGCCGTCATGATCGGCGACAAGGAGACGGACATGGAGGCGGCGCGGCGTGCGGGCGTGGCCGGCTTCCTCTATCGCGGGGGCGACCTGGACGCTTTCGTGGCGGAGCGCCTGGCGACCCTGATGGGCACGGACGTTTCCTGAAAACGCCGGCCCGCGGCTTCCGCCGTGCCAGGTTCCGCGTTAGGCAGGGACAATCCTTCCTTTGCGGAACCTGTTCCTGACATGACCGACCGAAGCCTACCGCGAGCGGCGCGCTCGTCCCTGGACCTGATCGGCAACACGCCCATGGTCGAGGTGACCCGGATCGACACCGGCCCCTGCCGCCTGTTTCTGAAGCTCGAGAACCAGAACCCCGGCGGCTCCATTAAGGACCGCATCGCCCTGTCGATGATCGAGGCCGCCGAGAAGGACGGTCGTCTGACCCCCGGCGGGACGATTATCGAGGCGACGGCCGGCAACACCGGCCTGGGTCTGGCCCAGGTGGCGACGGTCAAGGGCTTCAAACTGATCCTGGTCGTGCCGGACAAGATGGCGCGCGAGAAGATCCTGCACCTCCGCGCCATGGGCGTCGACGTGCGCATCACGCGCTCTGACGTCGGCAAGGGTCATCCCGAGTACTACCAGGATATGGCCCAGACGATCGCCCAGGGCATACCGGGCGCACTGTACGTCAACCAGTTCGAGAACCCGGCCAACCCGCTGGCCCACCAGACCACGACGGGGCCGGAAATCCTCGACCAGATGGAGGGCGACGTGGACGCCGTGGTCGTCGGCGTCGGATCGGGCGGCACGCTGACGGGCCTTGGCCGTTTCTTCCGAGAAGCTTCGCCCAAGACCCGGATGATCCTCGCGGATCCGGTCGGCTCGATTCTCTACGACTACGTCAACACCGGCCAGTACGGCGAGGCCGGCAGCTGGATCGTCGAGGGCATCGGCGAGGACTTCATCCCTGACAACGCCCAGATGGATCTGGTGGCCAAGGCCTATGCGATCAGCGATCGCGAGAGCGTCGAGACAGCCCGCCTGCTGCTCGAGAAGGAAGGCATTCTGGCCGGCTCCTCGTCCGGCACCCTGCTGGCGGCGGCGCTGCGGTATTGCCGCGAGCAGACCGAGCCCAAGCGCGTCGTCAGCCTGGTCTGCGACACCGGCGGCAAGTACCTGACCAAGATGTTCAACGACATGTGGGTGGCCGCTCACGGCTTCGAGGAGCGGACCAAGCACGGCGATCTGCGCGACCTGATCGCTCGCGACTTCTCCGAGGGCGGGGTGGTGACCATCAGCCCCGAGGACAGCCTGCTGACCGCCTACAATCGCATGCGCTCGGGCGACATCAGCCAGATGCCGGTGGTCGATCACGGCAAGCTGGTCGGCATCCTGGACGAAAGCGACATCCTGACCTGCGTGGGCGGCGGTGAAGGCCGGGCCGACCGGTTCGGCCAGAAGGTGTCGGCCGCCATGACCCGCGACGTGCACACGCTGCAGGTCGGCGAACCCGTCGAGAACCTGAACCCGGTGTTCGAACGCGACCAGGTGGCCGTCGTCGTCGACGGCGAGAAGCTGGTCGGCATCATCACCCGCGTCGATCTGATCAACCACCTGAGGCGCACGGCCTAGCCGACCTATATCAATCGTCATCCTCGCGCCCGTCGCGAGGACCCATGAACATCGAGTCTTCCGGCCGCCCGCCGTGTTCATGGGTGGTCGGAACAAGTCCGACCATGACGGATATGGAAATGACCGACGGTAAGAACCGCCTCGCCTTCGCGACCCGCACCATCCATGGCGGGCAGAGCCACGACCCGACCACGGGCGCGGTGATGACCCCGATCTACGCGACCTCGACCTACGCCCAGGAGAGTCCGGGCGTACACAAGGGCTTCGAGTACGCGCGCAGTCAGAACCCGACCCGCTTCGCCTTCGAACGCTGCCTGGCGGATCTGGAAAGCGGCTCGGCCGCCTTCGCCTTCGCGTCCGGCCTGGCGGCGGCCGCGACGACGCTGGAGCTTCTGGACGCCGGCGCCCATGTGATCGCCAGCGACGACCTCTACGGCGGCAGCTTCCGGCTGTTCCACCGTGTCCGGCGGCGTACCGCGAACCTCGACTTCAGCTTCGTCGACCTGTCCGATCTGGCGGCGGTCGAGGCGGCCATCAGGCCCGAGACGAAGATGATCTGGGTCGAGACGCCGACCAACCCGACCCTGCGGCTCGTCGATCTGGAGGCGATCGCCGTTCTGGCCAAGAAGCACGGCTTGATCACCGTGGCCGACAACACCTTCGCCAGCCCCTATGTCCAGCGACCGCTGGAGAAGGGCTTCGACCTGGTCCTGCACTCGACCACCAAGTACCTGAACGGCCACTCGGACATGGTCGGGGGCGTCGTGGCGGTCGGCGAGAACGCCGAGCTGCGCGACCAGATGAAGTTCCTGCAGAATGCCGTCGGCGCCATCTCCGGCCCGTTCGACAGCTTCCTGGCCCTGCGCGGGCTCAAGACGCTGGCCCTGCGGATGGAGCGCCACTGCCAGAGCGCCCTGCGCATCGCGCAGTGGCTGGAGGCGCGGGGCGACGTGAAGCGGGTGATCTATCCCGGCCTCGCCAGCCATCCGCAACACGAGCTGGCCAGGCGTCAGATGAACGGCTTCGGCGGCATCATCTCGGTGGAGATCGACGGCGACCTGGCCCGCGCCAAGCGGGTGCTGGAACGGACCCAGCTGTTCACCCTCGCCGAGTCGCTGGGCGGGGTCGAAAGCCTGATCGAGCATCCGGCGATCATGACCCACGCCTCGATCCCGCCCGAGCAACGGGCGGCGATCGGGATCAGCGATACGCTGCTCAGGCTTTCGGTGGGGATTGAGGACTGCTCGGATCTGATTGCCGACCTCGACGCGGCCTTTTCAGGCTAAACAGGGCGCGCTCCGGCAGGGGCGCCGACTGTTCCACCTTGCTGGGCGGCCGCGGGGCGGGCAGCTCGACCTGCGGGTTCTCGGCCAGCAGGTGGGCGGCCAGCATCAGGTCGGTCTTGACCGACGAGACCTCCTCGCGCGCCACCCAGACCCGGACGGCGGCCTGGGCGAAGACTTCGCTCAGGTCCAGCACCTCGATCAGCGGCGCCGGATCCTTCCGTACGCGGGGATCGGTCTCCACCCTTTCCCGCAGCCGGTGCAGGACGGCGACGATGTCGGCCTTCAGCGGCACCTTGAACAGCACGTCCACACGCCGGCGGCGGTGGGTGCTGTAGTTCAGGATCACGTCGCCGAAGACCTTGCCGTTGGGGATCACGACCTTGACGTTGTCGGCGGTGGCCAGCTCGGTGACCAGAAGGTCCAGCGCCTTGACGGTGCCCTGGCGGCCGGCGCTCTCGATGAAGTCGCCGACGCGGTAGGGGCGGAAGATCAGGATCATCACCCCGGCGGCGATGTTCGACAGGGCGCCTTGCAGCGCCAGGCCGATGGCCAGCGAGGCGGCGGTCAGAACGGCGATGATCGAGGTCGCCTGGACGCCCAGCTGCTGGAGCACCGCCACGATGCCGATCGCCAGGACGCCGAACCGGACGACAGAGCCCACGAAGGTCTGCAGCGTCGGATCCGGCGGATGGCGGACGCTGGACAGTTTCCCGATGGCGCGTTGGACGAAGGTCGAGGCCCAGCCCGACACCCAGACGGCGATCATCAGGATGATCGCCGCGGCGACGAGGTTCATGGCCAGCTTGCCGGCGGCGTCGAACAGACGCGCGATGATGGCTTCGCTGGCGGACAGCTTCTGGATGAGTTGCGGATCGACCGCCGGCGGCAGAGTGTTCATTCAGACTGGCATGGCTTGTTGACGCCCCTTCCGTCAACGGGGCGGCGTCCGGGCGGTTCCGGCCGCGCGCCGTCTTGAAGCCGGGCGCCGGGCCGGATAGTGCACGCCGTGCGGTCGACGAAACATCCGGTTACAGGGTTTGTCTCGCGGTCGAACAGCACCCGCTCTAGGAGGCGCGTATGAGCATTGCCTTTATCGACCTCGCCGCGCAGCAGAAGCGCATTCGTGCCCGCATCGACGAAGCGTTCGGGCGGATCCTGGACCATGGCGGCTACATCATGGGGCCGGAAGTGAAAGCCTTCGAGGCGCAGCTCGCGGCGTTCGGCCAAGCGCGCCACGCGCTTTCCTGCGGCAACGGCACCGACGCCATCGCCCTGCCGCTAATGGCCTGGGGCGTGGCCGCTGGCGACGCGGTCTTCTGCCCGTCCTTCACCTTTGCGGCGACGGCCGAGGTCGTGCCCTGGACCAACGCCGAGCCGGTGTTCGTCGACGTCCTGCCCGACACCTACAACCTTGACCCGGCGAAGCTGGAGGCGGCCATCCAGGCCGTGAAGGCGGAGGGTCGCCTGACGCCGAAAGTGGTGATCGCGGTCGATCTGTTCGGCCAGCCCGCCGACTACCCCGCGATCCGCGCGGTCTGCGACCGTCACGGCCTCAAGCTCATCGCCGACAGCGCTCAGGGTTTCGGTTGCACTCTTGACGGCAAGCATCCCCTCCACTGGGCCGACGCGACCACGACCAGCTTCTTCCCGGCCAAACCGCTCGGTTGCTACGGCGACGGCGGCGCCGTCCTGACGAACGACGCTGACCTGGCTCAGTTGATGGACAGCCTGCGCGTGCACGGCAAGGCCGTGGCCAGCGACCTCGCCGGCCGGACGTTCGATCACGACCCGAAGTACCTGAACATGCGCGTCGGCATGAACTCCCGCCTGGACACGCTGCAGGCGGCCGTGCTGATCGAAAAGCTTGCCATCTTCCCGGAGGAGATCGAGCTGCGCCAGAAAGTCGCCGATCGCTACGCCGCCGGCCTGGACGGCGCCGTGCTTTCGACGCCCCGGGTCATCGAGAAGGGGATCTCTGTCTGGGCGCAGTATGTGATCGAGCATGCCGACCGCGACGGCCTGGCGGCGCATCTCAAGACCCAGGGCGTTCCGACGGCGGTCTACTATCCTGTCCCGCTGCACACCCAGCCGCCCTACAACGGCTATCCGCAAGGCCCCGGCGGCCTGCCGGTGACCGAGGCCAAGGCCGGGACCGTCCTGGCCCTGCCGATGCACCCCTATATGGACGAGGCGGTCCAGCAGACTATCATCGAGGCGGTGCGCAGCTTCAACGGCTGACGCGGGGTCACGGTCGACAGGGCGTGTGGTTGCGCTAGCGTCGGCGGCATGAGTACGCCGACGCCCCCGCTCACGCCCTTCGACGCCATGGACATCCGCACCCTGATCGACGCCCAGGCGGCGCGACGGGGCGAGCACCCGTTCCTGATCTGGGAGCCGTTCGAGGGCGAGGGGCGGATCTGGTCCTACGCCGCCTTCGCCGAGACGCTGCGGCGGTTCGCGGCCGGGCTGCAGGCGCGGGGCGTCAAGCCGGGCAACCGGGTGCTGGTCCACCTGGACAACTGTCCGGAGAGCCTGATCGCCTGGCTGGGCTGCGCCTATGCCGGCGCCGTGCCGGTGACGACCAACGCCAAGTCCAGCGCCGACGAGATCGCCTATTTCGCCGGCCACAGCGGCAGTGTCGGCGGGATCACCCAGCCGCGCTTCGCCGCCCTGGTGCGGGAGGCGGCTCCGGACCTGGACTGGCTGGCCGTGACCGAGACCGACAACGGCGCGCCGGCGGAAGCGGACGTCTCGGGCTTTGAACCCTTCGCCGCCATCGATGCTGATCCGGCCGCGTTGGCGAAGCGGCCCCACGATCCCTGGGCGCATTTCGGCATCCAGTACACCTCAGGCACCACAGCCCGCCCCAAGGCGGTGCTATGGACCCACGCCAACGCCCTGTGGGGCGCCCGGATGTGCGCCCAGAACGAGGACTTGCGTCCGGACGACGTCCACCTGGTCTACCTGCCGCTGTTCCACACCAACGCCCAGGTCTACTCCGTCGCCGCCGCGCTCTGGGCCGGGGCGACGGTGGTGCTGCAGCCGAAATTCTCGGCCTCGCGGTTCTGGCCGGTCTCGCTGAAGCACGGCTGCACCTGGACCTCGATGGTGCCCTTCTGTCTGAAGGCGCTGATGGACCAGCCGCGGCCGGAGCGGCACAGCTATCGTCATTGGGGCAACGGGGTCTGCTCGCCGCCCACCGACGCCCTGTTCGGGGTGAAGACGATCGGCTGGTGGGGCATGACCGAGACCATGACCCACGGCACGGTGGGTTCGGCTCACCTGCCGGATGCGCCGATGTCGATGGGGCGGCCGTCGCCGGCCTACGACATCCATGTGGTCGATGAAGCGGGCCAGCCGGTTCGGCCCGGCGAGACCGGCGACCTGCTGGTCGGCGGGCGGCGCGGGGTGTCGCTGTTTCTGGAGTACGCCGGCGACCCCGAAGCGACGGCCAGGGCCTTCACCGCCGACGGCCTGTTCATCACCGGCGACCGCGTGCGGTTGGGCGAGGACGGCTTCCTGTACTTCGCTGATCGTTCCAAGGACATGCTGAAGGTCGGCGGCGAGAATGTCGCGGCTTCCGAGATCGAGCGCGTCGTCGCTTCCGTAGAGGGCGTGGTCGAGGTCGCGGTCGTCGCCCGAAAGCACGCCATGCTGGACGAGGTTCCGGTGGCTTTCGTGATCCCGCGAGATATAGCCGATGCGGAGCTGCCGGCCCGGGTCTTGGCCGCCTGCCGCAAGGCTCTCGCCGGTTTCAAGCATCCGCATGAGGTGCGGCTGGTCGAGGCCCTGCCGCGGTCGACGCTGGAGAAGGTGGCGAAGGCCGAGCTCCGCGCCATTCTGGCCGCGGAGGGGCGCTAGAGGGCGTTCACGGGCAGCTTCAGGAACACGCGCCCCGTCGCCGAGGGCTCGGGCAGGGCGCCGGCGCGGATGTTCACCTGCAACGACGGCAGGATCAGGGTCGGCGCCGCCAGGGTGGCGTCGCGGGCCTCGCGCATGGCCACGAACGCCGCCTCCTCGACGCCGTCGCGCACATGGATGTTGGCCAGGCGCTGCTCGGCTGCCGTGGTCTCCCACTGGAACCGGTCCCGCCCGGCGGGCAGGTAGTCGTGGCCGACGAAGATCCGCGTCTCCGGCGGCAGGGCCAGGATCCTGCGGATCGAACGATACAGCGCCGTTGCGTCTCCGCCCGGGAAGTCGGCGCGGGCCGTGCCGTAGTCGGGCATGAAGAGGGTGTCGCCGACGAAGGCCGTATCGCCGATGCGGTAGGTCACGCAGGCCGGCGTATGGCCTGGCGTATGCATCACTCCGATCTCCAGGACGCCGAGTGACAGGGTGTCGCCCTCATCGACCAGGCGATCGAAGACCCGGCCGTCGGCCTCGGCTTCGAACAGATCGCCGAAGGTCTGTTGAACGGCGCGGATGTGGGCGCCGATGACCACCTTCGCGCCGGTCTCGGCGCGCAGATAGTCGGCGCTCGACAGGTGGTCGGCGTGGGCGTGGGTCTCCAGGATCCAGTGCACCGCCAGGCCCTGCTCGCGGACCGCGGCCAGCAGGCGGTCCGCCGAGGCGGTCGTGACGCGGGCGGCCTTGGGGTCGAAGTCGAGCACCGGGTCGATGATCGCGGCGGCCTTCGTGGCCGGGTCGGAGACCAGATAGGAGACGGTGTGGGTGGCCGTGTCGAAAAAGGCCTGTATGGCGGGGCTCATGGCCGGAACCTCCTGTTGCGGCCATCTAAATATTAGTTGTTGCTAAATTAGCAAGTACGCATATATGGCGACCATGTTCGATCTCGCGAACTTCGACATCACCCGTTTCGAGGCCAGCGCCGGGAAGGCGGCGGGTCTCCTGCGCGCGCTCGCCAACGAGCGGCGGCTGATGATCCTGTGCCAGCTGGCGGACGGCGAACTGTCGGTCGGGGAGCTTCTGCCCCGGGTCGGCCTGTCGCAGTCGGCCCTCTCCCAGCATCTCGCGGTGCTGCGGGAGGAAGCCATCGTGGCCACGCGCCGCGAAGGCCAGGTCATCCGCTATCGGATCGCCGATCCGGCTGCGATGCGGGTGGTCGAAACGCTCGCCGAGATCTTCTGTCCCCCGGACATGAGGAAGAGCCATGAGCCGCGCCCAGCTGACGCCCCTGACCCCGACTGAGGTCGCCGCCCGCCTGGCCGACGGCCATGTCGTCCTGGTCGACATCCGGGAGGCCGACGAGTTCGCCCGCGCCCATGTGCAGGGCGCGCTGTCCCGCCCGTTGTCCGCGCCAGGCGGCCTGCCGACGGGGCGAGAGATCGTCTTCACCTGCCGGACCGGCATGCGCACCGACGCCAACGCCGATCGCCTCGCCGCCGAGGTCGCGGGCGAGACCTTCGTCCTGCGGGGCGGGCTGGACGCCTGGATCAAGGCGGGTCTGCCGGTCGAGCAGGACCGCAAGGCGCCGCTGGAGATGATGCGTCAGGTCCAGATCGGCGCCGGCTCGCTGGTGCTGCTGGGCGTCCTGCTTGGCCTGTTCGCCCACCCGGCCTTTTTCGCCATCGCCGGCTTCGTCGGCGCCGGCCTGACCGTCGCGGGCGTCACCGGCTTTTGCGGTATGGCGCGGCTGCTGGCCTTCGCGCCCTGGAACAGCCGGGCGGCCTAGGACTCAGGTCGCGATCAAGGCGGCCAGGCTGGTGATCGACTCCGGCCCGAATGACACCGACCCGATCGGGATGCGGCCGCCGACGGCTTCGATCGCGGCGGCGGCGCCGACGGGGCCGAAGGCGCCGCAGATCTCGATCAACTGAGCCCCGTCCTCGGCCGCCAACTGAACCGACCGGGTCACGGCGTCGGCGGAGGGCGTCGGGAAGATGGTGCTGGTCAGACCATCCCGCTCGATGACGATCCGGTCGCGGACCGGGTCGGCGCCCGGGATCATCAGGATGAAGGCGTAGCGGGTGATCATGGCGTTTCTCTCGCGACGGGCCCGACGCCCGCCCCGGGGATGTGGCGTATGTCTTAAAGCGTGATAAGGCGTCCAATATCGACGCTATCGACGGCCTATTGGACAATGCTGGACCTGAACCGCACCCATGCCTTCGTCGCGGTCGCTCGCCAGGGCGGTTTCGCGGCGGCCGGGCGGACGCTCGGCCTGCCGCGGTCGACGATCAGCGCCCGCGTGCTGGCGCTGGAGGCTGCGCTGGGCGTCCGGCTGCTGCGCCGCTCGACTCGCCGGGTGGTCCTGACCGACGAGGGCCGCGCCTATCTCGAGGCGGTGGAGGGGGCGATCGACGCCCTGGTCGCGGCCGAGGAGGGCGCGACGACGGGCGGCGGCTTTCGCGGCGTGATCCGGATGACCGTCCCCGTCGAGACGCCGCTGGCCCCGGTCAGCGCCGCCATCGTCGCCTTCAACGCGGAGCATCCGCGCGTGGTCTTCGACATGCGGGTGACCAATCGCCGGCTCGACCTGATCGCCGAGAACATCGACCTGGCGATCCGCGGCGGCGATCCCGGGTCGGCGGGCCTGGCCGCTTCGCGGCTACCGGATGTGCCGTTCGGGCTGTTCGCCAGCCCGAGCTACCTCGCCGGTCGGGGGACGCCGCACGGTCTGACGGACCTGCTCGGCCATATCCTGCTGCCGCTGGTCGGCGCGGAGCGGCGGCGGCTGGTCGGGTTGCCGCCGGAGCTGGAGCGCCGCCTGCTCGCCCAGTCGACCGCCCCGGCCGCCGACAGCATGACCTTCCTGCGCCATCTGGCGCTGGACGGCGCCGGGATCGTCATCCTGCCGGTCCCTTTCTGCGCCGACGATTTGGCGAAGGGCGCCCTGCGCCATCTGGTTCCCGACTGGACCGGCGGGGCGGATGCGGCCAACTGGCTGGTCTTCCCCTCGCGCCGCGACATCAGCCCGCGGGTCCGGGCTTTCGTCGAGGTGCTGCGGCGGCGTCTGGGCGGCTGACTCAGCCGAGCATCCGTTCCAGCGTCGCCAGGTCGTCGGCCTCGCGCGCCGGCTTGTCCCAGCGGATGCGGCTGATGCGCGGGAAGCGCATGGCGACGCCGCTCTTGTGCCGCGTCGACCGCTGCAGCCCCTCGAACGCCACCTCCAGCACCAGCCCGAAGTCGAGGCCGGCCCGCACCGACCGCACCGGCCCGAACCGTTCGACGGTGTTGTCGCGGACGTACTTGTCGAGCTGCTTCAGCTCCTCATCGGTGAAGCCGAAATAGGCCTTGCCGACCGGGGTCAGGATCCGATCGCCGTTGGCGTCCTCGCGCCAGACCCCGAAGGTGTAGTCGCTGTAGAAGCTGGACCGCTTGCCGTGGCCGCGCTGGGCGTACATCAGGACCGCGTCGATCAGGTGCGGATCGCGCTTCCACTTGAACCAGGGTCCCTTGGGCCGGCCCGCTTCGTAGAGGCTGTCCCAGCGTTTCAGCATCAGCCCTTCCGACAGGGCCGGATCGCCCGGCGGCGGATCGGCGCGAAGGTCGGAAAGTTGTCCCCAGGTCTCGAAGGGCTGCAGCGGAGACAGGTCGAATCGGGCCGAATCGAGCCTTGAAATGAAGGTTTCGAGCCGTTTCCGACGTTCCGCGAAGGGAAGGTCGCGCAGGTCCGCCTCCCCGTCGAGCAGCAGGTCGTAGGCCCGGACGCCGGCCGGATAGGCCTTGAGGAGCTTGGCGTCGACAGTCTTGCGGTTGAGCCGCTGCTGCAGGTCGCCGAAGCTCGCCAGCGCGCCGTCATGCAGCACCAGCAACTCGCCGTCGACCGCGCCCTCGTAGGCCATCGCCTCGATCACGTCCGGGAACGCATGGCTGATGTCGTCGCCGGTGCGGGTGTAGAGGCGCCGGACGCCGCGCTCGCTGACAGCCTGGACGCGGATGCCGTCCCACTTCCACTCCGCAGCGTAGTCGCCAGCGTTGAGCTTGGCGAAATCGACGGCCTCGTCGATCGGCTGGGCCAGCATCACCGGTCGGAAGCGGCCAGGGTGGTCGGCGCTGGGTCGTTCCGACCGGCCTTCGAGCCAGGCGAACAGGTCCTCGTAGGGCGCCGCCAGGGCGTGCCAGACTTCTTCGATCTCGCGTGTCTCGACCCCGCCCAGGTCGGCGCAGGCCTGCTTCGCCAGCCGGCTGGAGAAGCCCACGCGCAGGCCGCCGGTCAGAAGCTTGAGCAGCGCCCAGCGGCCATCGGCGTCAAGCGCGTCCAACCAGCGCTCGATCAGCGGCTGAACCTCGGCGCGGGAGGCTGTGCGCAGGGCGTCGACCACTTCCGACAGCTCGGGCTCGCGATTGGCGCCTGGTTGGGCCGGCCAGACCAGGGCGACGGTCTCGGCCAGGTCGCCGACATAGTCGTAGGACCAGCCGAACAGGACCGGGTCCATCCGCGCCTCGACCGCCTTGCGGATGGCGGCGGGCTTGGCGGCCGAGAAGCTGAGATCGCCGGTCAGGGCGGCCAGCGCCCAGCCGCGGTCCGGATCGGGCTGCTCCGCCAGGAAGTCGCGGACCAGCCGCAGCTTCGCGTTCCGCGAGGCGGTGAAGGACAGGCTGTCGAGCAGGCGGGCGAAGGCGCGCATGGCGGTCGACTGTAGCCCCTCGTTGCCGATCAGCCGAACGTGATCCCGGGGCGAAGGACGATCTGGAATACCGCCAGCACCGCCGCCAGCGCGATCAGCGGCGGGCCGAGCGTCGCCCGGGCGGGGGAGGGGGCAGGCGCGTCGGTCGGCGCGGCGCGCCAGGCGTCGGCCAGGATCCAGCCCGACCCGATGATCGCCACGGCGATCGGAACGATCGCGGCCTCGATCACATGGCCCGGCACGCGGAACGGAATGACCAGCAGGGCGCCGAGCAGCGCCGGCAGGCCCGCCGTCCGTAGCGCGAACAGCATCCGCCGTCGGGGGGTGTCGATCCAGGACGGCTGCGCGGCGAGGCCCAGCAGGCGTGGCCCCAGCCAGCTCGCCAGCGCGACGATGGCCGCCAGGGCGATGAGGGCGGCGGCGGTCTTGGCTTCTGGCGTGAAGCCCAGGTGAGTCGTCGCGCGGCCGACGTCGTTGCGGGGTTCGTAGGCGCCGACCACGGCCTGGGGCAGCGACATGAACAGGCCCTGGAAGGCCATCCAGAACAGAAACAGTCGGGCGCTCATGGAGCGCGGCGGGCGGCGGTCCAGCAGCAGGGCGCAGAGGCCGCCCAGGATCAGGATGGCCAGCGCGCCGGTCCCCTGAAGCAGCTCGGCCAGCGGGTTGTCGCCGGTCCAGTCGTGGTTGTTGTGGAACAGCACCGGATGCAGGCCCGGCGTCAGCGCCTTGGGCCAGACCAGGAACAGCTCCTGGACGAAGAAGGTCAGGTTGAAGGCCAGGGCGAACAGCAGGGTCGAGGCGATCGTCAGCCGCCAGTCCCAGGCGGCGGCCGGCGCGGTCGGGGGCGGCGTCGACCGCGACCGCCAGAGGCCATAGAGGGCCCAGAGCGGCGGTCCCACGAGGGCGACCAGGATGAAGGCGGCGGGGGCCAGACTCATGGCGAAGGCGCTCTCGAAACGACTAGGCGGCGGGCGATTCGGCCAGGTCGCCGAGGATGGTGATCTTCTGCCAGATCTTGCGGCCGAGGTCGGTGCAGAGGGTCTCCACGTCGCTGGCGGCGGCGACGACCACATGGTCGTTCGTCTCGCCCGCGTACAGGGCCGACAGCTTGCCGGTGAGGGCCAGCATCTCCGCGCAGTATTCCAGGTAGCGGGTCAGCTCGAACCGGCTCATCCGACGCTCCGGCGATGAGGCCGTCCGCTGTCCGCCGCCCAGCAGGACGGTGGGGTCCTTGGTCAGCTGGTGCATGTCGACGACATGGGCGAAGGCGCGCAGCTGGTGCAGGTCGGCCTGGATACGCGCGCGTTTCCAGCGCTCCTCCAGCGTGAGCAGGAACCACAGGCCGCCGGCGATCAGCAGCGCCAGGTTCACCGCCGATTCCAGCAGCGCGGTCAGCGCCTCCTCGTTGGTCCGGGCCAGGATGCCGGCCCAGTCGACTTCTTTCAGAATCAGGCCCAGCCCAACCACGCCCGCCGCCGCCAGCAGCAGCGTGAGGGTGCGCAAGCCGTAGTAGGGGCGGGACAGGGCCCGCGCCCGATGGGCGGTGTCGCGCGCCGTCCGGCCGAGCTGGGCGGCGGCCTTGGTCAGACTCGAGGCCGGGAACCGCTCTTCGATCCGCGCGCGCAGCCGCTCGACCGTGACCACGATCTCATTTGCGTCGAGGAGGCCGTAGGCGGGAAGGCTGCGGCTCATTCGGCGGGCTTCTTCTCACGCGCCGGCCAGAGGCGCCGCGGCAGCTTCTTGCGAAACAGCCAGGCCGCCAGCCCGATCAGCGCGACCCAGGGCAGGGTCCAGGCGATCAGCCGCACCATCGCCGCCAGGGTGAAGGCCACGATCGCCAGGAAGTCGGTGAAGGCCGTGGTCAGGGGCGACCAGACGCCTTTCGGGGCCAGCCCGCCGGCGGAGTTGTAGCTGATGGTCATCTCGGACATGGCGACCCGCCCGCGCGTCACCGCCAGCTGCGACTGGGTGCTGTCGATCTCGCCCTGGACCCGCGCCAGCTCCCGCTCGATTTCGACCAGCTCCGACAGCTTGCCGGGACGATCGGCGAGCAGGGCCTGCAGCCGATCTCGCAGGGTGGTCATGGCGCGCAGCCGCGCCTCGGTGTCGACGATTTCCCGCGACAGGTCCTCCGACGTAACATCGGCCCCGGTCACCCGGCCGCCGACGCTTTTTGTCTCCGCGGCCAGGCTGTCGCGGAACCGCTTTACCCAGGCCGGGGCGGCCCGGAGCTCGAGGCGGCTCTGCAGGCGGCTTCCCTCATTCTCGTACGCCGTCGAGCTGACCACCTGACAGACCTGCGGCCCGGCGCTCGTGCAGGCGGCCTCGTGACGGCCCATCAGATCGCGCAGCGGCTGGGCGGCCCCCTTGATGCTGTAGTCGTAGCTGTAGGCCAGCATGGGGGCGCCGGCGGGGACGGCGCTGATCGGCCTCGCCGGCGTCGCGGAACCGGCGGCCGCTTCCCCCACCGCGGCCGGGTCCGCGGTCTCAGCGTTGTAGGCGACGCCCCGTTCCTTCGCCTGGCCACAGCCGACGAGGACCAGCGCGACCACTCCGATGACAATCGCCGATCGCATCCGTTTACTTCCCCCGTGGCCTCGTTCGGCGATTGAGTGCGCGTTCCGCGTGCGTTGTCCAGCGGGCTCAGTCGGCGTCGTCGTCGTAGCCGACCAGGGCCAGGGCCCGGGCGGGCTGGCCGCGCAGTTCGCACCAGCGCAGCAGCGCCTCCTCCCGCCCATGGGTGATCCAGACCTCGCCCGGCGACAGCTCGGCCAGCGTCTCGGTCAGCTCGTCCCAGTCGGCGTGGTCGGAGATCACCAGCGGCAGCTCCACGGCGCGCTGCCTGGCCCGGGCCCTCACCCGCATCCAGCCGGAGCAGAAGGCGCTGACCGGATCGGCGAACCGTCGGCTCCAGCGATCCTGCAGCGCGCCGGGCGGGCAGAGCACGATCTCGCCGGGCAGCGGGTCGCGCCCCTCGCCGGTCGGCCGCAGCGGGCCCAGCTCTACGCCGTGCCGCTGGTACAGGGCGTTCAGCTGTTCCAGCGCGCCGTGGACATGGATCGTCCGCTCGAACCCGGCTTCGCGCAGCAGGGCGATGACCCGTTGGGCCTTGCCCAGGGCATAGGCCCCAACCAGGTGGGTGCGCTCCGGAAACTGCTCGACCGACTTGAGCAGGCGGGCGACCTCGTCGGCGGCGTCCGGGTGGCGGAAGACCGGCAGGCCGAAGGTCGCCTCGGTGACGAAAACGTCGCAGGGGACCGGCTCGAACGCCGGGCAGGTCGGGTCGCGCCGCCGCTTGTAGTCGCCGGAGACGACCATGGTCAGGCCCTTCCAGCGCACCACGACCTGCGCCGAGCCGAGCACGTGGCCGGCCGGGACCAGGGTGATCTCGACGCCGTCGCGGGCGATGGTCTCGCCATAGGCCAGGGCGCGGGCGGAGCCGGCGAAGTCCGCGCCGTAGCGGACGGCCATGATGTCCAGGGTCTCGCGCGTCGCGGCGACTTGGCCGTGCCCCGAGCGGGCGTGGTCGGAATGGCCGTGCGTGACCAGGGCGCGGCCCACCGGCCGCACCGGATCGATGTAGAAGTCCCCGGGCGGGCAGTAGAGCCCGTCCGGCCGAGGACAGAGCAGAGCTTCGGGTCTCACCATCTGCATCTGGATATGGGCGTGCGCCGCGTCTAAACCGAAGCCATGAGCGACCATCTCGAACTGATGCGCAACCTCGCGCTCGGCATGAACCAGGGTTCCCCCCAGGCCCTGGCCCTGAAACTGGAGACCCTCTCCATCGACCGCGACGGCTCGGTGCTGAAGGTGCCCTACGACGAGAAGCTGATCGGCGACCCGGAGACGGGCGTGATCGCGGGCGGGGTCGTGACCACCCTGCTGGATCACGCCTGCGGCCAGGCGGTCCATGCGGCGATGACCGAGTTCAAGACCATCGCCACCCTGGACCTGCGCATCGACTACATGCGGCCGGCGGAGCCGGGGAAGGACATCTTCGCCAAGGCGCACTGCTACAAGGCGACCCGTTCGGTCGCCTTCGTGCGGGCGGTGGCCTACGACGACAGTCCCGACGATCCGGTGGCGGCGGCCCAGGCCGCCTTCATGCTCGACTCGAGCGCCGGCCGAGGCTTCGGCGCCAATCTCAAGCCGCGAAAGGACCGCAAGTGAGCAGCGATCCGATCGAAAGCGTGCAGGCGCGCCTGGCTCGTATTCCCTACGCCCAGTTCCTGGGCGTGAAGCTCGAACTGGCCGGCGACGAGATGACCGCCATCCTGCCGTTCGGGCGGCACATCATCGGCAATCCGGTCCTGCCGGCGATCCACGGCGGCGTGCTGGGCGCCTTCATGGAGATGACCGCCCTGGCCCAGCTGCTGCTGACCGAGGGACAGGAGCGCCAGCCGAGGGTGATCGACGTCTCGATCGAGTACCTGCGCTCGGGCCGTCCGCTGACCACCTTCGCCAGGGCGGAGATCAAGAAGGTCGGCCGCCGCATCGCCAACGTCCATGTCGAGGCCTGGCAGGATCGCCGCGCCGCGCCGATCGCGGCCCTGCGCGGGCACTTCCTGGTCTCGCCGACTGAAGTGAAGCCTTAGGATTCGGAAAACATTACCGCCCTGTAATACTCTTAACTTTGCGTCATTTCCTTAAACAAAGGTCATGACGCAGACTTAACGGGTGTTCTCGGAAAGTATTCGGTACACCCTTGATCACCGGACGCGCTGAGCGCCCACAGAGATCAAGGGAGACTACAATGACCAATTCCGTGAACAAGCTGAGCGGTTTCGCCAGCCTCTTCCTCGCCGCCCTGCCGGTGATGATCGTCGTCGCCGCCGTGAACTTCGGCGCCACCGTCAGCAACGTGGGCCTGTGACCTGCGTCGCGACGCTCCGCCGGGCCTGAATGCTTCCCCCCGCGTTTGGGCCCGGCGGAGCCAGTCGACATCTAAAGTAACCGGATTTGACCAAAGACGGCCTCCATCCACGGAGGCCGTTTTGCTATGTGGGGCGCATGCGAGTTTTCGAGGCGGTGATCTTCGACTGTGACGGCGTCCTGGTGGACTCCGAGGCCCTGGGCGTCGAGGTCGAACTGGAACATCTGGCGGGCGCGGGACTGGTCTACAGCCGGGCCGACTACATGCGTCGTTTCATGGGGCTCAGCCTGGCCGCGGCGCGGGAGGCGATCGACGCCGACGCGCGGGAGCGGCTGGGGCGCCCGCTGAGACCGGGCTTCCATGACGACCTCATCGAAGACTATCGCCGCGTCTACCGCGAACGTCTGACCGAGGTCGCCGGCTGCGCGACGGCGGTGGCGGCGCTGAGGCTGCCGCGGGCGGTGGCCAGCTCGGCCGGCGTGTCGGACCTGTTCGCCAAGCTGACGATGACGGGCCTGCTGCCGGCCTTCGATCCGCACGTCTATTCCGCCGATCTGGTCGCGCGGGCCAAGCCGCATCCCGACGTCTTCCTCTACGCCGCCGAGCGGCTGGGCGTCGCCCCGGGGGCCTGCCTGGTGATCGAGGACAGCGTGAACGGCGTCCGCGCGGCCCGGGCCGCCGGCATGGCCGTCTGGGGCTTCGCCGGCGGCGGGCATATGGACGAGGCTGCGGTCGCCCGCCTGCGGGACGCCGGCGCCGATACGATCATGGCGACCTGGGCCGAGGCCGCCGATCGGTTCGCGGCCTTCTAGAAGCTCGACAGCGGCCGGATCTGCTGGCCGCGGGGATCAAAATTGTCGGCGGCGAGCCAGCCGCGCAGCCGCCGGGCGATCGCCGGCCACTCCCGGTCCAGGATCGAGTGGACCTCGGTGTCCCAATTCCCGCCCTTCAGCCAGTAGGTCTGGCGCAGCACCCCTTCCAGGGTGAAGCCGAAGCGGCGGGCGGCGCGGCTGGAGGCCTCGTTCTCGGGCGAGCACCGCCATTCCAGCCGGCGATAGCCGCTGCTCATGATGTAGTCGGCGATGAGCAGGAAGGCCTCCGTGCCGCCCGCGCGCCGGGCCAGGGCCGGCCCCAGCGTCAGACCGACCTCGGTCACCCCGGCGTCCGGATTGATGTTCAGCGCCATGTAGAGACCGGCCGGCGTCGGCCTGTCGGCGGTTTTGTCCATGACCGCGTAGAGGCTCTGGTTGAACCGCTCGCAGCGGTCGGCCAGCCAGTCGGTGAAAGCCGCCTCGTCGGCGAAGGGGCCGGACGGGATCCAGCGCCACAGCGGATCGTCATGCCCAATCGCCCGCCAGAGGCCGGGCCCGTGTCGAAGGATCTCCAGCCGTTCCAGATCGACGGTCCGGCCGGACAGGAGGCCGGCGTCCAGCGGCGGGCAGGGCAGGATCGGCGCGTCGGTCATGGAGCCTCAGAATCACGGAGCGCCGTGATCCTAGTCCGCGTCGAAACGGGTATCCACGGCCTGTCGGGTCGCTCTAGGATCGTTCGAAACGGGGGTTTGCGGATGCTTCGATCGCTGAGCGTTCTGGTCCTGATCGGCCTCGTCGCCGGCCTTCTGGCCGGGGCGGCGGTCGGCGCCTGGGGCGACGCCTCGGCGCGGGGAATCGCCGAGGGCGTCGAGGCGGTCGGCGGCCTCTGGCTGAACCTGCTGCGCATGACCATCGTGCCGCTGGTCTTCGCCCTGCTGGTCAATGGCGTCGCCTCGGTGACGGACGCGGCCTCGACCGGTCGGCTGGCGGCCAGGGCGCTGGCCTTGTTCGCGGTGATGCTGGTCATCGCCGCGACCTATTCGACCCTCGCGACCCAGGGCCTGCTGGCGCTCTGGCCGATCGACCCGCAGGGCGCCGCGGCGCTGCGGGCGGGCGCGGGCGGCGATGCGGCGGCGGTGGCGAGCGCCCCGCCGGCCTTCGCGGACTGGCTCCGCTCGCTGGCCCCCACCAATCCGATCAAGGCCGCGGCCGAGGACGCCATCCTGCCGCTGGTGGTGTTCGGCCTGTTCCTGGGCTTCGCCGCCACCCGCCTGCCGGAAGCGCAGCGGACGACCCTGACCCAGCTGTTCCAGGCCGTGGCCGAGGCGATGATCGTGATCGTCCGCTGGGTCCTGTGGGCGGCGCCGGTGGGCGTCTTCGCCCTGTCGCTCGGGGTGGGGCTGCGGGCCGGTCTCGGCGCGGCGGGCGTACTGCTGCAATATGTGGTCATCGTCTCGGGCGTGACCCTCGGCGTTGCGCTCCTGCCCTACATCGTGGTGGCGATCCGGCGCGCGACGGGCGGACCGATATCTCTGGCCGCCTTCGCCCGCGCCGCGGCGCCGGTCCAGGCCCTGGCCGTCAGCACCCAGTCGTCCCTGGCCAGCCTGCCGGCGATGATCGAGCGCAGCCGGGACGACCTGGGCGTCTCATCGCGGGTGACGGGCCTGGTCCTGCCGCTGGCGGTGGCCGTCTTCCGCATGACCAGCCCGGTCGCGAACCTGGCGGTGGCCTATTTCGTGGCGCACCTCTACGGGGTCGAGCCGACTGTCCCGCACATGGTCGGCGCGCTGTTCGTCGCCCTGGCGATCAGCATCGGCACCGTCGGCCTGCCGGGGCAGATCTCGTTCTTCGCCAGCATGGCGCCGATCTGCCTGGCCCTGGGCGCGCCGATCGAAGCCCTGCCGATCCTGCTGGCCGTCGAGGTGATTCCGGACATCTTCCGCACCGTCGGCAACGTCACCGCCGACATGGCGGTGACCGCCGTGCTCCGTCGTGACGGAGAGGACGCGGAAGGCGAGACGTAGCCGGATCATCCGGTTTCGGACTAAGGCTTCGCCATGTTCGCCCGCCTTCTTCGCCGCGCCCGCTCCGCCCTTGCGACCTGGCCGACCGCGCGCGGGTGGGTGCTGGCGACCCTGCTGGGCGCGGCCGCCTTGGCCCTGGAGCTTTCGATCGGCCTGGCGGGCGGCTTCCTGCGGCCGGCGCCGGGCGACTGGTCGATCCTGCCCGGGACCCTGCTGCTGGCGCTCTTCGTCCCCGCGATCGGCGAAGAGCTGGTCTTCCGAGGCGTGCTGACGCCGGGGCGGGAGGAACAGCCTGCCCTCTGGCGCGCGATCCTGCCGTCCACCCTCCTGTTCGTGCTGTGGCATGTCCTGGAAGCCCTGACCTTCATGCCGGACGCCGCCGTGATCTTCCTGCGGCCCGATTTCCTGGCCACGACGGCGGTGCTGGGCCTGACCTGCGGCGTCCTTCGCCACCGCACGGGGTCGCTGTGGCCGGCCGTCGCGCTGCACTGGGTCGAGGTGGCGGGCTGGCAGGTCTGGTTCGGCGGCGGCGAGATCGCCAAGGCGCTGGGGTGACGACCGGCGGGGGCTTTCCTTGACCGCGCGGCCTCAAGGCCTATACCGCCGGACATGTTCCAAGGACTCTCCCACACCGCCCGCGACGCAAAGGCCTGGCCGTTCGAGCAGGCCCGCAACCTGCTCGCCCGTGTCCTGCGCGTCCGCCTGACCGACGCCGAGCGCGACCTCGCCGCCACCCTGATCAACGCAGGGAAGGCCGACGAGGCCGTGAAGACGCTGGAGGCGCTGAGCAAACCGGTGGTGCTGGAGACCGGCTACGGCCCGTCGGGCCTGCCGCACATGGGCACCTTCGGCGAGGTGGCGCGCACGACCATGGTGCGGATCGCCTTCCGCGCCCTGACCGAGGACGCCATCCCGACGCGGCTGATCAGCTTCAGCGACGACATGGACGGCCTGCGCAAGATCCCGCCGAACGTGCCGAACGGCGAAGTCATGCGCGAAGACCTCGACAAGCCGCTGACCGTGGTCCGCGACCCCTACGGCGAGTTCGACAGCTTCGGCCATCACAACAACGCCCGGCTGCGGGCTTTCCTCGACAGCTTCGGCTTCGACTATGAGTTCGTGTCCTCGACCGACTGCTACCGTGGCGGCCGGTTCGACGCGACGCTGCTGACGGCGCTGGAGCGGTTCGACGCCATCCAGAAGATCATGCTGCCCAGCCTGGGCGAGGAGCGCCGCGCGACCTATTCGCCGTTCCTGCCGATCAGCCCGCGGACCGGCAAGGTGCTTCAGGTCCCGACCCTGGAGCGCAACCTCGACAAGGGTACGATCGTCTTCCGCGACGAGGACGGCGAGCGGACCGAGGTCCCGGTGACCGGCGGCGGCGTGAAGATGCAGTGGCGGCCCGACTGGGCCATGCGCTGGACCGCGCTGGGCGTCGACTACGAGATGAGCGGCAAGGACCTGATCGACAGCGTCCGCCTCTCCAACCAGGTCTGCAAGGTCCTGGGCGGCACGCCGCCGGAGGGGTTCCACTACGAGCTCTTCATGGACGAGAACAACCTGAAGATCTCCAAGACCAAGGGCAACGGCCTGACCATGGAGGAGTGGCTGCGCTACGGCGCGCCCGAGAGCCTGGCCTACTACATGTTCCAGAGCCCGAAGTCGGCCAAGAAGCTGTACTTCGACGTCATCCCCAAGGCGACGGACGAGTATCTGCAGCAGCTGGACGCCTTCAACCGCAAGAAGGCCGAGGGCGACAACGCCCCGGACCTGAACAATCCGGCCTGGCATGTGCACATGGGCCGACCGCCGGAAGCCGGTTCGCCGGTATCGTTCTCGCTGATGCTGAACCTGGTTTCGGCGGCGAACGCCTCGAGCAAGGACATCCTGTGGGGCTTCCTCAGCCGCTACATCCCCGGCGCCTCGCCGGAGACGCAGCCGCTGCTGGACCGCCTGGCCGGCTATGCGATGAACTACTACGAGGACTTCGTCCGGCCGACGAAGGCGTTCCGGGCGCCCACCGACCAGGAGCGTGTCGCCATGGAAGACCTGCTGCTGCGCCTCAAGGCGCTGCCGGCGGGCTGCCAGGACGCCGAACTGATCCAGAACGAAGTCTACGAGGCCGGCAAGGGCGGCGGCTTCGAGCCGCTGCGCGCCTGGTTCCAGGCGCTGTACGAGGTCCTGCTCGGCCAGAGCCAGGGTCCGCGCTTCGGCTCGTTCGCCGCCATCTTCGGCCTCGACCGCACCATCGCGCTGATCGAGGACGGTCTGGCGGGCAGGCTGCTGGAAGCCTGAACGGAAGATAACAGGGCGGCCCTGATCGCGTTCAGGGTCGTCCTGCCATGGTCCTCCTCACAGACGGCGACGCCGTCGAACAGTTTGTGAGGAGACCCACCATGACCCATACCAAGAGCAAGATCGCCGCCATCGGTCTGGCCATCTCCGTGGCCGCCACGCTGGGGGCCGCGCCGGTCGCCGCCCACGCCCAGACGGGCGTCTTCAACTGCGGCGCGGAAGGCAAGAAGCAGGAAGGCGGCGCCGCCATCGGCGCCATCGTCGGCGGCCTGCTGGGCTCGCAGGTGTCGAAGAACGAGCGCGCCGCGGGCGCGGTCGTCGGCGCCGGCCTGGGCGCGGCCGCCGGCTCCTACCTGGGCTGCAAGGCCCAGACCAACGACCAGCGGGCTCAGGGCGTCTACACCCGGGACGGCCAGCGCCTGGCGTCCTACGTCCAGCCGGCCCGTTTCGAACGAGCGAACATGCGGATGGTCGCCTCGACCAACGTCAGCCTGCGCGCCGGCCCGTCGACCTCGACCGGCAAGGTCGGGTCGCTGTACCGGGGCGAGACCTTCCAGGCCGCGGCCTTCGCCAATGGCGGCCAATGGGTCCTGGTGAGCCGCGACGGCGTCGGCATCGGCTATGTCCACGCGGGCTACGTCCAGCCGGCGGGCGGCTACCGCAACGCCAGCTGGTAAGCCTTCTCTCCCAAGCGAGCATCAACTGGGCCGGTCCTTCGGGGCCGGCCTTTTTTCCTGGTCACTGGCTGGCCCAGAGGATGCGGGCGATCCAGGCGATGTCCTTCCGATCCAGGCTCCGGCCGGGATAGTCGGGGTTGAGGGACTTCAGCTCGACGGCCTTGGCGGTGATGCGGGCGATCTCCTTGGCCATGACTTCGCCGTCGATCGTCTTGACCACGACGCGGTCGCCCCGGCGCGGCTCCCCGCCGGTCGGGTCGACCACGATACGGTCGCCCTCCCGGTAGACGGGGGCCATGGAATGGCCGCTGATCTCCAGCGCATAGACGCCGTCTCGCGCAAGCCCAGGGAAGTCGATCTCGTCCCAGCCCTGGCCGACCGGAAAGCCGGCGTCGTCGAACAGGCCGTCGTCGCCCGCCTGGGCGAAGCCGATCAGGGGCACCCCGCGCAGGGACGCGGCGGCGTCGCCCTCGGCCAGGGCGGCGAACTCGGAAAGCGATACGCCGGTGGCGGCGAGAACCTTGGACAGGCTTTCCGTCGAGGGCCACCGGGGGCGGGCGTCGGCGTCGTTCGAGAAGCGCTTGGAGCGGTTGAAGCTGGTCGGATCCAGCCCCGCGAGCTTGGCCAGGGCCGAGGTCGTCATGTCGAACCGCACGGCCAGGCGGTCGATGGCGTTCCAGATTTGGCTGTGCGACGGACGCGACATGGGCGGAAATCTCGATGCAGGTGGAGGAAAATAGTCCTCGAAACTAGGAATGTAAACCTACCCCCGAGCCCTCGACCAAGCGCCCAGGGTCCGGGCTAGTACGGCGCCGTAGCCGGCGACGGCGAGCAGGGCGAGGTGGACCTGCAGGTTCAGGTCGGGGTCTATCCATCGGGCGAAGCCCGCGGCGACGGCGAGGCTCTGGAAGCCGCAGGCGAAGGCGGGCCAGGGATGCGGAGATTTCCAGCTCAGCCGGATCAGTCCGACCAGGACGCCGACGTCGATCAGCCCCAGCAGCAGGCCGGGCGACAAATCGGACGAAAAGGCCTGCGCCGTCAGGGACAGCAGCCATCCGCCGGTCAGCAGCGCCACGCCGTATCGTTCGACCGACCCGCCGCGCAACAGCGCGCCCAAACCGGCGACGGCCAGGAGCGCGGCGAAGCCCAGCAGGGGAAGGTGGGCGGGATTCAGCCCGCGCGCCGCTCGGTGTCCCGCGCGTCCTCCCCGGGTTTGATCAGCGGGCCGAAGTCCACGGCGGGAAGGTCGTGGCGGCGATGAAGATCATGAAGGGCCCTGTGAGCCCGGATCATCGCCTGCTGCGCCTCGCCCAGCGCGGATACGGCGGCGACGACATTCTTCATCGCCGGCTCGTCGGCTCCGGCGGGAAGGCCCAGGGCGCGACGCGCCTCCATGACCTGGCGCATCAGTCTGACCGCCTGCGCCAGCGCGGCGTCGACGGCGTCTTCCGCGGTCGTCAGCTCGCGAGCGACTTCACGTGTCGTTCCTGCATGGTCCATGCGTCCGTTCCCCCCAAAAACGGGGAGGCACAGGATCATGCAAAGCGAGTGGAATCAAGAGTGCAATCTATGGTTACCATATCACGCAATTGGGATTGTTGACGTTGACGTAAGGGGCATTATACCAATCGGAAATAGAACGGATGGCACGGGAGGAACGAATGCCGGCCGAACTGCGTCGCCCTGAGCGCACCTTTACGATTCGCCAGCTCTGCACCGAGTTCAAAGCCACGCCGCGGGCGTTGCGCTTCTACGAGGACAAGGGCCTGCTCACGCCCGCGCGTGACGGCATGAACCGCGTCTATTCCTACAAGGACCGGGCGCGCCTGATCCTGATCCTGCGCGGCAAGCGCGTCGGCCTGTCGCTCCAGGAGATCCGCGAGATCTTCGAGCTGTACGAAGAGGACGACAACGCCGCGACCCAGAATGCGCACTCGCTGAAGAAATTCCGCGAGAAGATCGATGTGCTCCAGCAGCAACGCGAGGACATCGACGGCGCGATCGCGGAGCTGCACATGGCCTGCGAGCGTCTTGAGAAGCATCTGGCCGACAAGCGGCCGGATCTGCTGCCCAAGGCGGCGGATTACGATCAGGTGCTGCGCGCCCGTCTCGACGGTCACGCCGAGCCGGTCGGCGCCAAGTAACGCGTCAAAGACAACAACAACCAACACACACACCCGATCAACGGAGCGCCCATGGCCTACCAGCCGCCGGTTCGCGATCACCTGTTTCTCCTGCGCGATGTGCTGGAGATCGATCGCTACTCGAACCTTCCCGCCTTCGCCGACGCCTCGATGGACGTCGTCGAGCAGATCATCACCGAGGCGGCGAAGTTCACCGGCGAGGTGCTCGCCCCGCTGAACAGCGTCGGCGACAAGCACGGCTGCACCTGGAACCCGGACTTCACGGTGACCCCGCCGCCGGGCTTCAAAGAGGCCTACAAGCAGCTCTGCGAGGGGGGGTGGACCGGCCTGGGTTCCGACCCGGCCTATGGCGGCCAGGGCCTGCCCCACGTCGTGAACCTGTCGTTCTCGGAGATGTCGAGCAGCGCCAACATGGCCTTCTCGATGTACCCGGGCCTGGCCCACGGCGCCTATTCCGCCATCCATACTGGCGGCACCGACGAGCAGAAGCAGACCTACCTGCCCAAGATGGTGACCGGCGAATGGACCGGCACCATGAACCTGACCGAGCCGCAGTGCGGGACGGATCTGGGCATGCTGCGCACCAAGGCCGTTCCGCAGGCCGACGGCAGCTACCGCATCACCGGCCAGAAGATCTGGATCAGCGCCGGCGAGCACGACATGTCGGACAACATCGTCCACCTGGTGCTGGCCCGCATCGAAGGCGCTCCGGCCGGCGTGAAGGGCATCTCGCTCTTCATCGTGCCGAAGTTCTTCCCGAACGCCGACGGCTCGGTCGGCGCCCGCAACGAGGGCGTCAAATGCGTCGGCCTCGAAGAGAAGATGGGCATCCACGGCAACGCCACCTGCGTGATGCAGTACGAGGACGCCGTCGGCTACCTGATCGGTGAAGAGAACAGCGGCCTCAAGCTGATGTTCGTGATGATGAACGAGGCCCGCCTCGGCGTCGGCCTGCAGGGCGTCGCCCAGGGCGAGGCCGCCTACCAGGCCGCCCGCGACTTCGCCAAGGACCGCCTGCAGGGCCGTTCGCTGACCGGCCCGAAGAACCCGGACGGTCCCGCCGACCCGATCATCGTGCACCCCGACGTGCGCCGCATGCTGCTGGACAGCCGCGCGGTCATCGAGGGCGGCCGCGCCTTCCTGTTCTGGACCGCGCTGCACGGCGACCTGATGCACCAGCATCCGGACGAGGCCGTCCGCCAGAAGGCCGGCGACTACATGGGCCTGCTGACCCCGGTGCTGAAGGGCTACCTGACCGACAAGGGCTTCAAGGCCTGCGTCGACGGCATGCAGGTGCACGGCGGCAGCGGCTTCACCGAGCACTTCCCGGCCAGCCAGTACCTGCGCGACTGCCGTATCGCCCTGATCTACGAGGGGACCAACGGCATCCAGGCGCTGGACCTGGTCGGCCGCAAGCTGGCCTCCAGCGGCGGTCGCGCGGTGATGAGCTGGTTCGCCGAGATCGACGCCTTCGTCGAGGCCAACAGCGCCGACGAGAAGCTGAAGCCGTTCATCGAAGGCCTGGCCGGCGCCAAGGCGCAGCAGCAGGACGCCACCATGTGGCTGATGCAGAACGGCCTGGCCAACCCGGACAACGCCGGCGCCGCCTCGACCGACTACATGCACCTCTTCGGCCTGACCGGCCTGGCCTACATGTGGGCTCTGATGGCCAAGGTCTCGCTGGCCAAGATCGCCGCCGGCGACACCGATCCCTTCTACGAGAACAAGCTGGTGGTCGGCCGCTACTACCTCGAACGCGTGCTGCCGGAGACGGCCGCGCACCTGGCGAAGTTGAAGACCGGCTCGGCCACCATGATGGCCCTGCCCGCGGAGGCGTTTTGATGGGCGTACTCAACCTCGAGCGGCCGGCGTTCTTGGCCGAAGAGGATCTGGTGATCTTCGAGGACGCGGTGGGCAAGTTCTTCGACGAGCATGCCCCCGAGTCCCGGACGGCCAAGTGGCGCGAGGACGGCATCGTCGAGCGGGCCCTCTGGAACGAAGCGGCGGAGGCGGGCCTGGCCTGCCTCTCCATCCCCGAGGAATACGGCGGCATGGGCGGCGACTACCGCCATGAGGTCATCCTCATGGAGCAGCTCGGCGCCAAGGCGGTCGACGGCTTCGGCCTGTCGCTGCACAACGCCATCGTCGCCCACTACATCCTTCACTACGGCACGGAAGAGCAGAAGCAGCGCTGGCTGCCGGGCATGGCCGACGGGACCTACGTCTCGGCGATCGCCATGACCGAACCGGGCGCCGGCAGCGACCTGCAGGGCATCAAGAGCACCGCCCGGCTGGACGGCGACGAGTATGTCCTCAACGGCTCCAAGACCTTCATCACCAACGGCCAGACCGCCAACCTGATCGTCGTGGTGGCCAAGACCGACCCGACCCAGGGCGCGCGCGGCACCTCGCTGCTGGTGGTCGAGACCGACAAGGTTCAGGGCTTCGAGCGGGGCCGCAACCTCGACAAGCTGGGCCAGGAGGCGGCCGACACCTCCGAGCTGTTCTTCAACGACGTCCGCATCCCGGCCGACAACCTGCTGGGCGGCGGCGAAGGCCAGGGCTTCTTCCAGCTGATGGGCCAGCTGCCCCAGGAGCGGCTGAACATCGCCGTCCAGGGCATCGCCCAGATCGAGCGGGCGCTCGCGCTGACCATCGACTACGTCAAGCAGCGCAAGGCGTTCGGCAAGCAGGTCATCGACTTCCAGAACACCCAGTTCGTGCTGGCCGAGTGCAAGACCGAGGCGACCATCGCCCGGGTCTTCGTCAACCACTGCATCGAGCAGCACCTGGCCGGCAAGCTCGACGCCGCGACCGCCTCGATGGCCAAGTACTGGGTCACCGACCTGGAGAACTCGATCATCGACCGCTGCCTGCAGCTGTTCGGAGGCTTCGGCTTCATGGCCGAGTACCCGATCGCCCGCATGTACCGCGACAGCCGCGTCCAGCGGATCTACGGCGGCACGAACGAGATCATGAAGGTCCTCATCGCGAGGACGCTCTGATCGAAGGCAGGGAGCGCAGATCGAGGTGATCGACCACCTCTCCATCGCGGTCAGCGACCTGATGCGGAGCACGGCCTTCTACGAGGCCGTGCTTTCGCCGTTTGCTCGATCTACTCGTCTTGTTGGAGAAGCCTGATGGCCAAGTACGTCGCCACCGTCGACTGGACGCTGACCGCCGAACCCGAGGACTTCCTCAAGGGGCGCTACAGCCGGGCCCATACGATCGACTTCGACGGCGGGATCACCCTGCCGGCGTCGCCGTCGCCAAGCGTGGTGCCGGCGCCCTGGTCGGACGCCTCGGCGGTCGACCCGGAGGAGCTGCTGGTGGCCGCCCTGAGCAACTGCCACATGCTGACCTTCCTGCATAAGGCCCGCGAGGCCGGCTTCGCGGTCGCCAGCTACCGCGACGAGGCCGAGGGGGTCATGCGCAAGAACGACGAGGGCAAGATCGCCGTTACCAAGGTCGTCCTGCGCCCCCATATAGTTTTTATTGGAAACGAACCCGACGAGGCGCAGTTGGAAGCCCTCCACCACGCCGCCCACGAAGACTGTTTCATCGCCAGCTCGGTGAAGACCGAGGTGGTGGTCGAATCCCCGCAACAACCCGCTTCCTGATCAAAGGACGCCATCATGGCCGAAGCCTATATCTACGACGCCGTTCGAACGCCCCGCGGCAAGGGCAAGAAGGACGGCTCCCTGCATGAGATGACCGCCCTGTCGCTGGCGACCCAGGTTCTGGAGAACCTGCGCGACCGCAACGGCCTGGACACCTCAAAGGTGGACGACGTGGTCCTCGGTTGTGTCTCGCCGGTCGGCGAACAGGGCAGCGACATCGCCCGCACCGCCGTGCTGACGGCCGACTACGCCGAGACCACCGCCGGCGTGCAGATCAACCGCTTCTGCGCCTCGGGCCTGGAAGCCGTGAACATGGCCGCGGCCAAGGTCATCTCGGGCGAGGCCCAGATGGCGATCGGCGGCGGCGTCGAGAGCATGAGCCGCGTGCCGATGGGCAGCGACGGCGGCGCCTGGCCGACCGACCCGTCGAGCGCCTTCAAGACCTACTTCGCCCCGCAGGGCGTCAGCGCCGACCTGATCGCCACCCTGTACGGCTTCAGCCGCGACGACGTCGACGCCTACGCCGTCGAGAGCCAGAAGCGCGCCGCCGCCGCCTGGGCCGACAAGCGTTTCGCCAAGTCGGTCGTGCCGGTGAAGGACCAGCTGGGCCTCATCCGCCTGGACCATGACGAGACCGTCCGCGGCTCGACCACCATGCAGACCCTGGCCTCGCTGAGCCCGTCGTTCACGGCCATGGGCGAGATGGCCTTCGACGCGGTGGTGCAGCAGCGCTATCCGCAGGTCGAGAAGGTCAACCACGTCCACCACGCCGGCAACAGCTCGGGCATCGTCGACGGCGCCGCCGGCGTCCTGATCGGCACCAAGGAGATGGGCGACGCCCTGGGCCTGAAGCCGCGCGCCAGGATCAAGGGCATGGCCTCGATCGGCAGCGAGCCCTCGATCATGCTGACCGGCCCGTCGCTGGTCACCGAGAAGCTGCTGAAGCGCCTCGGCATGGACGTCGCCGACGTCGACCTCTACGAGCTGAACGAGGCCTTCGCCTCGGTCGTGCTGCGCATGATGCAGGCGCTCGACATACCGCACGAGAAGATGAACGTGAACGGCGGCGCCATCGCGATGGGCCATCCGCTGGGCGCCACCGGCGCGATGATCCTGGGCACCCTGCTCGACGAGTTGGAGCGCACGGACAAGGAGGTCGGCCTGGCCACCCTCTGCGTCGGCGCCGGCATGGGCACCGCCACCGTCATCGAACGCGTCTGATCAAGCCGTCATCCCGGACGGCCGCAGGCCGAGCCGGGACCCAGCCGCGGCGCGCGTCGCCTGGGTCCCGGCTCTCCGCTTCGCTTCGGCCGGGATGACCCCAAAATTCGGAAGAGAATCCAAATGGAAAACTTCAAGATCGAGGTCGACGGCGACGGCATCGCCCTGGTGACCTTCGACGTCCCCGGCCGCAGCATGAACACCCTGACCGGCAAGGTCATCGCCGAGATCGGCGAGGTGGTCGAGCGCATCAAGACCGACCCGGAGATCAAGGGCGCGGTCATCGCCTCGGGCAAGGCCAGCGGCTTCTGCGCGGGCGCCGACCTCGGCGAGCTCGGCGGCCAGGCCGGCGCGGCGGGCGAGGACAAGCGTTCTGAGCAGGAGAAGCTGCAGGCGGCCTTCGACGGCGGCTTCGCGCTGAACAAGGCGTTCCGCGCCCTGGAAACCTGCGGCAAGCCGGTGGCGACCGCGCTGGAGGGCCTGGCCCTCGGCGGCGGCCTGGAGTTCGCCCTGGCGACCCACTACCGCGTCGCGGCGGCCAATCCGAAGCTTCAGCTCGGCCTGCCGGAAGCCAAGGTCGGCCTGCTGCCGGGCGCCGGCGGCACCCAGCGCCTGCCGCGCCTGATGGGCGCCATGAAGGCCGCGCCGTACCTGCTGGAAGGCAAGTCGATGTCCGCCGAGGAGGCCAAGGCCAACGGCGTCGTCGGCGAGGTCGTCGAGCCGGGCAAGACCATCGAGGCCGCCAAGGCCTGGGTGAAGACCGGCGACCCGGTCGCGCCCTGGGACAAGAAGGACTACCGCATCCCCGGCGGCGGCCCCTACACCCCGACGGGCGGCCAGGTGTTCATCATGGGCAACGCCATGCTGCGCAAGCAGTCCTACGGCAACTACCCGGCCCAGCTGAACATCCTGAAGTGCGTCTACGAAGGCCTGCAGGTGCCGATCGACGCCGCTCTGCGCATCGAGACCCGCTACTTCCTGAAGACCATGCAGTCGCCCCAGGCGCGCGGCATGATCCGCACCCTGTTCCTGTCGCTTCAGGAGCTGGGCAAGGGCGCCTCGCGTCCGGCCGGCTATCCGACCTACGACGTCAAGAAGGTGGCCGTCCTCGGCGCCGGCATGATGGGCGCGGGCGTGGCCTATGTTCAGGCCCAGGCCGGGATCGAGACCGTGCTGGTCGACGTCTCGGCTGAGGCCGCCGAGAAGGGCAAGGGCTACGCCCGCACCCTGGTCGAGAAGGCCGTGAAGCGCGGCAAGATGACGGCCGAGAAGGGCGAGGCGTTGCTGGCCCTCATCCACCCGACCGCTGACTACGCCGACGTGAAGGGCTCGGATCTGGTCGTCGAGGCCGTGTTCGAAAGCCGTGAGCTGAAGGCCAAGGTGACGCAGCAGGCGGAAGCCCAGCTGGCCGACACCGCGGTGATGGGCTCCAACACCTCGACCCTGCCGATCACCGGCCTGGCCGAGGCCTCGGTCCGTCCGGCCAACTTCATCGGCATCCACTTCTTCTCGCCGGTCGACAAGATGGGCCTGGTCGAGATCATCATGGGCAAGGAGACCTCGGAAGAGACCCTGGCCAAGTCGATCGACTACGTCCTGAAGATCCGCAAGACGCCGATCGTCGTGAACGACAGCCGCGGCTTCTACACCTCGCGCTGCTTCGGCACCTTCGTCCAGGAAGGCCTGCAGATGCTGGCGGAGGGCATCGCTCCGGCCATCATCGACAACGTCGGCCGCGCCACGGGCATGCCCCGCGGGCCGCTGGAGATGAACGACGACGTCGCCCTCGACCTCGCCTACAAGATCGGCCAGCAGACCAAGGCCGATATGGGCGAACAGTACGTCGCCGGCCCGGTGGACGCCCTGCTGGAGAAGATGGTCGTCGACCTGAAGCGCTACGGCCGCAAGAACGGCAAGGGCTTCTACGACTATCCGGAGACCGGCCAGAAGACCCTGTGGCCGGGCATCTCGGACCTGGTCGAGATCACCACCAAGGACGCGGACAAGGCGCTGATCGAGGAGATCCGCACCCGCCTGCTGTATCGCCAGGCCGTCGAGGCCGCGCGCTGCTTCGAGGAAGGCGTGATCACCGAAGCCCGCGACGCGGACGTCGGCGCCATCCTGGGCTGGGGTTTCGCGCCCTGGACCGGCGGCCCGATCAGCCTGATCGACGGCGTCGGCGTGAAGGCCTTCGTCGAAAAGCTGGACGAGCTGACCGCTAAGTACGGCTCGCGCTACGCCCCGCCGAAGCTGCTTCGCGAGATGGCGGCGAACGGCGAAACCTTCTACGGCCGCTTCGGCCCGAAGGCGGCGAAGGCCGCGGCGTAGTCGCCTGCGGGACACGCTCCGCGTAGCGGTGCGTGTCCCTGTCGGGCCGTAACGAGGGGACATGTACGCGGTGCGTGCCTGTCCCCTTTTTCGTGCCCGCTCGCCCCTGGCCGCGCCAACTGTCGCAGCACGGCGTTCCTTCACCTCGTCTTAGGGAGGTTGGATCATGGTGTCGGCCTCATCAGGATCCAGGGACGCCATGACCATCGAAACGGGGGACAGGTTCGGGCTTGGGGGCGCAATTTTGACGCGTCGTCAGCACCTGCCGCTCCGAATGGTGTCGTGCCTGGTCCAGACCGCCCTGCTGCACGCCGTGTTCGGCTGGTGGGGCATGTGGCTGTGGGCCGCCGCCTACATCGGCTCCCAGCTGTTCGAGTCCTGGCTGGGCCCGCGCATGATGCGGAACCCGCCGGAGACCGCGGCCAGGGCCGCCAACATGGCGGTCGTGCTGTTCTTCCCCAGCGCGATCGTGTTCGGCGGTCTGGCCATGGCGCTGTGGGTCGGCGCGGGGGTCTATGGGCCGGCGCTGGGCGTGGCCTGCATCGCCGGCGCGATGACCAACCTGATCGTGCTCAGCCGGGGATCGCGGATCGCCTTCGCGGCCTCGGCCACGCCGTACGGCCTCTATCTGCTGGTCATGCCGCTGACCGACGTCGGCAAGGTGTCCAGCCCGCTGCTGACCGCGATGATGATCGCCGTCGGCCTGATCATGCTGAACATCATCGGCGCCTGGATCGCCACCGAAGAGGCCCGCAAGGCCCAGGACGACGCCACGACCGAGGCCCAGCTGCGCCGGGCGGAGGCCGAGGCCGCGGTGGAAGCCAAGAGCGCCTACGTCGCCGCCATCAGTCACGAGCTGCGCACGCCGATCAGCGCCATCCTGGCCGGCGCCGCCGAGCTGGAGCGCACCGCGAACACCGCCCAGGGCAAGGCGCAGGCGAGGCTGATCGGCGGCGCCGGCCAGATGATGCGGACCCTGCTCGACGACCTGCTGGATCTGGCCAAGCTCGAAGTGGGCCGCATGGAGGTCGAGGCGGTCGCCTTCGACCTGCGTGCCGCGACCAACGATGTCGTGCGCATGTGGCGGGTTCAGGCGCGGGAGAAGGGCCTGCGGCTGCGCGTCGAGGGCGCCGCCAAGCTGCCGTCCTGGGTCCAGGGCGACCCGACCCGTCTGCGCCAGGTGCTGAACAACCTGCTGTCCAACGCCATCAAGTTCACCGCCGAAGGCTCGGTCACGCTGCGCATTCAGACGGAACCGGCTCAGGAGGGCGTCCACGCCCTGTCGCTGGCCGTGATCGACACCGGGCCTGGCATGACGCCGGAGCAGGTGGCCAAGCTGTTCACCCCGTTCGAGCAGCTCGAGGCCGGCACCGCGCGCAAGCACGGCGGTTCGGGCCTGGGCCTGGCGATCAGTCGCGAACTGGCCCGGCTGATGGGCGGTGACCTCGTCGCGTCCAGCGCGGCGAACGAAGGGGCGACCTTCACCGTCAGCCTGACCCTGCCCGCGGCGGAGGCCCCGGCCCCGGCGGAAACGCCGGACGTGGCGGAGGCGCGGCTTCTGGTCGTCGACGACCATGTGGTCAATCGCCAGGCCATCGCCCTGGTCCTGGCCCCGCTGGGCATTACGCCCCAGACCGCCGCCTCGGGCGAGGAGGCGCTGGCGCGGCTCGCGGTCGAGCCCTTCGATCTGGTCCTGATGGACGTCTACATGCCGGACATGGACGGCCGCGAAGCGACCCGCCAGCTGCGGGCGAGCGCCGGGCCAAACCGCGACATCCCGGTGATCGCCATCACCGCCTCGGCGACGGAGCGCGACTGGGAGGCCTGCCGCGAGGCCGGCATGACCGGACACGTCGCCAAGCCGATCGAGCCGGCCCAGCTCTATGCCGCCCTGGAAGAGGCGCTGGCGGACGAGGCCGAACGCAAGGCGGCGGCCTAGGCGGTAGCGTCCAGCAATGCCCGCAGGCGCGCCTCAAGCGCCGCGCGGTCCTTCAGCTCGCATTCCCAGATCGTCTCGACCCGCCACCTTGCCGCCGACAGCGCCTCGCCGTTGGTCGCGTCGCGAGAGCGGTTGCGGCCGACCTTGGCCAGCCAGTAGTCGCGGTTCTGCTGCGGCACGCGGGCGCCGCGGGCGCAGTCATGGCCGTGCCAGAAACAGCCGTGGACGAAGATCGCCAGCCGCCGGCCGGGCAGGACCACGTCGGGATTGCCGGGCAGGTCCTTGCGATGCAGGCGATAACGGGCTCCGAGACCCGTCAGCAGCTTGCGGACGATCATCTCGGGCTTGGTGTCGCGCCCCTTCACCCGCCGCATGACGGCCGAGCGTTTCTCCGGGTCGAAGACGTCGGTCACTGGCCGCCTTGGCCGAGCGCCCGCTCGTAGTCCTCCAGCGGGAACCGCGGCGCCGAACAGCCGCTGGTCCAGAGCCGTCCCTCGAAGCGGTATGCGGCGACGAGGTAGGTCTGCCCCTTCGCATACTGGATGCCGCAGAAGGCTTCCTCACGGACGTGCGCGACCGGCGCGACGCCGGCGACCGAGCCCTTGAGCGTGCGGACCACCTCGAAGCGGGTCATCGGCTGCGGGATGCCGTGGATGTTGGTGAAGCTGTCCTCGCCGACCGCCTTGGCGAGGAACAGCACCTCGGTTTGAGCCAGCTGCGCCTCGGCCGTCTCGTAGCGGGCGCAGCTGCAGGCCGCCGCCTCGCCGGCCGCGGCCGACGCGAGGGCGAAGGCGACGACCAGGGCGAGGCGGCGGACCATGACCCTAGAGGCCTTCGAACAGAGGCGTCGACAGGTAGCGTTCGGCGAAGCTGGGGATGATGGTGACGATCAGCTTGCCGGCGTACTCGGGACGCGAGGCCAGATCGAAGGCGGCGGTGAGGGCGGCGCCCGACGAGATGCCGACCGGCAGGCCGTCGACGGCCGCGGCTTTCCGGGCCATCTCGAAGGCGTCGTCGTTGCTGACCTTGACGATGTCGTCGATCACGCCGCGGTCGAGGATGCCGGGCACGAAGCCGGCGCCGATGCCCTGGATCTTGTGCGGACCGGGCGCGCCGCCCGATAGGATCGGCGAGGCTTCCGGCTCGACGGCGACCATGCGGATCGAGGGTTTGCGCGCCTTCAGCACCTGGCCGACGCCGGTGATGGTGCCGCCGGTGCCGACGCCGGACACGACCGCATCGACCTTGCCGTCGGTGTCGTTCCAGATCTCCTCGGCGGTCGAGACCCGGTGGATCAGCGGGTTGGCCTCATTCTCGAACTGTTGCGGCATCACCGAGCCGGGGATCTCCTCCAGCAGCTCCTGCGCCCGGGCGACGGCGCCGCGCATGCCTTTCTCGGCCGGGGTCAGCTCCAGCTTGGCGCCGAGCAGGAGGAGCATCTTGCGGCGCTCCATCGACATGCTCTCGGGCATGACCAGGACCAGCGGATAGCCCTTGGACGCGGCCACGAAGGCCAGGGCGATGCCGGTGTTGCCGCTGGTCGGCTCCACGATCGTGCCGCCCGGCTTCAGGATGCCCTCGGCCTCGAGATACTCGATCATTGAGACGCCGATGCGGTCCTTCACCGAGGCCAACGGATTGAAGAACTCCAGCTTGGCGACGACCTCGCCCTTGGGCTTCAGCTCCTTGGTCAGGTTGGGCAGGCGGACCAGCGGCGTGTCGCCGACGGTGTCGATGATGGAGTCGTAGATCTTGCCCCGACCGGCGCGCTTGTAGCGGGCGGCGTCGTACTGGGTCATGAGAGGGGTCTCCGGGGAGGGCGCTGGCTTTGCCCGGAAAACTATAGGGGCCGGATAGGGTTGTCAGGCCTCATTCGGCGGCGGCGGCCGTCGTTTCGGCGCGCAGCAGCGGTTCCAGCAGATGCTCGGCCAGCCAGCGCACGACGGGGACGGCGACGCCGTCGCCGACGACGTGGAAGGCGGCTGTCGCTCCCTTCGGCAGCACATAGCTGTCGGGCAGGCCCATGAGCCGCGCGCCCTCGCGGGCGGTCAGCAGCCGCGAGCGGATTTCGCCGCCCTCCGCCACGACGATCGACTGCCGCGACGAGCCGCCCCGGGCGGTGCGCAGGCAGCCGGCGAGGCCGTCGGTGCGGACCTCGGCCTGGGGCACGCCCTTGCGGGTCCGGCGATAGACGGCGCCGACGGTGCGCTCGCGGTCGGCTGCGAGCCGCGCGCGGTGCAGAGGCTTCATCTGGTCGAGCAGTCGGGCCGTGTCGGCTTCGGACCGCCAGGAGACGGCTTCGTCGGGTTCGAGCAGGGCGGCGAGGTCGGTGTTGCGCGCGGGCGGGGCGGGCAGGTCCCACCACAGCCACTGCGCCCGGAGGTCGGCGGGCAGGCGCTCGTAGGCCTCCAACACGCCCTTGCTGTGGAAGCCGCACCGGCTGGCCGCGGCGCCCTCGGCCTCGCGCGCGGCGATGACGAAGACCCGGGGCCGGGACTGCGGGGTGAAGGCGGCGGCGTCGATCTCCAGGGCGCCGAAGCGATAGCCCTGCCCGGCCAGAGCCCGGCAGAGCGCCTCGAAGTCGCGGCCGCCGTGCGAGGTGAGCAGGCCGACGACGTTCTCGATCACGATGGTCCGTGGCGCCCGGCCCTGCGCGTTCAGCGCCTCGACCAGGCGCCAGAAGCCGAAGAAGGCGCTCGATCGGCCGCCGTCCAGACCTTTGCGGGCGCCGGCGAGGCTGAAGTCCTGGCAGGGGCTGGACGCCCAGGCCAGATCCGCGCGGCCGGGCAGCGCCTCGGGCGCGATCTTCCAGACGTCGCCCTCGTGGAAGTGGTCGGCCGCGTCGGCGTGGTTGGCGCGGTAGGTGGCGGCCTTCAGCGGGTCGAAGTCGTTCGCGTAGAGGCAGGACCAGCCGTCGCCGAGCCCCAGGCGGGCCATGCCGCCTCCGGCGAAGAACTCGTAGAACCCCAGAGGCCCGTTCCGACTCATGGATCGGGAGTCTAACCTGCTTTGTCGGAATTCGAGGAGAAGCCCTCATGCGCGCGATCGTCGCCCTGCCCTTGACTCTGGCCGCCCTTCTGCTGGCCGCCTGCAATGCCCAGGAAGCTCCCGGCGGCTCCGACGCCGTGCCGCCGGCCGATGCGCCGCCGCCTGCCGCGGAGACTCCGGCCGCCGCCGAGTTCAAGACCGACTTCGGCCTGCGCGGGACCGAGCCGTTCTGGAGCGTGGACATCAAGGGCGGCGAAATGACCCTGACCCGGCCCGAGCCGCCGGCCGTGAAGGCGACGGGGGTCACCTTCGCCTACATCGACGGTCATGGGGTCTGGACGGGGCAGGCCGACGGCAAGCTGATGGTCGCCACCCTGACCAAGGGCGACTGCTCCGACGGCATGAGCGACCTGAAGTATCCCTATGTCGCCGAGGTGAAGCTCGGCGCGGAGACGCTGAAGGGCTGCGGCTTCAAGGCCGGGGAGCAGCCGAAGGAAGGCGAGTAGGCGCGGGCTGAGATGCTCTCCTCTGGGGGAGCTGTCGG